>JANQQD010000140.1 GCA_028285185.1 Anaerolineae bacterium | reverse complement strand
GCCAGGCGGCGCGAGGGCGGGAAGCTGGAATTCGAGGCCGGCATCGCCCTGCATGTCGGGACCGTCTTCTACGGCAATATCGGCGCCGATGACCGGCTGGATTTCACGGTGGTCGGCCCGGCGGTCAACCTCGCCTCGCGGATCGAGAAGCTGACCCGCGAGCTTGGGCGGCCCATTCTCACGACGGAGGCCTTTGCCGCCGCCAGTCCCGTGCAGCTGCGGCCGGAAGGCACCCATGACCTGAAGGGGCTGGCCGCGCCGCAAGCCGTGTTCTCCCCGATGCTGGAACATGCATGAGGCGCCTTCCGGGTTGCCCCTTGGCGCACGGCACACACCTTCGATACTGGTTTCGCAAGCCCACTACCCGACGCAAGAGTTAAGCGAGAGACCATGCCACGCCCCCTTCCCGCCTCCGTCGACGCAACCCTCAGCGCGCTCGGCGAGGGCGACTATGTGGCGGAACGGTCGCTAGCAACCTCCCTGTTCCTGGCGTTGAAGCTTCGCCGGCCCCTGTTCCTGGAAGGCGAGGCCGGAGTCGGCAAGACCGAGATCGCCAAGGTCCTTTCCCGGGTGCTGGAGCGGCGGCTGGTGCGTCTGCAATGCTATGAAGGGCTCGATGTCGCCTCTGCGGTCTATGAATGGAACTATCCGCGCCAGATGCTGGAGATCCGGCTTTCCGAAGCCGTCGGAGACCGCGATCGCGACAGCCTGGCAGAGGATATCTTTGCCGAGAAGTTTCTGATCCGCCGCCCATTATTGCAGGCGCTCGCGCCGGATCTGTCGGGCCCGCCGGTATTGCTGATCGACGAACTGGACCGCACCGACGAACCGTTCGAGGCCTTCCTTCTGGAGATCCTGTCCGATTTCCAGATCACGATCCCTGAGATTGGCACGATCAAGGCTGAAGAGCCGCCGATCGTCATCATCACCTCCAACCGCACCCGCGAGATCCACGACGCGCTGAAGCGCCGCTGTTTCTACCACTGGGTCGACTATCCGGATGCGGAGCGCGAGCGCCGCATCATCGAGGTCAAGCGCCCCAAGACTCCGGCGCGCCTGTCCGCCCAGATCGTCGCCTTCATCCAGCGCCTGCGCCAGGAGGATCTGTTCAAGCTGCCGGGCGTGGCTGAGACGCTGGACTGGACCCAGGCGCTGACCGAGCTGGACGTGATCGAGCTGAATTCCCAGACGATCAACGACACCGTCGGCACTCTTCTGAAATACCAGGACGACATCCAGAAGCTGCAGGGCGGCGAAGCCGAACGCCTGCTGGCCGAGGTGAACGCGGAGCTGGCAGCCACCAATGCCTGAGGCATCTGCCCCGGCATCGGCCCCAGGCGGCCGGTTCGCGCTGAATGTCATGCAGTTCTGCCGCGCGCTCAGGGCCGCCGGCCTTCCGGTCGGCCCTGGCAAGGTGCTGGCCGCGCTAGAGGCCGTGGAAGCCGTGGGTATCGAGCGTCGGGACGACTTCTATTGGGCCCTGCACGCAGCACTGGTGAACCGCCGTGATCAGCGGGAGATCTTCGACCAGGCATTCCACCTCTTCTGGCGCAATCCTGAGCTGCTAAAGCGGGCAATGGCGATGCTGTTGCCGCAGATGTCGGTCGACAGCGGTGAGGACAAGTCGGATGTCAGCCGCCGGGTGGCCGAGGCCCTGCAGCGGGAGCGAAAGCCCGGCGAAGGCGAGAGCCCCGACGGCGAAGATCCGGAAATGGAGGTCGACGCCCGCCTCACCTGGTCGGACAAGGAAGTGCTGCGCCAACGCGACTTCGAACAGATGACCGCAGCCGAGATTGCCGAGGCCAAGCGCCTGATCGCGGAAATGGCCCTGCCATTGGACGCGCTCCGCACCCGGCGGTTCGAAACGCATCCGGCCGGCCCTCGCGTGGACCTCAGACGCACGCTGCGGCAGTCGTTGCGCGGCGGTGGTGCGGTGATCGATCTGGCGCGCAAGCGCCACCGCGTGCGGACCCCGCCGCTTGTCGTGCTCTGCGACATTTCCGGCTCCATGAGCCACTATTCGCGCATGCTGCTGCATTTCCTGCATGCCGTGACCACTGACCGGGATCGCGTCTACAGCTTCGTATTCGGTACGCGGCTGACGAACATCACCCGCTATCTGCGGCACAGGGACGTGGATGTGGCGCTGCAGAAGGTCGGACAGGTGGCCGACGACTGGTCCGGCGGCACGCGTATCGCCCGCTGCCTGCACGACTTCAACCAATGGTGGTCGCGCCGCGTGCTGGCCCAGGGCGCGGTCGTCCTGCTGATCACCGACGGCTTGGAGCGGGACGAGCCCGAAGCCCTGCGCGAAGCCATGGACCGGCTGCACCGCAGCTGTCGCCGGCTGGTGTGGCTGAACCCCCTATTGCGGTACGAGCGCTATGCGCCCAAATCCCAAGGCGCGCGGGTGATGATGCCGCATGTGGACGCCTTTCTGCCGGTGCACAACTTGGCCAGCCTGACCGATCTGGTCGAAGCCCTTTCCAAAGACCCGGTCGGTGAACGCGCGAACATCACCCGATGGCGCAGCTTGGCCAGCGCGGCGTGAGGCGGTGGCCGGTGGGAGAAGGCCGATGAACGCGAGCGAGAGTATCCTGGCGCAGGCCGCCGACTGGCGTGCCGAGGGACGCGATGTCGCCCTGGCGACCGTAGTCAAGACCTGGGGATCTTCCCCCCGCCCCGTCGGCAGCCAGCTTGCCGTCGACCGCGACGGCCGGATGGTTGGCTCCGTGTCCGGCGGCTGCATCGAAGGTGCCGTGATCCAGGAGGCCCTGACCGTGATGGACACGGGTACGCCCAGGCTGCTGGATTTCGGCATCAGCAACGAGCAGGCCTGGGATGTGGGCCTGGCCTGCGGCGGCAATGTCCAGGTCTTTGTTGAGAAGGTCGAATGAAGCACGCGACGCTGCAGGCCCTGCTGCAGGCGCAGGCCGACAAGCGGCCGGCAGTGCTGGTGACGGACTTGGCCAGCGGGGACGAGACGCTGATCGTCGATGGCCAGGCCTCGGATACCGCGTTGCAGGCGGAAATCGACGCGGCTGTCAGGGCCGACTGCAGCCGGACCGTCGACCATGACGGCAGGCGCCTGTTCATCAACGTCTTCAATCCGCCGCTCAGGCTGATCGTCGTGGGCGCGGTGCATATTGCCCAGGCGCTGGTGCCCATGGCTTCGATCGCCGGTTACGACGTAACGGTCGTCGATCCGAGGCGTGCCTTCGCAAGCGACGAACGGTTTCCGGACGTTCGCGTCAACCGCGACTGGCCCGACGAGGCGTTGGAAGCCCTTGCGCCCGATGCCCGCACCGCCGTCGTTACGCTGACCCACGACCCCAAGCTGGACGATCCGGCGTTGGACATGGCGCTCCGGTCTCCGGCCTTCTACATCGCCTCGCTCGGCAGCAAGAAGACGCATGCCGCGCGGCTGGACCGACTGGCGAGCCTCGGCCACGACCAAGCCACGCTTGCCCGCATCCACGGACCCGCCGGCCTGCCGTTGGGTGCGGTTTCGCCGGCGGAGATCGCCATCGCCGTGATCGCCCAGATGACGCGCGCTCTGCGGCAGGACCCAGCGGCATGATCTTCGGCGCCCTGCCCCTCGATCAGGCCGAAGGCGCGATCCTGGCCCATGCCGTGAAGGCTGATGGCATCGCCTTCAAGAAAGGACGGCATCTTTCCGCAAGGGACCTGGAACAGCTTGCTTCGGCAGGGGTAACAGCGGTGACGGCCGCCAAGCTCGAAGCCGGCGATGTCCACGAAGACACGGCGGCCGCTGAGATTGCCGAGGCTGCGGCGGGCGCCGGCATCAGCTGCGGCCCGGCCTTCACGGGCCGCGTCAATCTGTTCGCCGACACAGCGGGCGTCTTCGTGACCGACGCGCATGGAATCGATCGGCTGAATGCGATCGATGAGGCGGTGACGATCGCCACGCTGCCGCATCTGGCGGCAGTGGCGCCGGGTCAGATGGTGGCGACGGTCAAGATCATCCCCTTCGCGGTGGCAGCTCCCGTGATGGATCGCGTGACCGCGGCGCTGACCGCCAGCGGGCCTGTCCTACGCATGGCCGCATTCAGGCCCCTGCGGTTCGCCCTGGTGCAGACGCAGCTGCCGGGAACGGCCGCGAAGGTCCTGGACAAGACCTCACAGGTCACCGAGCGCCGGGTCGCCTCCGTGGGCGGAAGGCTGGTGGCCGAGCGGCGATGCGCGCACGACGCCCCTGATCTGGCGCGAACGTTGCGCGCAATGATGGCAGATGGCGCCCAGATGATCCTGATCGCCGGAGCCTCGGCGATCACCGACCGGCGCGATGTTCTGCCTGCTGCCATTGAACTCGCCGGCGGCGATGTTGAGCATTTCGGCATGCCGGTCGATCCCGGCAATCTGCTGCTGACGGCCCGGATCGGCGATGTCCCGGTGCTTGGGCTGCCGGGCTGCGCACGCTCACCGAAGCTGAACGGCTTCGACTGGGTGCTGCAGCGGCAGGTCGCGGGACTGCCCGTCGGACGTGACGAGATCATGGGTCTCGGCGTCGGCGGGCTCTTGACGGAGATCCCCACCCGGCCGCAACCGCGATCGGGAACGCCGGAAGAACCGGCCGCGCGGGCGACCGATGGCCGACCACGCATCGCTGCCCTTGTGCTCGCAGCGGGGCAGTCGCGGCGCATGGGCGCGACGAACAAGCTGACGGCCCTTGTCGACGGCAAGCCCATGGTAGCCCACGCAGTCGACGCCGCTTTGGCGTCATCGGCGTCAACCGTCGTCGTGGTGACGGGCCATCAGGCCGCAGAGGTCCGGGCGTCGCTCGGCGACCGGCCTGTCGCTCTCGTGAACAATTCGGAGTTCGCGGAAGGCCTGAGCGCTTCCCTTAAGGTCGGGGTCGCCGCCCTGCCGGACGGCATTGACGGCGCAGTCGTCTGCCTCGGCGACATGCCCCGGGTAACGGCGGCGGATCTCGACCGCCTGATCGGCGCCTTCAACCCGCTGGAAGGGCGCGCGATCGTGGTGCCGACATGGAACGGCAAGCGCGGCAACCCGGTGCTCTGGGACCGTCGGTTCTTCGCGGCCATGCAGGACTTGTCAGGCGATGTCGGCGCCAAGCATCTGATCGGCGAGAACGAAGAGGTCGTGGCCGAGGTGCCTATGGATCGGGCCGGTGTGCTGCTGGACGTCGACACGCCGGATGCCCTGGCCCGGCTGGAGGCGGCCGGTTGACCGAGGCGATCTATCAGAAGCAGATCATCGACCTCGCCCGCGCACGCTCCGGCGCCGGACGGCTGGAGGCGCCGCAGGGCGTTGCCACGGTCGACAATCCGCTCTGCGGCGATCGTGTCACGATGGAACTGTCGCTGGATGGCGAAACGGTCTCGGCGCTCGCCCACAAGGTCCGCGGATGTCTGCTGTGCGAAGCCGCCGCATCGATGATCGGCCGGCATGCGATCGGTACCACGCCGCGGGCGTTACGGGATGTCGCCGGCGTGATGGATGCGATGGTGAAGCGCAGCTGCCAGCCTCCGGCCGACTGGCCCGAGGCGGAGGTATTCACGCCGGTACGCGAAGCGAAGAGTCGGCACCGCTGCGTATTGCTGCCGTTCGAAGCGCTGCTCGCGGCCCTAGACGAGGCCGGCCGCTAGTCCAACACAACATAGCCCCGTTCGCGCAGGCAATTGCGCAACACGTCTCCGCGCGAGGCATAGGCGTTGGTTCCACCGCCAATCACGCCGCTTCCACCACCCGTTGCCGCGCCGATCGCGGCGCCAAGGCCGGCATCGCCGGCGATCGCCCCGCCGATCGCGCCCAGCGCTGCGCCGGCGGCTGCCCCGATCAATCCGGCGACCAGCGCTTCACTGCCCACATCGACCTGATCGGCGAATTGCTCGCAGATCGCCAGGTCCTGTTGATAGGCCACGTTGTCGAAGTCCGGCTTGGTGGTGTCGATGATCGGCTGACGGGCACAGGCGGCAACCAACACCGCCGCCACACTAAGGATTACGGCCTTTCGCATCCGCCACCCCCGCTTTCTGAGACTTGAGACAGCTCTTCCAAGATAGACTCTCATGTGGTTTCCGGAATTGTCGTTAGCCACCGATCCTGGCCCAACCATGAGGGGTCATGCCGCCACCGCCGGCCGGCGCACCTGCACGACGCGGAACCGGCCGGTGACGAAGGCGCCGTCCGTCAGCGAGGCATTGCCGGCCGGATTGGCGCCGCTCACGTGAAAGTCGCTGTATGCGGCCGACTGGTTGACGAAGACACCCCCGGTCAGGTTGCAGGACAGCGCCACGCCGCCGTCCATGGCGGCCGCCTCCGCCGCTTCCAGCACGGCGGGATCCGTCGAATAGACCGACGCTGTGATGGCGCCATGGTCGCGCGCGCTGCCGGCGGCGCGTGTCAGGCCGTCTGCCGTGCCGTTGGTGGCGATCGCCAGCGAAATCGGGCCGAACCGCTCGGTCATATAGGCCGCTTCGTCAGCCACATCGGTTTTCAGAATCAGCGGTGTTCGAACCCGTGCATCGGGGAACTTCGGATGGGCAAGCGCGTCCGACGGGCGTGCGACGGAGCCCGATGTTTGGGCGGCCTCAAGCCGGGCGATGGTTTCGTCGGATTTTATCGCGCCCAGGATCTCCGCTGCCCGCTCCGCATCCGCCAGCAGCTTATCGGTCGCCGTCTTTATCGCCTCGACCACCTGGTCGAACCCGACATGGGCGCCGTCGGCCGTTATCCCGTTCGCCGGGATGAAGATGTTCTGCGGCGTCGTGCACATCTGCCCCGAATAGAGGCTGAGCGAGAAGGCGATGTTGCGCGCCATGCCCTTCAGGTCGTCGGTGCTGTCGATCACGATCCAGTTCACGCCCGCCTTCTCCGTATGGACCACAGCGTGGCGGGCGTTCGCCTCCAGCCAGTCGCCGAAGGCCGACGACCCGGTGTAGTCGATGATGCCGATCTCCGATCGCATCGCCAGGTCCTTGGTGATCGGCTGATCGGCAGTGTCTGCGGCCAGCAGCACCGTGTTGGGGTCGTGACCGGCCTCGCGCAGCACGTCGCGCGCCACCTGCACCGTGATCGCCAGCGGCAGCACGGAGGCCGGGTGCGGCTTCACGATCACGGCGTTGCCGGTCGCCAGGCTGGCGAACAGCCCGCCATAGCCGTTCCAGGTGGGAAAGGTGGAACAACCGATGACAAGGCCGATGCCGCGCGGCACCAGCCGAAACGTCTTGTCCAGCTTCAGCGGATCCGCCTTGCCCTGGGGCTTCTCCCAAGCCGCGTGCTGCGGCACCCGTGTCATCTCCTCATGGGCATAGGCGACGGCCTCAAGCCCACGGTCCTGCGCATGCGGGGCGCCGGCCTGGAAGGCCATCATGAAACCCTGCCCCGTCGTCTGCATCACGGCATGGGCAAGCTCGAAGCTGCGGGCGTTCAGCCGGTGCAGGATCTCAAGGCACACGCCCGTGCGCTCTTCCACCGTGGTCTTGCGCCAGCGATTGGCGGCAAGCCGGCTTGCCGCGATCAGGGCACTGATGTCGGACAGCGGATAAGTGATGCCAAGCGCGGTGCCATACGGGCTGGTCTCGGAACTGACCCAGTCGATGGTCGCCGGCTGATCGGCCAGCGGAAAGGGCTTGCCCAGCAAGGCCTGATAGGACGCCAGCCCATCCGCGGCTGCGGTCTCCCCATAGATCTTGCCGCTCGGGATCTCCGAAAACGCGCTCCAGTACCCGCGATCCCGGATTGCGGCGACGGCGCGATCCAGCACATCGCGGTGGCGCTCAAACAGCGTAAGGGACATGGCGGCGCCTTCCTTCCCGATCCTGCAAGGGTCGCACAACGGCGCCCAAGGTTTTGACGCAACGATACTTTTCCGGCGATCTTCCGTCCATCGCCGTATCCTTGAGGCCAGAGGCTGGGTGCACTCACGCGAGTGCCAAAGGCTCAGTCGTCCGCTCCCTCTCCAGCCTTCTTTCGGCACTGGACACCTCCCGGGTCGTCCTGTTGTATCGCTTCTAATCGCCCCTGATGACCGAGCCCAAGGTGGCGAACCCGTCGGAAGGCAACTCCCATGGTTTGGCAGACGATCACGTTTGAGGAGAATGGCGGGGTCGCCGTTCTCACCCTGAACCGGCCCGACCGTCTCAACAGCTTCACGACTGAGATGCATGAAGAGGTCTCCGAAGCGATGGAGATCGTGGAAGGCAAGGCGGACTTGCGGGCCATGCTGATCACAGGCGCCGGCCGGGGCTTTTGCGCGGGGCAGGACTTGTCCGATCGCATCATGTCCACCGATGACAGCCCCCCGGATCTGGGCCACACGCTCGGCACCTACTACAACCCGCTGGTCCGCCGCCTTCGCCGCCTGCCCAAGCCGGTGATCGCCGCAGTGAACGGGGTTGCAGCCGGGGCCGGCGCCAACCTGGCGCTGGCCTGCGATCTCGTGCTTGCCGCGCGGTCCGCCAGCTTCCTTCAGGCCTTCTGCAAGCTGGGCCTGGTGCCCGACATGGGCGGGACCTACCATTTGCCACGCGTTGTCGGCAGTGCGCGCGCAGCCGGCCTGGCGCTGCTGGGTGACAAGATCCCGGCCGAAACGGCGGCCGACTGGGGCATGATCTGGCGCGTGGTTGAGGATGACCAACTGATGAGCGAGGCGATGGCGCTGGCCCGCCATCTGGCCACACAGCCGACCAAGGGGCTGGGCATGATCAAGCAGGCGCTGAACGCCTCTCTCGCCAACGATCTTGACACCCAGCTTGACCTGGAGCGCGACCTCCAGCGCTCAGCCGGTCTGACTGAGGACTACCGCGAAGGCGTCGCTGCATTCATGGAAAAGCGGTCGGCTGCGTTCAAGGGCCGCTGACATCTGCGGGCCGTGAGCCCGAGAACCATCCCGTTACCGGAGCTCCCACACCGATGAATAGGCTGCTGCAGGGCCTTCGCATTGTCGAAGGTTCAGCCTTCGTGGCCGCACCGCTGGGCGGCATGACGCTGGCGCAGCTCGGCGCCGAGGTGATCCGGTTCGATCCCATCGGCGGCGGCATCGACCACCATCGCTGGCCGGTCACGGCCGACGGCGTAAGCCTCTATTGGGCGGGGCTGAATAAGTCGAAACGGTCGATCGCGATCGACCTGAAACGGCCCGAGGGGCGCGAGCTGGCCGCTGCCCTGGTGACAGCACCGGGCGACAACGCCGGCCTCTTCCTTACCAACCTGCCGATGGTGGGCCCGCTCGCCTATCCGGCGCTTCAGGCGCAGCGTCCCGACCTGGTCGCGGTCAGCCTGCAGGGCAACCACGACGGCACGTCTGAGATCGACTACACCGTAAACGCTGCCAGCGGCTTTGCCTTCGTTACCGGACAGGCGACGCCGGAGGCACCGGTCAACCACGTGTTGCCGGCCTGGGACGTGATCACCGGCATCCAGTCGGCCCTGGCGCTGGTGGCGGGTGAACGCCACCGCCGGCTGACCGGCGAGGGCCAGTTGCTGACCCTGGCGCTGTCCGACGTTGCGTTCGCACTGGCGGCAACGCTGGGTCCGCTGGCAGAAGCCCAGGTCAACGATGTCGACCGCCCGTCCATGGGCAACGACGTCTACGGCACGCTGGGCCTGGACTTCGGAACCGCCGACGGACGGCGGATCATGATCGTGGCCGTGACGCCGCGGCAGTGGCGGGCCCTGATTGCCGCCACGGGTTCGGCCGAGGCGCTGGCCGAGGTTGAGCGCCGACTGGGCGTCGACTTCAATAAAGAGGGCGATCGCTTCACCGCCCGCGCCGAAATCGAGGGCATCGTCGCGCCCTGGTGCGCCACGCGGTCGCTTGACGACATTCGCACCCTCTTCGAGGAGCACGGCGTCAGTTGGGGGCCGTTCCAGACCTTCCGTCAGGCGCTGACGGAGGATGCCCGCGTGTCGCCCGCCAACCCGCTGTTCGATTGGATAGACCAGCCGGGGATCGGACGCATGCTGGTGCCCGGCTCCCCAATCAGCGCGTCGGCGTCGCCGCGGCGCCCGTCCTCGCCGGCCCCGGTACTGGGGGCCGACACCGACGCCGTCCTGGCCGATGTGCTCGGCCTCACCGCCCACCAGATTGGCGACTTGCGCGACAGACATGTCGTCGCGGGCCCGGCTGTCTGACGGTCGATACCGACGCCACCTCAGGCAGCTTGGCTTCGCCAGCCGATTACGAGAACCGGCGTTCAATTCACGATCTGAGACCAGATGTAACGAAGCTGCTGGGGCGCAATCGACGGCGCCGGCCCCTCAAACGCCGTCGGCAGATCGGCTTCGCCGGATTGGCCATCGCGCCTCAAGTCATCGCGATACCACTCGAGCGGGTAAAGGGGGCAGCGTGACCGGTCGAACAGCAGCCGATAGAGCCAACACCGTTCATGCGGGAAGGCGATGCGCATATACCTTCCGGCATCGCCCCCCTCGCTCGATGCGTAGTAGGCGTTTCCCGGCCGCCAAGACAGCCACTCATCGCCGGGCACGCGCTGCGTCACCAGCATCTCGCGTCCGGTCTGCGGGTCCCACAGGCGGACCGTGTTATCCAGACTGGCCGAAGCCAGTGTGTCCCCATCTGGGCTGAACGCAACGGACCACACCATCCCTTCATGGCCGACGAGAGTCCGGAGTGTGTCCCCGCTCTCCGGATCCCAGAGACGCACCGTGCCATCGGAACTGCCCGACGCCAGCAAGTGTCCGTCCGCGTTGAACGCGACGTCCGACACCAATGCACCGTGGCCCACAAGCGTGTGGAGTAGCCTGAGACCAACCGGGTCCCACACACGTACCGCGGCGTCCGGGCCTCCCGTTGCCAGCAGGCTCCCGTCCGCGTTGAAAGCGACCCCGATGCTGCCGCCATCTTCATCGACAGAAAACGTATGGATAGGTTCGCCGCTTTGCCATGCCCACAATCGAACAGTGCCATCCGAGCTTGCCGAGGCCAGCGTGGTCCCGTCGGGGCTGAACGCGAGCGATCCGACGATCGGTTCATGTCCAGCGAACGAGCGGATCAACGCACCGCTTTCGAGGTGCCAGAGACTCAACTCGTCTAGCCCACTCGCGGACGCGAGCGCCTCTCCATCCCGGCTGATTGCGACCGAGGAAACCCGGTGCGGGAAGTGATGTACCGTGCCGATCAGTCTTCGGCTCTGCACCTCCCAAAGATTCACCTTGGCGTCATAGCCTCCGGTGGCGAGCATGCTCCCGTCCGTGCTGAACGAGATCGACGCGACGGGGCCGAAGTGGCGGTAGGCCAGTTCGCCAATCAACTCGCCGCGCAGCGGGTGCCAGAAGCGTACTCCACCATCGATGTTCCCCGAGGCCAGAATCCCGCCGTCCGGGCTGAATGCGATTACCCGCACGGACCCTTCCTGCAGCGTGATATCGCGCACTGGCAGCATGGCTTCATGGCCGATGATCCTGCGGATGGTCTCTCCGCTCTCTGGGTTCCAGAGACGCACCGTGGCGTCCTGACCGCTGGACGCCAGCATTCGCCCATCCGCACTGAAGGCGACCGACGAAATTGGGCGCTCGTGACCAGTGAGGGTTCCTACCAACTCCCCGGTCAACGGCCTCCAAAGGCGTACCGAGCCGTCTTCACTGCCTGACGCCAGCAAGCGGGTGTCCGGACTGATGGCGACGGAGGTCACCAAGTCTTCGTGGCCGGCCAGTGTTCGGACCGGCTCGCCACTCTCAGCATCCCAGATGCGCACGGTCCGATCGTGACCGCCGGACACCAGCATCTTCCCATCAGCACTGAACGCGACCGATAGAACGGTGTCTTCATGACCTACCAGCGTATGCAGTTGCTGGCCGCTCCGAGCGTTCCACAGCCTGACCGAGTTGTCCCAACTCACCGAGGCAACCGTACGCCCGTCCGCGCTGAACGCCACGGACATCACCGGTCCCTCATGCCCGGTGAGAGTGTGGATCAACTCTCCACCCTGTGGGTCCCAGAGGCGCAAGGTGTTGTCGTGGCTACCCGAGACCAAAGTGCGTCCGTCCGAACTGAAGGCGACGGAGGTCGCCTCCCCGTCATGACCGGTCAGCGTGCGGATCATCTCACCGCTTTGCGGATCCCAAAGGCGAACCGTGCCGTTCTGACTTCCCGAGGCGAGCATCCGTCCATCCGCTGCGAATGCGACCGATAACACCGCCCCCTCATGGCCGTCCATCACGTGGACGAGTTCTCCGGTGCGCGTATCCCAGAGCCTTACGGTCGTGTCCCAGCCTCCCGAGACGACGGTGTTCCCATCCGGACCGAATGCGACGGCCCCGACGGGAAAGTTATGGCCCATTTGCGGCCGCAACCGCATCTCGGTCTGGTGGCCGTCAGACTGCCACCAGACGGTGAACGCGAGCGCCAGTATAGGCAGACAGACCAAGGCTATGATGAGACTCCGCCGGAACTCTCTATGCGGTGTAATCGACATCGGCTTCGCTGGATCGAAGGACAGTCAGATGGGCAACCGCCGATCGCCACGTGGCCGTGGAATCGACGATCAAGCGCCTGTGCGATTATGGCGAATGCCTCAAAGGCTTCACAACCTCACTCTGCACAATTCACCTTGCGGGCCCAATTCGGCGGTCGGCGATTGATGGAGGCCTCAATCCTCCACAGGCCGGCACCGGCTCTCTTTCGCCAATGCCGCCAAGACGGCGGCTGTCGCCAATGTGGCGACAAGGCATCCGAATGCCGTCCGGAACGCATCGGCGGTGTAGAGGCGCCCCACCTCAGTCACAGCACCCGTCCATTGCAGGTCTAACAGCCAGCCGATCAGCGGCTGCAGCAGGGCGCCGCTGGCCATCACTCCGGTGTTGACTACGCCGATCACGGCACCGCTCGCCCGCTGCGGGCTGATCTCGCGGCCCAGGGCGAAGCATAGTACCATACCACCGGAGGCCAGCCCGGTCAGACAGAGCAGCACTCCGGCTCCGGCAAGGGAGAGGCCCGGCCAGTGCAGAGCCGCCACAAAGGCGGCGAGTGCCCCCAAGGCCGACACGATCATCGGTAGTCTCCGGCGGCGAATGCCGTCCGATATCCCGCCGAAGAGCGGCGCGCCCAGCGCCCATCCCACCATCATGCCCGAGGTCGCTAGCGCCGCTTCGCCGCGCGTCGCGTCATAGGCCTGCATCAGATAGGGCACACCCCAAAGGCCGGCAAAGCCCAGCAACGGGCCAGCCATGCAGGCGCCGTACAGGGCAAGCAGATAGGTCTGACGCCGGCCGAGGATCACTTTCAGATTGGCGGTCAACTGGCGCGCCGCGCTGCTCTCACCTCCGGCTGGCCGTTCCCTCAGCACTGCCCAAAGGGCGATCGCGAGCACCAGTGCCGTAGCCCCGGCGATGGCCATCGTGGCGCGCCAGCCAGCGCTGTCGACGGCCAACCCCAGCGGCGCCTGACCGCCGATGGCCCCAACCATGCCGGCCGTCAGCGTGAGGCCACTGACCAACGCGAACCGCTCCGGCGGAAACCAGAGGCTGACCACCTTCAGCGCACCGATCCAGCCGAAAGCTGCACCGGCACCGACCAGCAAGCGGCCCAGATAGGCCATCCACAGGTCGTGCGCCACGGCGAAAATAACGCTGCCCAACGCCATGATCATGGCGGCCGCCATAAGCACCCGTCGCGGCCCCCACCGGTCCAGCAGCAGGCCGGCAGGGATCTGCAGACCGGCATAGGCGTAGAAGTACAGGGACGAGAGCGTACCGGCGAGCGCTGCGCCGACGGCGAAATCCACCATCAGCGCGTCCACCATCACGCTGGGCGCGACCCGCTGGAAGAAACCGTAGAGGTAGAGCACGGCGGCGAGCGCCCACATGGTCCAAGGCAGCCACCGTGTCGTGCCAACGCCAGACGCGTCCAAACCCTGCGGCGATGACGAGGGTGTGTCCGCCCCGTCGCTTCCGCGCGCCGGAGTAGAAGATGGCTCCCGGGCATCCATGATCCATCCGTCCTAGACGGCGGCATGCGGTGACACAAGCCGGGCAGCGTCCCGTTTCCCGCGACGCTGCCTTGCAGTGGCGTCGGGAATGCCGATATCACCTCGCATGCCGTCGGCCCGGCCGTGCCGGACGGCCAGCCACCGCTAGAACCAGGAACGACGGAGCCGCCGAGGTCCATGCCCGACGATCTTTCCTACAACGACCAGCATCTGCGCGGGGTGCTGCGGGGTGTGAAGACTATCGCGATGGTCGGCGCCAGCCCGGACTGGAACCGACCCAGCTACTTCGCCATGAAGTACCTGCAGGGAAAGGGCTATCGCGTGATCCCCATCAACCCGAAGGCGGCCGGACTGGAGATCCTCGGCGAACAGGCCTATGCAAACCTGAGCGACGTGCCGGAACCGGTTGATATGGTGGATATCTTCCGCAAGTCGGACGCCGCATCCGGCATCGTCGACGACGCGTTGCAGATGGAGCCACGTCCCGGCGTGATCTGGATGCAGCTCGGTGTGCGCAACGATGCGGCGGCAGAGAAGGCCGAGGCCCACGGCCTGACCGTGGTGATGAACCGTTGCCCCAAGATCGAGTATGCCCGATTGTTCGGAGAGATCGGCTGGCTCGGCGTGAATTCCCGCGTCATCTCTTCAAAAAGAAGGACTTGAGACCCATGACGGATCGGACACCAGGCTTCGCCACCCTCGCCGTTCACGCGGGCACCAGCCCCGACCCGGCCACGGGGGCCCGCCAGACGCCTATCTACCAGACGACCAGCTTCGTGTTCGACGATGTCGACCACGCCGCGTCGCTGTTCAATCTGCAGAAAATCGGTTTCATCTATTCGCGGCTGACCAACCCGACCGTCTCGGCGCTGGAGCAGCGGCTGGCCGCCCTGGAAGGCGGTGTGGGCGCCACTTGCACCGGCTCCGGCCATGCCGCGCAGCTGCTGGCGCTTTTTGCGTTCATGGAGCCTGGGGCCGAAATCGTTGCCACGACAAAGCTTTATGGCGGAACGATCAACCAGTTCGGCAACAGCTTTCCGCGCGCCTTCGGCTGGAAGTCGAAGTTCGTGGACACCGACGATCCGGAGAATGTGCGCAAGGCCATCGGCCCGGACACGCGCTGCGTGTTCATCGAGAGCATCGCCAACCCGGGCGGTCTGGTGCTGGACATCCAGGCGATCGCGGACATCGCGCATGAGGCGGGCCTGCCGCTGATCGTCGATAGCACGCTGGCCACCCCCTATCTCTGCCGCCCGATTGAGCATGGCGCTGACATCGTCGTGCACTCCACCACCAAGTTCCTGTCGGGCAACGGCACCTCTGTCGGCGGTGTGGTGATCGACAGCGGCAAGTTCGACTGGTCGCAGAGCGACAAGTTCGGTGGCCTGAACCAGCCGGATGCCGGCTACCACGGCCTCAACTTCTACGAGACTTTCGGCGATCTGGCGCTGACCATTCATGGCCATGCCGTGGGTCTGCGTGATCTCGGCACCAGCCAGTCGCCGCAGAACGCTTTCCTCACGCTGCTCGGCACCGAGACATTGGGCTTGCGCATGGAGCGGCATTCCCAGAACGCCACGAAGGTGGCGCAGTATCTGGAGGGACATCCGGCCGTTTCATGGGTCCACTATGCCGGCCTGCCGTCGTCGAAGTACCACGGGCTGGCCCAGCGCTATACGCCCAAGGGTGTTGGCGCCGTCTTCACCTTCGGCCTCAAGGGTGGCTATGACGCCGGCGTGAAGCTGGTGGAAAGCGTGGAGCTGTTCAGCCATCTGGCGAACATCGGCGACACCCGCTCGCTGATCATCCATCCGGCGTCGACGACCCACCGCCAGCTGCCGCCCGAAGGCCAGGCGGCTGCGGGCGCCGGTCCGGACGTCGTGCGCCTTTCGGTCGGCATCGAAGACGTGGACGACATCATCGCCGATCTGGAGCAGGGCCTGGATAAGGCGGCCGCAGCGGCCAAGAGCGCGGCGGAGTAGCCCTCTATCCAACTCGGCGGTTTGCGTTTCACAGCTCGGGCGGCCCCGCTGGGGGTCGTCCGAATGCGTTCTCGCGAGCCAGCGGTCTATCTACTGGCCAGAAACAGCCGGAAGGACTTCGTAGGCCTCCAGACGGCACGAGATCGGCACGTTGCAGAGTTCGCGGAGTTCGACGCAGGTGCGTGCCGTGTTGGCGATCACCTGGAACATGGGATCGCAGATATTGACCGTGCCTTCGCTGTCCTCGAACTCGGTCGTGCTCATCTTGAGATACTGCGCGATCGACTCCGCCGGCCAGGCCTGGCCGCAACCCTGACCAGGCCCATCGGCCATTGCCTCCGCAAGTTCGGCCGCGCACTGCCTGAGCAGATCGCAGGCTGGCCTGGCAGCAGCCGGTGCCACGGACAAGGTGCCACTCAAAGCAGCAAAGTACAGCAACGGCAGGAGTCGGCGTGGCCGATCCATAGTCTTCCCCCGTCCGTGCCGGCAGGCACTCTCGGTTCGGACATCATTCGCAATTATTGCGCAAAATCAGCTTCGATGGGTGCAAATTCCTCCATGGCATCAGCTGCATAGGCCGTGGCCGCCAGCATCGTCTTCTCGTTCCATAAGGCGGAACGGAGCGGTTTCTGCGGCACGCCCGTGGCAGCTTCGCCGGGATCGATCGCCATTCCGCCGCATTCGGCGGCAAGTCTGCTCTTGATTGGTTGACCATGCTGGTGCTTTGCCGGCGCGGACGGCAGCTTTCCTCGGGCGGATTTGCTGATGGTTCAGAAACTCACCCTGCTGTTGTCGCTGGGTCTGTTGCTCGGATGCGCACAGACAAACGGCGGCTATGTCACCAACAGCGGTGCTCAGGTCGTCAGCACTTTCTACGACGAGATCGAGATCTTTCTGCCCCCCGGCGCGAGCCGCGCCGACGCCGACCGGCTGGCGCGCCTGCATTGCAGTGGTGCCAGCCGACAGCTTTCACCGCCCCGCAATCTCGGCAATGGCAGGCTTCGGTATAGCTGTTTCGACATAAGTGTGCCGTAGGCCACTTCAACGCCCGCAGGAGACAGCCCCAGCCGGCTGCGCAGCCGGTGGCACCGCCCGGTGGCGGTCGTCACCGGGCGCCATGCTGCAATCGGCTTTCGGCAAAGCCGACTTGATCTTGATTTTGCGTTGAGTTCCAACCAATTATCGTGCGCTAGCTCGGTCAGTCTCGCGATTCCGGGATATGGTCGACGCGGGCTCAGGCGATGGAAGGCCTGACCGTCAGGAGTGTGTGCGAATGGTCCGTGTTCTCGCTATCGGCTGTACCGGCGTTGTGCTTGCCGCTTGTGGCCTGTTTGAGTCGGCGGCCAACATCACAACGACGACACTGGACGCCACGGCGACGGTGGTCACGACGACGGTGGATGTCACCGGCGACGTCGTGAACACGACGGCCGACGCAATCGAGGGGACGGCGGACGCAGCCGCGGAGCCCTTTACCGACTGACGCGAAACGATTCTGGTCGCCGGATCACTCCGCCGCGGCAGGCGTCGCGACCGGTGCCCGCCGGTCGGACGGCAGCAAGGTCGCGGCAAACCATGCCGCTGCGCTGAAGGCGGCAAGGATCCACAACAGCTCTGTGAATCCGCCGGTCCAGCCGTACATCGTACCCACGAGTTGCACGGCCACCGGCGCCACGCCGAACGCGAGAACGAACTTCATGCCATAGGCCAGCCCGCGGTACCGGCCTGGCGTGTAGCGCGCCAGCAGCAGGTTTTCCGACGGCAGCAGGATGTTGCCCACGAAGACAGCCATCGCCGCCACGCCCACCAGGGGCAGGTCGATCATGAAGCTGGCCAACACCAGCAGCGGGAACTGCAGCGTCAGCCCCCCGACATAGACCGTCTTTAGCGATAGACGATCGCAGAGATAGCCGCCCACCACCTGCGATCCGGCCGCAAGCAGATAAACCAGCGTGACCAGCCCGCCGACGCCAAGCAGGCTATCCTCGCCCAGAAGCCCGGCCATGCTGGTTTCGAACCATTTGGGCATCCCGATCTGCAGCGCGTTGAAGATCAGCCCGCCCACCACCATCGTGACGGTCAGCACGACGAAGGCCCGGACGACATCGCTTCGGCCCGCCGGCGGTTCCGGCCGGCGATCAGTTTTCACGTCGACGACAAGGCCCAACCCCATGCAGGCCAGCAGCGCGAGACCGGCAGCGAAGCAAATCGCACCAGGGATCAGAAAGGCCGCCTGCCAGCTCAACACCGCGCTCAGCCCGGCCGCAACGATGGCGGCCGCCGCGACGCCGATGCCGCCGAAAACGCCCAGTATCCCCATCACGCGGCCGCGGTTGACCGCATGGCGCACCACCCAGGACATCGCGACCGGATGATAGATGGCGGAGCCCAAGCCGAGCACCGCCAGTGCCAGCGTGAGCGCGCTCGGCCCATCGGCGAGGCCAGCCGCCATGGTGCCTATCCCCGTCACCAGAAAGAACACCACCATCATGCGGGCTTCGCCCCACCGGTCGCCCAGCCAGCCTGACAGCGGCGCGCCGAGGCCGATCAGCAGGCTGCCCAGCGTCCACAGGCCGATCAGCTGCTCATACGGCAGCTGCCACGCATCCTCCAGCGTCAGCACG
>JANQQD010000111.1 GCA_028285185.1 Anaerolineae bacterium | reverse complement strand
GCGGCGATCCGCGCCGCGGTGCTGACCAGGTGGAGCAGTGAGTAGAGGCTTCCCGCGAAGACCAGAGAGTAGCCGAGATCGGTGACCAGATAGGTCACGAAATAGGCGTTGATGCTGCCTTGGGCGACCGCCAGCAATGCCCCCGTGGCGATCAGACGCCGCATCCCGAAGCCAACGGCAAGACGCACAAGCCCGCGCCAGCCGACCGAGCTTGCGACCTCCGGCACAGGCGGCATCGGCAGGGGCCTTTGGCGCTCGCCGCCGAACGTGTGGACCAACACGATCACCAGCACGCAGGCAAACGACATCGCGATGATCGACACCTGCCACGACCAGACGACCGCCAGGGCCGGAAGGCACAGCCCGGCCAGCACGGTGCCGATGGGGGTGCCCGCCAGTCTAAGCGAAAACGCGAAATAGAGCCGTTGGCTCGGGACGGTTGCATGGAGCAGCAGGCTGCCAGCGGGCACGTTCACACCGAAGCCAATGCCGATCAGCAATCCGGCGGCCACCGTAACCCACCAATTTCCGGACAACACCAAGAGCAAGCCGACAGCACAGATGGCGGCCCCGCCCAGCAGCGCCCGAACCGGCCCAGCCCGTCGGACGACCGAGGATCCCAGCAGATAGAAGGCGACCGCCCCGATCGCGACGGCGGATGAGTAGTACCCGACATGCGTCTCAGGAACGCCTGCGTGGGCGGTGATCAACGGCCCGAGGACGGGAACCGCCATATCGGCAGCACTTGCCGCGATCTGCACGGCGAGCGCGATCGCAAGCGGCCGATGCCACGGCGTCACGCCTTGGCCCCGCAGGAAGGGTCGATGCCGCGCGCGGGCGGCGTGGATCTGATCGGTTCTTCCATCATGAGCGGCGGTGGCCGGAATCGATCTGGGCGTCTCAGAGACGGATGCATATCACGCCCGCCGAGTCGGTGTCCGGCGTGGCGAGGGGCTGGCTGGGCGGTACTCCAAGCCTAGGTCCCAGGCGTCGCGACAACCGCCTGCAAACCGCTGACGAAGGATGAGATGCCGGAACTGCGCAGCGGAATGAACGTCTTGGCGTTGCGCTTGCAGAACTGTTTCGCCCGCAGGCAGGCGTCGTGGCTCACGCAGTCCACCGGGCACAGAACGGCGTCGCCTTGTGCGAGGATCTCGGTCAGCCGCAGCAAGGTGGTCTCGACGCCGCCGTCATGGTGGATGAGGGTGCCATTCGCCCGCTCCACCAAGGCCCTGAAATGGCCGATGGTGCCTGACCGGCCACCGACATAGACGATCCTGCGGCCGCCCAGGTCCATGGCCGGTGTCCGGCGGCCATCCTGCTGCGACCGATCCATGTCTTCGGAAACGAACAAGCGGGATTGCAGAACCTCATCCAATGCCTCCCGTTCAGCCAGCGCATCTTGAAGGGACTTGCCAAGCCGTGCGTTGGAGTCCTTCAGCCGCTTCATCTCGAATTTCAGAAGTGCCTGCCGCGCCTCTGCGCGGTCGGCCCGTTCCGTCTGCTCGGTAAGCTGGCGCTTCAGTTCGGTCGCCGTGCGCCAGAGTGTCGAATACTCGCCGCCGGTCTCAAACGCCGCCAAACGGCTCTCTGTCGCCTCCAACTTTTCCCTGACGAGGTCCGCACCGACGATCCGTTCGTTCAGACTGCGGACCTCGATGGCATGCTGCGCCAGCAAATGCCGGATCTCGGCGTCACGCTCCGACAGACGGCGCTTCGCCAGATCAAGCTCGTCCGTCAGCGCGCCCTTCTCTACCTCCAGCGCGGTCAGCTTGCGGATATCCGCCCGGTTGGAGGCACCGACCAGATGGGAAAGCATGTGCACATGGCCGAACGCGCGCGCTGTCAGGCTCTGCGACGATGCC
>JANQQD010000098.1 GCA_028285185.1 Anaerolineae bacterium | reverse complement strand
TCGGCGATTTCCGTCCGGCGCGCGTTCAGGCGCAGCCGCTCTATGATCCCGATGGGCAGCGCATGCGAATTTAGGCCGATCCTGGTCGCCGGACCGTCGGGCGCACAACGAAGGGTTGGCATTCGGCCAATGTTCCTCTATTCGGTCCGGGTTAGCTCCGAGCGATTGAGTTGGCCTGACCGATGCTTCGTTTCACGATGGCTGTCGCCAAGGCGCTCGGCGTTCTGCTTGCCCTGATCCTGCTCACGGCGCTCACGCAGTTTGGCGGCGTGGTTCTGATCCTGGCCTGGCTGGGGGCCCGCATCTGGCGACCTCGGCGCAGGCGGTTGGCGGCCACACTTGCCCTGTTCGGCGCGCTCTATGCCATTGCATCCATCTTGGTCGTACCACCGCTGGCGGCACTCGGCGGGCGGCAACCGTTGCCGTGTACCCTTTCGGACGAGGCGCCGGTGCGCCCGCACAACCTCCTCTATTGCGCGCTTAACCGGCATTATGCGACGCCGAGCGTCGCTGAGATGCTGGCCGCCCTGGCCGATGATCTGTCATCCCGGTTTCCCGGGATCCAGGTGGCCTATCTGGATGCGAGCTTCCCGTTCTTCGAGGGATTTCCGCTGCCGCCGCATCTCTCGCATGACGATGGGCGGAAGGTCGACCTGACGTTCTTCTATGCCGACGCGGCAGGCCGACCGTCCGCCGTGATCACGCCATCACCGATCGGCTATTGGGGCTTCGAGCAGCCGCGGACCGGCGACCCGCGGCCTTGCGCCGGACAGGACCGTCTGTTGACGCTGCGGTGGGACATCTCGTGGTTGCAGCCCCTCTTGCCCGACCGCACGCTGCATCTCGATGCCAACCGCGCCATGATCCGGTGGTTCGCCGGTGCCGGCTTGCATTTCGGCGTCGAGAGGCTGTTGCTGGAGCCGCATCTGCAGCAGCGCCTGCAGACGGCAGGCGGCGTCATCCGCTTTCAGGGGTGCCGGGCCGCACGGCACGATGACCACGTGCACGTCCAGATACGCCCGTGACACCTATCTGCGAACGGCCAAGCAACACTAAGTTGATGTCAATGTGAGCGTCTCACGTTTTTTCGGGTGATGGCACGCTGCATGTATTGTCTCCCGTTCGCGCTGGGCCGTGGAAAAGCCCTTAAGGGGATTGCAATTTAGTAAAGACTCTTTCGTTTAGCTTTTGCCAAACTATGTCTTTCATGCTCGGCCGTTTTCGAGCTTCAAATCCTCGGGGAACCATGGACGCCGATCCGGTCTATTGCATCGATTGGGGCGGGCTGGGCTTCGATCCGGCCGGCTGGTCGTTGCTGGCCGATCCGATCTGGGTCTTCGATCTTCACCGGCATCGGATGCTGTGGGCCAACGACGCCGCATTGGCGTTCTGGAGGGCGACGTCCCTCGACGAGCTGCGTTCGCGCGATTTCACACCCATGTCGGATGTCGCAAGGGCGCGCCTTGATGGCTACGGCGACCGTTTCGCCAAGGGCGAACAGGTGGAGGCGACCTGGACTCTCTTTCCCGGCAATGCCCCGATCCGGGTCAGGTGCCGGTGCCGGGGCGTTCCCCTAGCGGAGGGGCTGCGGACCGCGATGATGGTGCACGTCATCGATCATGGCGATCGGGCTGGCGGCACCGGCGACCAGTTGGACAAGGCCGAGGAACTGCGAGAGGCGCGGGACCAGCTGGCGCATGGTGAAGCGCGGTTTCACGCGTTCGCCAAAGCCGGTGCGGATTGGCTTTGGGAATCCAACGAGCATCATGAATTCGTCTATCACTCGCATGACATCGTTCAGCATTTCGGATACCCGCTCGACGAGTTTCTCGGCATCACCTGCCGGCAGATGATCGAACGGATCGGCGCCGATCCCGATACGCCGCAGACCCGAGAGAAATGGGCCAACTTCTCAGCGGCCCTGGCTGCGCGCCGGCCTTTCCGCAATCTCGAATACGCCATCCGGTCGAAGAGCGGACCAATCAGGCATGCGTCGATCTCCGGCGATCCGATCTTCGACGAAACAGGCCGGTTTCTGGGCTATCGCGGTGTGGGCCGCGACATCACGGCGGTCGTGGAAGCGGCCGAACGGGCGCGCGGCCTCCGGCTGGAGCGCGACCAGGCCGTCGTGGCGAACGTGGTCATGAGCCAGTTCCTTGCGACCATGAGCCATGAACTGAGAACGCCGCTGAACGCGATCATCGGGTTCTCGGAGATCCTGTCCCGAGAGCTGTTCGGTGCGCTGACAAACGACACCTATCGAGGATACTCGAAGCACATCTTCGACAGTGCGCATCACCTGTTGGCGATCGTCGATGACCTGCTGGATCTGTCACGGCTTGAGCTGCACGACGAACAGCGCAACCTCGAGCGCATCTCGGCAGACGGCCTGGCTGCGGAGATATTGGACATGGTCAGCGGGCTGGCAGAGCGGCGGCAGCTGCACATCGAGCGCTCGGTGCCTGTTGGGGATATGGAGCTTGTGGTCGATCGCCGCCGAGTCCGGCAGGTGGCGATCAACCTGCTGTCCAACGCGATGAAGTTCACGCGGGCCGGCGATACCATCCATTTCCGCCTGGCGCCGATCGAGAACGACAGCTGGGAAATCGTCGTTCGCGATACGGGGGCCGGCATCTCCAAGCAACAGCTGGCGAACATCATAGCGCCGTTGGACAACAGCAACCCCAATATCGTGCCCTCGACCACCGGGTCCGGCTTCGGACTATGGATCTGCAGACGCATCCTCAATGCACTAGGCGGTGAACTGACGATCGATAGCGCCATTGGTGCCGGAACGACCGCAACCGTCCGCTTGCCGCGCACGGGCCAAGAGTGAATAAGGGTGGTCTGCGGGAGACTTGCTGTCACGGCGCGACGGTAGGGGGCACCGACGGCGCACCGCCACGGGCTTGCAGCGGTTCCAACTCATCTCTTGAGGGGCTGCGTCCATCGGTCGACGGCGGATCGGCCGCGCGTCAGCGTAGTGTGACCTGGGCGCAAACACGTCCGCGCTATCGGTCGCCGCAGTCTGGATCTGCCCACCATGGCCAAGCCGAAGACATACGAAGGAGGATGCCTGTGCGGCCATATCCGCTACCGCGCAAGCGGTGAGCCGGAGTTCCCGCATCTCTGCTCATGCACCCAATGCCGGCGATGGAGCGGGGCGCCTACGGTCGCCTGGGTCGAGTTCCCGCTTGTGACCTTCCAATGGGTGCCCGCGGGCCGTACGCCGCAGCTCTTTCGATCCTCTGAAAGGACAGAACGCGGACACTGCCCCGTCTGCGGCAGCGCTCTGTGCGCTATCGACGACGGCTATCCCAACATCTCGATCGTTGTGGGCAGCCTGGACCGCCCTAACCTGATTGTCCCGGATGTCCGGCACAGCTATCGGTCGGCCAAGCCCCGGTGGTGGCACGCTGAAGCGCGCCGGCCGCCGGCTCGCTAAACGAACTGCCACCGGCGGCAGTGCGGGCAGCGTTCATAGCGCTTCACGACAAAGTTTAGGCCCAGCAGCGGTGCATCATAGTCCGCCCCGCAGGCCCGGCAGGTGCGCCCGCCGCCGGCCATGGCCGTGATCCCTTGGCGGCCATAGAGCAGGTAGACCATCAGGACGGCCATGGCGATTGTCGCCAGATAGACCCAGCCGAGGCTGACCGTCACCTGGACCCCACGATCCGGCCCGAATACGCCGAGCATGGCCAGAGGGATCGGCAGGTTCAGCAGATAGTGGATCAGCATCGCCAGGAAGATGCCCCACCATCTGCCGCGCACCCAGAACCAGAGGGTGATGGCGACCATGGCGCCATGCACGAAGACCACGGGCACGCGTTCGAACAGGAAGCCTTGATAGGCATACCAGGGCAGGGCAGCGATTTCGGGGCTTCCGGAGACCTGCCCGGCCAGCATCCAGATCTCGCCGATACCGAAACCGAGCCCGAGCGCAAGCCCGACGCGCACGGCGTTCTCGCGCATAACCCGCCCGATCAGGTCGGGAAACAGCAGCGTCAGCAAGAGGGGCCACAGCTTCGCCGTCTCTTCCACGATCGGGGCGCCCCAGCCGGCCAACAGCAGCATGCCGGTGCGGTCCAGCGGCAAGTTCTGCAGCCACGCGTTCAACGGCGCGCGGACCCAGTCCAGCAACAGCCAACTCATCGGCAGCTGCAACAGCACCGAGAAGGCGAAAAGCGGCCAATCGCGCCGGTCGGACTTGATCAGCAGCAGCGCGCCGACGCCCGCGGCAGCGATGACGCTGGCAAGCACCGCCATAAGGGTGACGCCGTGAAAGATGTCATCCGGCATGCACCGCTCCCCGCTCGATAGCCCGGTGATGGAATTCCGACCGTACTGTATCGAGACTAACGCATCTGCGTGGTCAATGACACGTGCCGGGGCCGCATCATCCCGCCTTAGACGTCCAGGGATTTGCCGGTGATTTCGCGATAGATGCGCTCGATATCCTGTCGGCGGCAAAGTTCGCTGCCGGCCGTCAGCACCGTGGCCGTGCCGCTGGCGATGCCGAGCGCGAACGCATCCGCCAGTTCCATGGGGCGGGCCAGGCCGTAGGTCAATCCGGCGACGAAGCTGTCGCCGGCGCCCACGGCGCTCTTCACCTTCACATCGGGGCCGCGCAGTCTGAGCGTGCGGCCTTCGGTGGCCAGCAGCGCGCCGTCGCCGCCCAGCGTCAGCGCCACCACTTCGGCCTTGCCCTCGCGGACCAGTTGCTGGGCCAGGGCCTCTTCCTCTTGCGGGCCGAGATCGCCCGTGCCCATCAACCTCTTCATCTCGCCGCGGTTGGGCTTGACCAGAAACACCCCTTCCTCCAGCGCCGCCGCCAAGGGCGCACCGGAGGTGTCGAGCACCACCCTGCGGCCCTGCTTTTTAGCCCTGTGGCTGACGCGGGCGTAGAAGTCATCCGGGACACCGAGCGGCAGGCTGCCTGTCGCCACGATGTAATCCGTGGAGATATCGAACAGCGCGTCGAAGCAGGCCTGCCATTCCCGCTCGGTCAGCGAGGGGCCCGGCGGTGTGACGCGGTATTCCTGACCCGTAGACCGGTCGAACACGGTCGAAGAGGTGCGCGTCACGCCCTCGATCTGGACAACGCGCGTGATCAGCCCGGCATTGTCCACCATCTCCCGCAGGAAATGGCCGACGAAGTCGCCCGACGTGAAAACGCTGATGCTCTGGCCACCCAGCGTCTTGATGACGCGCGAGACATTGATGCCACCCCCGCCGGGGAAAGTGATGCCGTTGGATGCGCGCAGCTTCTTGGTGTGCAGCATCTCCGGCACTTCCCACTGCACGTCGACGCTGGAATTCAGCGTCAGGGTCACGATCGGCTTCATGGCAATATCCTTTCGCCCCAATCGGCGGCGGGACAGGGCATCAGCCCTCGCGTGACCGCCGGAATAGGAAAAGATGGGACTATGAACAGCCGCGTCTATTCGCCCGCCGACACCTTGATGTGGAAGACGGCCCAGCTGAGGCCAGCATCGGTCGTGTCGTCCTGGCCGTCGTAGCTGCCGGGCGGGAAGACCAGCCAGAGCGGGCCACGACCGCCATGGGGCAGCGGCTCACCCTCCATCTCCAGGGCCAAGAGGAAGCTCTCATTCACGTCTGAGCGAAGGAATTCAGGGCTATAGCCGTCCACGGCCTGGACCATGACCGTATCTCCCTCTGCCCCGGCCTGCTGCAGCACGTCCTGCAGCAGTGGTCCGCGTACGGTGACGGGCCGTGGCCAGTCAGGATATTCAACTGTGGCTTCATGCTGTGTGAGAGCCAGAAGGTCGCTCCGCGTGAAGGTGTAAGCCTGATCGAAGGTCTCGCCATAGATCCCGAACAACATGTCCTCAAAGGCATTGAAGGGGGGGGCGGTTCGGCATCTCCACAGCCCCGGTGACGGTCAGGACGACAGGTTCCTGGCTGGCAGCCGGCGAAACCGGCAACAGCAGGGCAGCCAGCATCAGAACAACAGCGGTGAAGAACGGCCCGCGTTTCAGACGTGTCATCAGTCGATGCCCCTTTTTTTCATGCGCTCAGCCCGGAACAGGGTCGTCGGCGCAAGCGTATGGGACGCGCGTCCCCTCGAAATCTTGCGAAGGGTAGCCGACCGCTCCGCGCTCCTCCAGTGACACTCACGGGACAGGGGGAGACGCCGGGGCGCGAGGCCGCTTAGTCGAAGACCACCCGTGGGAAATAGAGCGATACAACGAAGTTGGAGCGGTCGACGATCTCACTGATCTTCAGATCCGCGCAGACGCTGCAGAGCATGTAGGCCTCGACGGCCGACATGCCGTGCGCCTGGCTCAGTTCATCGATCATGGCGGCGACCGCCATGCGTGCTGCCTGAAAAAGGTCGTCGCCGACGCCCGTTGTGACCCAGAATCCCAGCTCGTCCTTGTGCCGCGATATGGGGCCCGGTGTGATGAATCTTGGGCCGGTCAGCGCCATGTCCCGGATCAGCTCAAGCTTCACGGTCACCTGCATCGGGCTTTCGATCGCCGTGCCGCAGACCTCACCGTCGCCTTGGGCGGCATGGGTGTCGCCGATGGAAAACAGGGCGCCCGGCACTTCGACCGGCAGGAACAGCTCTGTACCGGCGGTCAGGTCGCGGATGTCCATGTTGCCGCCGACCCGTCGGGGCGAGACGATGCTGTGAGGCCCGGGCTCAGCAGGCGCCAGGCCTATGGTGCCGGCGAATGGCCTCAGCGGCACCTTGCCTCCGGGCCCGAACATCGCCGGCTTAAGCCTCTCGGCGTCATAGTGCCAGATATGCAGCGCCGGATCGGGAAACTGATCGGCGAGCAGGCCGAATCCGGGGATGTTGGCCGTCCACCCCCAACCGGAGGGCTGGTACCCCAGAAGCGTGATCTTCAGTCCGTCGCCAGGTTTGGCACCGTCGACATAGATCGGTCCGGTGACGGGATTGGCCCTGCCGAAGTCCAAGGCCGCCACATCCGCCACGGTGCTGCCGGGCGTGATCTGCCCGCCCGACGCATCCACGGTTTCGATGGTGACCATGGCGCCGGGCGGCACCGTCATGGCCGGCGGCAGGCTGTTGTCCCAACCGTGATGGCAGTGATGCGCATGGATTGTGTATTTCAGGTCGTCGGTCATTACCGGGGCACGGACACGGAGATGGTCGCTGGCCAACGCGACAGGGCGAGCTGCGGGACGGCTGAATCGAGCTTAGTCCCGATTTTGAAGCAAAGCGAAACTTCAACGCGTGCGCCCGCGGCGATTACGAAAAAAAGGCGGGGCTTTCGGCCCCGCCTTTCCATCTGCAAAGGGCGATCGCATGACCGCCGGCCGACCTCAGCTGAAGAGGAAATCCGTCCCCACCGTGGCGAAGTCCAGATCGGCCCGGAACACCCCGTCGAGGAAGATCGACCCGCCGCCACCAAGCGCGTTGAGGTTGATCGTTGCCCCGGTCGCCCCATCCGTCGTCGCGGCATCGACGGCAGCGAGACTGACCCCGAAGCCTGACAGCTCAATCACATCATCGCCGGCTGCATTGAAATCCGTGATCTCGTCATTGCTGGACGACGTGGTGTCATAGAGGAAGGTGTCGTCGTTGGCCTCGCCCGTCAGCGTGTCGTTGCTGCCGGCACCTTTCAGGATGTCATTGCCGTTGCCACCTTCGATCAGGTCGGTGCTGGCCGTGCCGGTGATGGTGTCGTTGCCGCCGAGGCCGTCGATGATGTTGTCGATATCGGTGAAGGTGGTTGCCGAGCTGAACGACAGGCTGCCGTTCAGACCTAGCTCTTCAATATCGTCGTTGCCGCCGCCGCCATCATAGGTGTCCCCGCGGCCGACGCCTTGCCGGCACGTCGCGACGCCTCGGTTCCGGACGGCGTACCGGCCGTGGGGACGATGTTGCTGCCGTCGAGCGTGCCCATGTAACCTCTGACCTGATGGGAGCCATTTCTCCGTTCAGCGCCTGGTTGAAAGTCAGGGCTGGGGTGCCCTGCCTTGATGTGCGGGAGCAGTTTGCCGGAAACGACGTAATCCGACGGTCCTGCAACCTTGAGGTCTATTGACAATCAGCGTCGTCAGGGATGGGAGACATCCGGAAAATTTGTCACAGAAGTTATATTTCTCGTATTGGTTAACTTGATGCGCCGGCCAATGGGGCATGACCTCGGCCGGCACTGTGGCGGGGGAAGGCCCCCAATCTGTGGTGACTTGGAAAAGCGCCGCCGTTCCCAGGCAACCAGCGACCGGCGGCCCGGGAACGGCGGGAGTGGCGGAGGGGAGGCTACTCCGCCGGCGCCGGTTTCGGCGTTGCTTCCTCACCGGCGATGGCCTGCTGTTCGGCACCCGTCCAGGCGGTCCGATCGATATTCAGATCCGGGAACTTGTCCGGATCGAACACCGGACGATCGATGCCGGCCTTCAACTGCGCCCGGAAGTCGTTCAGGACACGCAGGCCCACCGGGAACAGCATGGTAATCGCCAGCAGGTTGACGACCGCCAGGATGCCCATCATCGGGTCTGAGAAGAAGAACACGTCCGTCGCCCCCTCCGCGGTGGCACCGAGGAAGACCAGACCGGCGATCAAGACCCGGAAGACGTGCATCGACGCCGGGTGCTTGGTCAGGTTGGTCAGCGCGTTCTCACCCAGATAGTAGTTGTAGATGATCGAGCTGAAGGCGAAGAGCAGGATGGCTGCCGTCAGGAAGTACTGGGTCCAGGCGCCCAGATGCGACACCAATGACTGCTGCGTCAGCACGATGCCGTCGATATCCGCACCGGGTTCGTAGACATCGCCCAGCAGGATCACGAAGGCCGTGCACGAGCAGATGATGATGGTGTCGATGAACACCGACAGCGACTGCACGATGCCCTGGCTGATCGGATGCCGGACATGGGCCACGGCTGCGACGTTGGGCGCGGAGCCGAGGCCGGCTTCGTTTGAGAACAGGCCGCGGCGCATGCCCTGAGCGATCGCCGCGCCCATGCCGCCGCCGACGGCTTCCTCAAAGCCGAAAGCGTTGGCGAAGATCGAGGCGAACACGCCCGGCAGGCTGCCGATGTTCAGCACGATGATGATGATGGCGATGGCCATATAGCCGAGCGCCATGATCGGGACGATGACGTCGGCCGCCTTGGCGATCCGCTTGATGCCGCCATAGATGATGAACAGCGTCGCCACACCCAGAAGGACTGCCGACCAGATCCGGTCGACGCCCAGGCTGTCCTGCACCGCGCCCGCCACCGTGTTGCCCTGGAAGGCGTTGAAGCCGAGCCCGAAGGCAGCGATCAGGCAGATGGCATAGACCACCGCCAGCCAGCGATAGGACGGCCCGAGGCCGAACATGATGTAGCGGGCAGGACCGCCGCGATAAGACCCGTCCGGTTCGGTGCGCTTGAAGAGCTGCGCCAGCGAACATTCGAACAGGCTGGTCGCCATGCCGACCACCGCGATCGCCCACATCCAGAAGATCGCACCGGGTCCGCCAAGCGTGACGGCAACGGCAACGCCGGCAATGTTGCCGCCGCCGACCCGGCCGCCGACGCTCACCAAGAGGGCAGCGCGAGAGCTGATATGACCTTCGACCTCCGACCTGCTCTCGGTCAGCACGCGGAACATGCGCTTGAAGAACTCGAACTGGACGAAACCGGATGTCAGCGTGTGAAAGATGCCCAGCACGACAAGGAATGGGATCAATGACCATCCCCATGTCAAATCGCCGATGACACCAAAGACCGATTGTAAGAACTCCACGGTAGACCTCCCTAGGGTTCCCAAGGGTCACGGCCCGGACGGAGCTCGGACGGGCCGCGGGAAGACTCGATCGTCAGAAACACGGCCGCCGACACGCAGATGGAGCCGGTCAGCATTTCAGCCCGATCGCCTTCCTAGCTGAGTTTGGCTTTATTGGATCGGACTGCGCCGTCGGGCGCTCTGCGCCTAGGCAGATCATTCAGAAAACTGAGCATGGGCCTCTCCCTCGTTTATCGCACACCCTATTGATTGGCGTGCTTTCCTGCACTCTGCTGAAGCTCACGTGCAATTCGCTTCGGACAACTTTCCGTGCCGAAGCGAAATAACAGCCAAGTCCGACGCGAGCATTGATTGTGTATTTCGACATACTCCGGAATGTACTGTCAATTCTGCTGGCGGACGCTTGGCGGTGCCGTCTGGCGCGCCTGCAGCGCCAGTTTGAGCCAAAGTCTCAATCTGTCCGTGCTTCAACGACCGGTCGGGGCGGGGCGGTCAGTTCACCGCGCAGATCCCGCTGCATCTCATGCTTTATCTCAGCCACGGGAAGTTGCCGTCCGAGAAGGTAGAGCAGCTTGCCCAGGGCGGCTTCGACAGTCATGTCGTACCCGCTGATCACACCGGCATCGGCCAGCCACGACCCGGCGGCATAGCCCGTCAGATCAACGCTGCCCCGAATGCACTGCGTGACATCCACGATCACCATGCCGCGGTCGTTCGCTTCCTTCAACGCGTCGAGAATGCCTGACCCATGTCTTGGTGCATTGCCGACGCCATAGCATTCCAGCACCAGGCCTCTGAGCGGCGGTTTCGCGATGTTGCGGATGACGTCGCCGGTGATGCCCGGAAACACGCGCAACGCCGCCACGGGGTCGGTGCCGGATCGCACCAGGCGGAAAGGCTCCGCATTCGGCTTCAACAGCCGGTCGGCATGGATGTCGAGGCCGATGCCGATATTACCGAGGGCCGGGTAGTTCGGCGATGTGAATGCGTCGAACCCGACCGAGTGCACCTTGGTCGACCGGTTGCCGCGCAGCAACAGGCCGTTGAAATAGAGGCAGACCTCCCGGATGTCGCGGGAGTCGGCGAGGATAAGCGAGGTGATCAGATTGTTGCGCGCATCGTTGCGCACCTCGCAGATCGGGATCTGGGATCCCGTGAAGATGACGGGCTTGGCCAGACCTTCAAGCATGAACGAGAGCGCCGACGCCGTGTAGGTCATGGTATCGGTGCCGTGCAGGATGACGAAGCCGCCATAGGCGTCATAGTTCGCGGCAATGTCCTCGCCGATGGCGGTCCAGTCGGCCGGCGACATGTCCGCGCTGTCTTTCAGCGTGTCGTATTCCTTCACGACGAAGTCGGGCACCTGATCGCCGTAAAGCTCCGGCAGCCGGCGCATCATGCGCTCCAGCAGGCCCGGTTCCGGCGCAAAGCCGTTCGCGGTTCGCGCCATGCCGATGGTGCCTCCGGTGTAGGCCACATAGACGGTGTTCTTCATCGTCGGACGAGCCTCCGTGCGGTCATTGTCCGATCGCCGGAGCTTCCTCAGCGGAAGAAGTGCAAGGACGCTTCAGGCGGAGCTCTGCGATCTGCCAATTGTCGCAGGATCCAATTGCAGCAAAGGCCCGGCAATCGTTCAATTTGGCGTCGCGTCCGCATTCGGCGCGAGTTGGTGCTTTTATCGCATCACTTCGCGTCGCTTCCTTGTGCCTACCAAACCTGAATGATAGCGTTTCAGCTATCGGTATGCCTGAGGTCCCTGCCGGTTGCCGTAAACGGACGCATGGGGATCTGGCCATTTCCGGCTGGCTGGAGAGATCGCGAACATCCGTCTGTCGGCCCGGATTTTTGGAAGTCAATCGGATCGATGAATGAGAGCTTTGCAGAGAATCTGAAGTTTCTCAGTTCACACTATAAGTCAGTTGCCGAAGTGTGTCGGCGCCTGGACTTGAACCGTTCCCAATTCAACAAATATCTGAGCGGACGGTCAGTGCCTTCACGTCACGTCTTCCGGTCCATCTGCGATTTCTTCGGCGTGGAGGAATACGAGATCCTGCTGCCCCATGCCGAATTCCAGAAGATCGTAAGCGTGAAATCTACGGACGCGCCCGCGGACGGCACGCCCCGGCCCTATGTCGCCTATCTCGACCAGCTGGTGCGCCGGTCACGCAAGGATCTGGCCGAATACGAGGGTTACTACTTCGAATACAGCTATTCCATGACATGCCCCGGCCTGATCCTCCGGTCTTTGCTGAAGGTCACCGACGAAGCGGGCGGCACGACCTATCAGCGGATGGAAAACATGGCGCGCGTCGGCACGGGAGAGCCACGGGTCAAATGCAAGTACAGGGGCATGGGTTTCTATCTGAACGACCGCATCTTCATGATCGACTATGACAGCCTGACCGGCAACGAGATCAGCCAGACGGTGCTCTATCCCAACTATCAGCATCGGCTGACCCGGCTTTCGGGTCTCAAGCTGGGCGTGTCGACCGGCTTTCGGCGCGAGCCGCTGTGCGCCCGCGTGCTGTGGGAAGCAATAGGCCGTCGCATCAGCGTGAAGAAGGCGCTCAGGGTCTGCGGCCTCTTCGATCCGGACACATCCGAGATCGAGCCGGACATCAAGGCGATGATCGAGAATCGTACCGAAGACAGCGGTTACCACTTCCGCGTCTTCGCGCGGGGGTAGGCGGCAGAGAGTCCATACCGCGGCTGCCTCGCCGCCCGCCGAACCGGAATGGCCATCACGTTCGGTTGATTGAGATACCTCCGTCGACCAGCAGTGCGGCACCTGTCGTGAAACTGGAAGCGTCCGTGGCAAGGTAGAGAACAGTACGCGCGATCTCCTCCGGGCTAGCCAGCCGCTTCAGCGCGTGCAGGCCCTCAACGAAAGCGCGGTCTTCCGGCGTACCGTTCATGGCCTGGGCCATGGGCGTATCCGTACCACCCGGCAGAATGGCGTTCACCCGAATGCGCTTGGCCCCGAACTCGGCGGCCAGCACCTGCGTCAGGCCGATGATGCCGGCCTTGCTTGCCGCATAGGCGGCCGTGCCCGGCATTCCGGCGGTGTAGCCCACGAATGTGGACGTGAAGATGACCGAGCCGCCGCCCCTTAGAACCATTGCCGGGATCTGATGCTTCGCCCCGAGAAAGGCGCCCGTCAGATTGGTCTCGAGCGTCTCGTGCCATCCTGCCAGCGACAGTTCGGTCGCGGTGCCCAGCGTGCCCATGGTGCCGGCATTGTTGAAGGCGACATCGAGACCACCGAACCGCCCGGTCGCCAATGCGACCAGTTCGCGGGCATAGGCTTCGTCCCTGACGTCTCCGGCAAGGGCGACGGCAGCGCCGCCGGCCGCCTGGATGTCGGCAACGAGAGCGTCCAGCTCCGTCTGACGCCGTCCGGCGGCCACGACGCTTGCGCCTTCCTCGGCAAACAGTCTCGCGGTCGCATGGCCAATGCCGGAGCTTGCGCCGGTTACGATAGCGACCTTGCCCGCCAAAGCTTGCATTTCATCTCTCCGTTCCACGGTCTGTCCCTGGCCGGAGAAGATCGCCAGGCAGGCGGCGATTGCGTCCCGATTGTTGCGCTTGATTTCGTGGCAGTGGCCCAGGAGGATCGTGCGGAGGTGTCGTTGTGGCGGCGCTGTCGGCCGGAGTGGCCGGAATGTGCGATGGACCGGGGTTCGCCCGACCGCGCGCATGGATAGCGCCTATCGGCGGCAGCGGAGGACGGATTGGATCATCGCAGCTTCATTGCTTCGTTGCCGCCGGCCGAACGCCAGCGCTTGACCCGCAGGTCGAATAGGCCAGGGCTTGTGCGCCTCGCTCTGCATTTCGGCGGCATTGTCTGTATGGCGGGGTTGATTGCGGAACGCGTGCCCTTCTGGCCGGTCCTGATGCCCCTTCAGGGGGTGCTGATCGTCTTCCTGTTCACCACGATGCACGAGACAGTCCATCGGACCGCCTTTGCCACGCGCTGGCTCAACGACGTCGTTGCAGCCCTTTGCGGGTTCCTGATCGCGTTGCCGCCGGCATGGTTCCGGCATTTCCACTTCGCCCATCACCGCCACACCCAGGATCCTGAGCGGGACCCTGAACTGGTCCAGTCGAAGCCGGAGACCTGGGGGCAGTATGTCCGGCATATCTCCGGGCTGCCGATTTGGTGGAGCCACGGGCGCACGCTTGTCCGCAATGCGCTGGGCCGCTGCGCTGACACCTTCGTGCCCCGGTACGCACGCCGCGAGGTCCGCACCGAGGCGCGTCTGATGATCGCGGGGTATGTGCTGGCGGCGGCCGGTTCGGCCGTCGCAGGATCCGCAGACCTGGTGTTTCTATGGATCCTGCCTGCGCTTCTGGGGCAGCCGTTTCTGCGCCTCTACCTCATGGCTGAGCATGGACGCTGCCCGCTCGTCGCGAACATGTTCGAGAACAGTCGGACGACCTTCACAAACCTACTGGTGCGCTTTCTTGCGTGGAACATGCCGTTCCACGCCGAACACCACGCCTATCCTGCCGTGCCGTTTCATCGTCTGCCGGCGCTGCATGCCCTCATCCAGCCCCATCTTCGGGCGACGGAACGGGGATACGCGGCATTCCACCGGCGTTACGCGGCGGGGCTGCGGGGCTGATCACACGCCGACCCTGGTGTTCTTCGCCCTCTGAATGGGCCTTGCCGCAGCCGTTGAGGCCGTCAGCTTTCGATCACGCGTCGGCGCGTGCGCCACTGGGCCTGGTCTTCGCGGCAAGCGATGCCGGTCACCGTGGCCGGCACGCTGTCGAGCATGGATGTCGCAGTGAACTCTCTGCAGTACTGGCCCTGGGCCGTCTGGAAGGTGCGGACGACCGTAATGGTACCGCCATTGCCCGTATCCTCGTTGTGCCAGTCGGCGGTGGACCCACTAAGCTGGTTCTCCAGCAGATTGACCAGAGCGGCCATCTCCACCTGGCGGTCCGTCTTGAACGGCACATCAGCCACCAGCGTGCGGTCGGCGCCCGGCTGGGCAAGATGAACCATGGACGCGCCAAACAGGATCCCGGCGAGCCCCGCCGCCAGCGCCATCTGCCAGGCGGCCCGCTTGGGAACGGAGGGGCGGCTTTGCGGACGCGGCATGATCGTCGGCGCTGCATGCGCGCCTTCGCCTTCGAGCCTGAGCGGCGGCAACCGGTGATGCAGCATCGGCTCGAACGCGGCACGGACAAGGTCGGTGTCGGCCCTCAGCGCTTGGACCATCCGGTCGAGACCGGCATCCGTCATCATCGCCTCTTCGACGGCGGCAGCCGTTTCGGCGTCGAGTTCACCGTCGACATAGGCGACGAGCGTTGCGTCATCAAAGCTGTTCATCAGCAGCCTCCCGCGGCGACCATGCCGTCCGTTGTCCGATGGGCGTCGTCGTCCAAGGCGGCTCGCAACGCGATGCGCGCGCGGGCCAGACGACTGGTGACCGTACCCACCGATACCTCCAGGATGTCCGCCGCTTCGCGGTACGACAGCCCCTCAACCACAATCAGCAGCAGCGCCATGCGCTGGTCGTGTGGCAGCTTCTCGATCAGCCGGCGCACGAGCGCCAGCGTGATGCGCGATTCTGCCGTCCGTACACCGTCCTCTTCCGTCGCCACCAGCGACAGCGCCGGGCGATGCTGTCTCCTGACATTTTCCGCCGACAGCCGGTTCAGCCACAGATTGTGGACGATCTTGAACAGCCAGCTGTCGAGCCTGGTCCCCTCTTGCCACTGTTCATGGCGGGTCATCGCCCGCTCAAGCGCAGCCTGCGCCAGATCGTCGGCTTCATCCGGCGACCGCACCAACACATAGGCAAATCTGTACACGCGAGGACGAAGCGCCACGATCTGGTCC
>JANQQD010000048.1 GCA_028285185.1 Anaerolineae bacterium | reverse complement strand
ACATAAGGCGGCTCCATCACATGGCCGGCCAGAACATCTTCCTTCGAGACCACGCGCCCTTCGGCCACGGGGATGCCGGCCGACTGGAAGGCCAGCTTGGCCGTCACCTTGTTCATGGCGAGGGCCGAGGCGAGGATGCCGGAATGGGTGTAAGGGATGCCGAGAAAGGCAAGCACACCCTGGATAAGACCGTCTTCCCCACCACGGCCATGCAGTGCGTTGAAGATCACGTCGGGCCGCGGGTCGAGTGCGGCCAGCAGCGATGGCAGATCGCGCTGCACGTCGATCCGGGTCACTTGGAAACCCGCCTGCTCCAGCGCATCGGCGCAGGCCGCGCCGGAGGTCAGGCTGACCTCGCGCTCCGCTGACCATCCGCCCATAAGCACGGCTACATGCCTGGTCATGCGCCTGCCCCTTCCGCTTCGCCGATGCGGCGGATTTCCCACCTGAGCTCGATGCCTGACTGCTCGCGCACCCGGCGCCTGACCTCTTCGCCCAGCCCTTCCAGATCGGCTGCCGTGGCGTCGCCGGTGTTGATCAGAAAGTTGGTATGCATCTCGGAGACCTGCGCGCCGCCGCGCCGCAGGCCCCGGCAACCGGCCTGATCGATCAGCTGCCAGGCCTTCGCGCCCGGCGGGTTGGCGAAGGTCGACCCGCCGGTGCGGCTGCGCACGGGCTGTGTGCTGGTGCGCGACGCCGCGATCTCCGCCATTCGCGCCTCGATCGCCTGGCGGTCGCCCGGCCGTGCCCGCAGCTCGGCGCCGGTGAAGATCCAGTCTTCCGGCACACCGCAATGGCGGTAGCCGAGATCCATCTGATCGGGTGTCAGCACGTGGACAGTGCCGCTGCGGTCAACGGCCCGGGCCTCGATCAGCACGTCCTTGATTTCGCTGCCATAGGCGCCGGCATTCATGCGCAGGCCGCCGCCCAGGGTACCGGGGATTCCGACCAGGAATTCCAGCCCCGTGAGGCCTGCGGCGCCAACCGCCCGTGCCAGGGTGATGTCCAGCGCCGCGGCGCCAACGGTCACGCGGTCACCTTCGATCTTGATCTCCGCGCACGGCCGGCCCAGCCGAATGACTACGCCACGGACACCGCCGTCGCGGATCAGCAGGTTCGACGCCACGCCGATGACGGTGACCGGGACGTCCTCCGGGCAGCCCGCCAGGAAGTCACAGAGGTCCTGCTCGTCCGCCGGACGGAACATGGCCTCCGCCGGACCGCCAACGCGGAACCAGGTGAACTGCGACATCGGCGCATCGGCCGACAGCCGGCCGCGGACCGCGGGCAGGCGGTCGACGAGATGCGGCTGCGCAGGCACTTCGGCCGCCATCATCGCCCCGCCTCCCGTGCTACCGCCGGCGATTTCAGGGCGTCGAGTTCGCCCGGCAGCGCTGCCGCCCATTGGGTGATGTTGCCGGCACCCAGGCAGACCACCAGATCGCCGGGCGCCGTCATATCTTCCACCATGGCCGCCAGCGACGACGGTCCCGGCAGCGGCATCACTAGCCGGTGGCCATGGGTGCGCAGCCCCTCCACCAACCCGTTCCGGTCGTAGCCGGGGATCGGCTGTTCACCCGCCGGATAGACATCGGCGACGATCACGGCATTGGCGTCGTTGAAGCAGGTGCAGAATTCATTGAAAAGACTGCTCAGGCGGCTGTAGCGATGCGGCTGAACCACCGCGATCACCTTGCGCTCTGGCCCGACCGACTGGCGCGCGGCCTTCAGCACCGCGGCGATCTCAACCGGGTGGTGGCCGTAGTCGTCGATCACGGTCACGCCGCCGCTCTCGCCGGTCTTGGTGAATCGGCGCTTGACGCCGGAGAAGCCCTCGAGACCCGCCACGATGCGGTCATCCGGCACGCCCATCTCGCTGGCCACAGCGATCCCGGCTAGCGCGTTCTGCATGTTGTGGTGGCCCAGCATGGGCAGGCGGACGCCGGAGATCGTGCGGCTGGCACCGCTGACACGGTCGGACAGGCGCACATCGAACCGCGTGTGCGTGCCGTTCATCTCCACCTTCACGGCCCGGACATCAGCCTGGGGGCTGATGCCGTAGGTGAGGATGCGGCGATCCAGCACACGCGGGATCAGCGCCTGCACCTCGGCATGGTCGATGCACATGGCGGCAAAGCCGTAGAACGGCACATTAGTTACGAACTGCTCGAACGCGTCCCGCAGCCGATCGAAGTCGCCGTAGAAATCCAGGTGCTCCGGATCGATGTTGGTGACCACAGCGATCGTGGCGGGCAGGCGCGTGAAAGTACCGTCACTTTCGTCAGCCTCCACCACCATCCAATCGCTGGAGCCGAGCCGGGCGTTGGTGCCGTAGGCATTGATGATCCCGCCGTTGATCACGGTCGGATCCATCGCGTTGGCTTCCAACAGGGCCGCAATAAGGGACGTCGTCGTCGTCTTGCCATGCGTGCCGCCGACGGCGATCGACCATTTCAGGCGCATTAGCTCGCCCAGCATCTCCGCCCGGCGCACCACCGGGATCAGGCGTGCGCGGGCCGCCGTGACCTCCGGATTGTCCGCCTTCACGGCCGACGACGTTACGATCACCGCGGCTTCGCCGAGATTGGCGGCCTTGTGCCCGACAGCAACGGCGATGCCCTTGGCGCGCAGGCGCTGGACATTGGCGTTGTCGGCCAGGTCGCTGCCCTGCACGGCATAGCCCAGATTGTGCAGGATCTCCGCGATCCCGCTCATGCCGATCCCGCCGATGCCGACGAAATGGATCATCCCGATGTCGAGCGGCATCTCCCTCATTCGGCGGCCTCCTGCAAGGGGCCGTCATCGCCGTTGGCCCGCCCCAGCCCGCCGGTCGCCATCACCAGGGATGCCAGATGATCGGCAGCGTCGAGCCGGCCGAACGCCTTTGCCGCCTTGGCCAGGCTGACCAGCGTCTGCGGCTGGCTGATCATGGCGGTCACGCGCTCCGCCAGCCCGTCGGCCGTGAAGACGTCCTGGGGCATGTGCCAGGTTGCGCCGGCTTCCGCGTAGATCTCGGCATTGACCGTCTGGTGGTCGTCCATGGCGAAGGGATAGGGCACCAGGATCGACGGCCGGCCCACGGCCGCCAGCTCCGCCACCGTCGACGCGCCGGCCCGGCCGATCACCAGATGCGCGCGCGCCAGGCGCTCCGGCACGTCGCTGAAGAAGGTCTCAAGCTCGACCTGGATCCCAGTGCCGACATAGGCTCTGCGCGTCGCCTCCAGCTCCTCCGGCCGGCATTGCTGGGCAACCTGCAGGCGCAGGCGGATCTCTTCCGGCAGCTGATTCAACGCTTCGGGTAGCACGTCGGAGAACACGCGGGCGCCCTGGCTGCCACCGGTGACCAGCAAGCGGATGGGGCCACCGTTCGGCGGCTGATAGGGCTGCCCGGCGACATCCAGAATGGCCGGTCGCACCGGGTTCCCGGTCACTTCCATGCGGGCCCGCGCCGTGTCCGGAAGACCGTCCACCCGCGGGAACGATGCGGCGATGGCGGTCGCCTTCGGGGCCAACCAGCGGTTGGCGCGGCCGGCCAGGGCGTTCTGTTCGTGCAAGACCAGTGGAATGCCCGTGCGGCCCGCGGCATAGCCCGTGGGCAGCGAGGGATAGCCGCCGAACCCGGCGACCACGGCCGGGGCGAGAGCGCGCAAGAGGCCGCGCGCCTGGCCATAGCCCATCAGCAACTCCCATGCCCCGCGCGTCTTATTTACAAGGCCGCCGCCGATCTGGGTGGCGCGGATGCGGTGGACCTCCACCTCCGGCAAGGCGTTGCCAAATGCATGGCCGCGTCGGTCGGTGATCAGGACGACGCGGACGTCCCGCTGCAGCAGCGCGCGGGCGAGCGCCTCTGCGGGGAACATGTGCCCCCCGGTTCCACCCGCGGCCAACACCACGGGCCGGCTTCGCATGTCGCCTGCCATCATCGCATCCCCCGCACGCCCGGCCGCCGGCGCGTCAGCGCCAGCACCATGCCCATCGCCAAACCCATCGCCAGCATCGACGAGCCGCCATAGCTGACGAACGGCAGCGTCATGCCCTTGGTTGGGATCAGGTGGAGGGCCGAGCCCATGTTGATCAGCGCCTGCGCACCGAACAGCGTCAGCAGGCCGGTCGTGGCCAGCACCACGAACAGGTCGTCGTCGGCCAGCGCCCGCGCCAGGCCGCGCAGCACCAGGAACCCGAACAGCGCCAGCAGCGCCAGACACCAGAACAGGCCCAGTTCTTCGCCAGCAACGGCGAAGATGAAATCGGCATGGGCATCGGGCAGATGCAGCTTCACGGTCCCTTCGCCCGGCCCCGTACCCCAGACGCCGCCATTGCTGAACGCCTCCAGCGACCGGTCGATCTGGTAGCTGTCGCCGCTGGACGGATCGAGGAAGCGGTCGATCCGGCTGGCGACATGGTCGAACAGGAAGTAGGAGCCGACCATACCGCCGACCGCCAGGGTCGCCAGGGCCAGCACCAGCACCATGGGCAGACCGGCCAGGAAGAACTGTACGCCCCACACCGCGCTGATCAGCACGGCCATTCCCAGATCCGGCTGCGCCAGCAGCAGCAGGACGATCACCACGTAGAGGCCGATCGCTGCGTTGTAGCCGGGGGCGTCATGGCGCAGCCGCTGCTGCGAGAACAGCCAGGCGGCGACCACGGCGAAGGCCGGCTTGACGAATTCCGACGGCTGGATGGAGAAGCCCGCGAGGCTCAGCCAGCGCTTCGCGCCCTTAATCTCAACCCCGATCACCAGTGTGGCCAGCACGCCGAGCATCCCGCCAGCCAGCACGATTACGGCCAGCCGGCGCACCCGGCCAGGATCCATCAGGGATACGGCGAACAGGATCGCCAGGGTCGGCACGATAAAGACCAGGTGGCGGCTGACGAAATGGTACTCGCCGAAGCCGATGCGCAGCGCCACCGGCGGGCTGGCCGCAACCGTCAGCACGATGCCGAAGGCGATCAAGAGACCGAGCGCGGCCAGCGACCAGCGGTCGACGGTCCACCACCAGCGGGCCAGCGTCGAGGTGTCGGTGCGGGCGAATGGGATCATGCTGCCCCCCGCGTGGCTTCGCGGTCGGCGCTGCCGCCATTGCTGCGTCCCAGCGCCTCCACGGCGGCGACGAAGACGTCACCACGCTCTTCAAAGCTGCGGAACTGGTCGAAAGAGGCGCAGGCGGGAGACAGCAGCACCACCGGCCGTGCGGTGGCATCGTGGTGCACCAGGCGGCGCGCGGCATCGAAGGCGTCCGTCACGGCACGATCCAGCGTGCCGGATCGCGTGAACGGGACGCGGCCGCTCAGGAACTGGGCGATCGCATCGGCCCCTTCGCCGACCAAGAAGGCTTGGGCGATACGGTCGAGCATGGGGTCCAGCGCATCGAACCCGCCATCCTTGGCCCGACCGCCCGCGATCCAGAAGATCGGCCGATAGCAGGCCAGCGCCTTCACGGCAGCGTCGGGGTTGGTGGCCTTGCTGTCGTTGACGAACCGCACGCCGTCGACCGTGGCGACATATTGCTGGCGGTGCCGCAGCCCCGGGAAGGTCCGAAGGGCTGCGACAATCGCGGCGGCGCTCATCCCGGCAGACCGCACCGCCGCATAGGCCGCAGCCGCATTCTGCCAGTTGTGTCGGCCCGGCAGGCCCGTCAGAGGCGCCAAGTCCGCTACCCGCTGGGGTTCGCCATCCAAACCGTCGGTCAGCCAGCCGTCTTCGACCCACACGCCGCCGGGCGCCGGTGAGCCAACCGAGACCGGAACCACCTGGTGGTCGCTGCCGACGGCCGCAAGCGTGCGGCAAAGGTCGCGCGACCAGCGGTCGTCGACGCCGACAATCGCCACATGGCCGGGCTTGCGCACCTGAAAGAGCCGACGCTTCGCTGCCACGTAGTCAGACATCGAGGCGTAGCGGTCGAGATGATCCGGCGCGATGTTGAGGAAAACGCCGATATCCCAGGCCGGCATCGATACGGTCTCAAGCTGGTAAGAGCTGAGCTCCAGCACATACCACTGGCCCCCGCCCAGCGGCTTGAGCGCCAGGGCGCCGGTGCCGAGATTGCCGCCCACCTCCGCCCGCACACCGGCCGCGGTCATAATGTGGCCGATCAGCGCCGTGGTCGTCGACTTGCCGTTGGTTCCCGTGATGCCGAGATAGCACGCATCCGGCTGCGCGGCGGCCAGCAGGTCGATATCCAGGCGGATGTCGATGCCCAACGACAGCGCGCGCGCGACGGCCGGATGCGGTGCCGGATGGGTACGCGGAATGCCGGGGCTCAGCACCAGCGTCTCGACGCCGGCAAGATCGGCCGTCGTCAGATCTGCGATCGTCATGCCCAGGGCTGCCGCCTTCTGGCGCTGCAGGGCGTCATCGTCCCACGCCAGCACGGTTGCGCCTGCGCCGATCAGCGCCTCGGCCGTCGGCAGACCGGACCGGCCGAGGCCCAAGACCGCGATCGTCTGCTGCTTGAGGAAGTCGAGCGGGATCATCGGCCTATCTCAGCTTCAGCGTCGCGAGGCCGACCAGGGCCAGGATGATGGCGATGATCCAGAACCGTATGACGACGGTCGGTTCTGCCCAGCCCTTCTTTTCGAAGTGATGGTGCAGGGGCGCCATGGCGAAGACGCGCTTGCCCGTCAGCTTGTACGAGGTCACCTGCACGATCACCGACACCGTCTCGACCACGAACAGCCCGCCGATGATCGTCAGCACCAGCTCGTGCTTGGTGATTACACTGATGGACCCAAGCGCCCCGCCCATGGACAGCGAGCCGGTGTCGCCCATGAACACCATGGCCGGCGGCGCGTTGAACCAGAGAAAGCCAAGCCCGCCGCCGATCAGCGCGCCGCAGAACACGGCAAGCTCGCCCGATCCCGCGGTGTGGTGGATCTGCAGGTATTCCGCGAAGTCGACGCGCCCGGCGAGGTAGCTGATAAAGCCGAAACAGGCGGCGGCGAGGATGACCGGCCCGATGGCCAGCCCGTCCAGCCCGTCCGTCAGGTTGACGGCGTTCGATGTGCCGACCATCACCAGAATGGCGAACGGCACGAAGAAGAAGCCGAGATTGATCAGCAGATCCTTGAAGAACGGAACGGCAAGCCCCGTTGCCAGAGGATCGGGTGTGACCGCCAGATACCAGGCCGCAGCCCCCGCCGCGATCAGCACTTCGAACAGCAGCTTGACGCGCCCCGGCAGACCCTTTGTGTTGCGCTTGGTCAGCTTCAGGTAGTCGTCGGCGAAGCCGATCAGGCCGAAGCCGACCGTGACCATGAAGACGATCCACACATAGGCGTTGCCGAGATCGCCCCACAGCAGCATCGAAACGGCGATGCCGATCAGGATCATGAGGCCGCCCATGGTGGGCGTGCCCGCCTTCGACAGATGGGTTTCGGGGCCGTCGGTGCGGATCGGCTGGCCGCTGCCCTGTTTCGATCTCAGCCATCCGATCAGCCGCGGACCGATCATGAACGCGACCAGAAGGGCAGTCAGCACCGCGCCGCCCGTTCGGAAGGTGATGTACTGGAACAGGTTGAAGACGATGAATTCGTCGGCCAGGGGAAACAGAAGCTCCAACAGCATCGATCACCCCTAAGCGCCGTTTGCCACCAGGCGCGGCGCCTGGTTGTCATGCGGCAGCACAGATGCATCCAGGTGGTCGAGCGCCTCCACCACGGCCGCCATGCGCGACCCCAGCGACCCCTTGACCAACACCACATCACCAGGCCGCACATCTTCAGCCACCAGGGGGGCGAGACTGGTGCTGTCCTCGGCATAGGCAGCGCGCACCTTGGTCGGCAGCGCCTCCATCAGGGCCGCCATGAGGGGGCCGCAGGCGTATACCTTGTCCACTGCGTTTGCCAGGATCGGCGTCGCCAGCGCGCGGTGCAGGGCCTCGGCCATCTCCCCCAGCTCCAGCATGTCGCCGAGAACGACAATGCGGCGGCCGCGTCCCTGCGGTGCCGTCCGTCCGAGAACGGCCAGCGCGGCGGAGATCGCGGGGGGGCTGGCGTTATAGCTCTCGTCGATCAGCACGAAGCTGCCGCGCCCGCCCGGCCGATCCAATGTCAGGCGGCGCGTGGCGCCACGCCCCTTGATCGGTGCGAACTGGTTGAGCGCCCGCGCAGCCGTGGGCAGGTCGCCGCCCAGTGCCTTGACCGTCAACAGGACCGCAAGGCCGTTCAGCACCCAGTGCTTGCCGGGCGCCGACAAGGTGAAGTCGATCGGCTCGCCGCGGATCACCGCGCGACCGACGCTGCCGGTAGCGAACAGCGCGCATTCGTCCAGCCGCGCATCGGCCTCGTCATGTTCGCCGAAGCTCCAGACACGGCTCAGGCCCTGCGTGCGGGCATGGGCTACCAGACGCGCGAAATGCCGGTTGTCATGGTTCAGGATGGCAGCGCCGGCCGGCGTCATGCCGGCGAAGATCTCGGCCTTGGCGTCGGCGATCCCTTCGACGTTTTCGAAATTCTCCAGATGGACCGCCTCGACCGTCGTGATGACGGCCGCTTCGGGCTGCACCATTCGCGACAGGGGCGCGATCTCACCGGCATGGTTCATGCCCAGCTCGAACACGGCAAACGTGGCCGACGGCGGAAGGCGCGCCAGGCTCAACGGCACCCCCCAGTGATTGTTGAGGTTGCCGGTCGAGGCATAGGTCGGCGCCTCGGCCGACAGCGATAGGCGCAACGCCTCTTTCGTGCTGGTCTTACCGACAGAGCCGGTGACGGCCGCGATCCGCGCATCGCTGCGCAGCCGCGCGAAGCGGGCCAGCGCCGTCAGGCCCTCCAGCGTTTCATCGACATACAAAAGCGACGCGTCTTCGCCGACACCTGGCGGCGGGCGATGCACCATGGCCGCAACGGCACCGCGTGCGAAGGCATCGGCAACGAAGTCGTGACCGTCAAAACTCGGACCCAGGATGGCGACGAAAAGGTCGCCAGGCGCCACCGTCCGGCTGTCGATCGACACGCCGGTGGCCAGCCACTGTCCGACAGGCTGTGCATCGACGGCCGTTGCGGCATCCGCTGCGGTCCAGAGCACGGGCGCGGTCATGCTGCAGCCCCGGAAGGTTCGGCCAAGGCGGCAACGGCGGCGCGAGCTTCTGTCGCATCGTCGAACGGCCGTACGGCAGAGCCGATTGCCTGGCCCTGCTCGTGCCCCTTGCCTGCAATGACCAGCACGTCGTCGGACTGCAGCTGCGTGACCGCAGCCCGGATCGCTTCTCGCCGGTCGCCGATCTCCAGCGCTCGCGGGCAGGTCGCTCGTGCGGCCGCCCTGATCACGGCCGGGTCCTCGCTGCGCGGATTGTCGTCGGTCAGGATGGGCAGATCCGCGAGCGCATCGACGGCGGCTCCCATCTGCGGCCGCTTGCCGGGGTCGCGATCGCCGCCGCAGCCGAACACGACCACCAGACGGCCCGCCGTGTGCGGCCGGATTGCCTGCAGCACGGTGGTCAGCGCATCCGGCGTATGGGCGTAGTCGATATAGACTGGGGCGCCCGAAGGATGCCGGGCCGCCAGTTCCAGCCGACCCCGCACACCTCTCAGATGTGCGGCCGCCGCCACGACCTGCTCCGGCTCGGCGCCCGCGGCGATCGCCAGCCCGATCGCGGCCAGCGCATTCTCCGCCTGGAACGCACCCACCAGCGGAAGACTGACCCGATGGTTGCGGCCGGACACCTGCAGCTCGAGATCCTGGCCGTCGTGGCGCGGATGAACCGATGTCAGCACCAGCGCGCGGGCGGTCCGCCCATAGTCCAGAACACGCACGCCGAGAGCCGCAAGGTCCGAGATCAGCGCTTTGCCGTACTCGTCGTCGGCATTGACGACCGCCGTGCCGGCAGGATCGAGCAGCTCGACGAACAACCGGCGTTTTGCAGCCCAATAGGCCTCCATGGTGCCGTGATAGTCGAGATGGTCGCGGCTGAGATTGGTGAAGGCCGCAAACCCCACACGAACCCCGTCCAGACGATGCTGTGCCAGTCCGTGGGAGGACGCTTCCATCGCCAGATGCGTCACGCCAGTATGCGCCAGCACTGCCAGGTCGGAGTGCAATGCGACCGTGTCCGGTGTCGTCAGCGATCCGTCCCGCGACAGCGTGCGCGAAGCGAGGCCAAGCGTGCCCATGGCAGCGGCCGAATGCCCCAAGCGTTCCCAGATCTGGCGCGCAAACTGGGTCACCGACGTCTTGCCGTTGGTGCCGGTCACGGCCGCGATCACCTGCGGCTGGTCTTCATAGTACATCGCCGCCAGGCGGGCGAACCGCCGCCGCGGTTCCTGATCCAGCACGAGCCTCACGCCTACCGCGTCGGCCGGCAGGACGGTATCGGGCGGCGCCAGCACAGCGACCGCACCGCGCGAGACGGCCTCGCCGATGAACGAGCGCCCGTCGACCCGCGTTCCCGGCAGGGCGACGAACAGGCCGCCTGAGCGCACTTGGCGGCTGTCCGCCGTCAGACCCGTGAGCGGCAGGTCGGCGAGATCCGGATCGGCGGCGAGGCGCCTGGGCTGAGGGGGCTCCGTCATTGCAGTGTCCGAAATGCCGCCAGCCGTGCCATCGCGCCGTCGTCGCCGTCCGCGCTGGCCTCGCGGACCTCCGGCGACGGCTCCGAGACGGGACGCAGGCCGAACAGCGGCCCCAGCCGCTCGACGATCTGCCGGACGACCGGCGCGGCGACACGGCCACCTGTCGGGCGCCCTTCGGAGCGCGGCAACCGAGGTTCATCGAGCATGACCAATACGACGTATTCGGGGCGGTCGATGGGAAAGGCCGCGACGAATGACGACAGCAATGCGTTGCCGTCATAGCCCCGGGCCACAGCCTTTTCCGCCGTACCCGTCTTGCCGCCCACCATGTATCCGGGCGCATCGGCGCGCCGGCCGGTGCCCTCTTCCACCACCTCGCGCATCAGCCAGCGCATCTGCAGGCTGGTCTCCTCCGACATCACGCGCTCGCCCGCCACGGCCTCGTCGGCGGGGCGGTCGACGAGCGTCGGTGCCCGGTAGATGCCGCCACCGACAACCGCGCCGACCGCGCTGGCAAGCTGCAGCGGGCTGACGGCGAGGCCGTGCCCGAAAGAGATCGTCATCGTGTTGATCTCGCGCCAGGGGTCCGGGACCATCGGCCATCCCACCTCCGGCAACTCGACCGGCGACGCCCGCGTCAGACCCAGCCGCTCCAGAAACGCCCGCTGGCGTTCCGAACCGACCGCGGTGGCCATGCGCGCCGATCCGATGTTGGAGGAATACATGAAGATCTCGCCCACCGTCAGCCACCGGCCACGTCCGTGATAGTCGCTGATGGTGTGGCGGCCGATCCGGATCGGATGGGTGGCGTCGTAGCCATCCGTGAGCGTGACGATGCCATAGTCGAGCGCCATGGCCGTGTTAAAGATTTTGAACGTCGACCCCATCTCGTAGACGCCCAGGACGGCGCGGTTGAAGCGGGTCTCGTCCGGCTCTTCCCCCGCCAGATAGGGGTCGAAATCCGGCAGCGACACCATGGCGACGACCTCGCCCGTGCGCACGCCAAGGACGATCCCGATGGCGCCGACGGCTGAGAACTCCGCAACCGCATCGGCCAGCACCTCGTGCACCACCGATTGCGCCCGCAGGTCCAGCGACAGGGCCACGGTCTCGCCGGCCGCCAGGCGATTTTCGAACTCCCGTTCGATGCCGGCGAGTCCCAGGCCGTCCACATCGGCGAAGCCCACCACATGGGCTGTCATCGATCCGGCCGGATAGAAACGCTGCTGCTCGCTGCGGAAGCCGAGACCGGGGATACCGAGCGCGTTGACTGCATGGTGCTGGCTGGGCGTCAGGCCGCGGCGCAGCCAGACGAACCGCCGGTCGGAGTCGAGCGCCACGCGCGTGGCCTCGATATCGAGGTCCGGCAGCGCCACGCCAAGGCGGTCCGCAGCCTCGCCAGCGTTCGGCACCAGCAGAGCATCCGCGAACAGCGATGCCGTGGGCAGCGATGTGGCCAGCAGAACACCGTTGCGATCGACGATGTCGCCACGGGTCGCCGACGCGACCGGCGCCGGTGCCGTCAGGACCGGTGCCGCCTGCGGCTCGCCGGAGGCACCGAACAGCGTGACATCGACCAACCGCCCGGCGACCGCGAGAAACGCCACCATGAAGAACGCGACGGTTACCCTCAGGCGGATGCGGCCCAGGGTCAGCGCTTCATTCGCGTGGCCCCTGATATGCACGCGGGCCGCCGGGTAGCCGGCGGCCATGGCAGGGGGTTGCTGGCCAATATCCGTCATCGGCTCTCGTCCAGCACAAACGTTGTCGGGTTCGAGCGGAACCGCGCCAGAACCAAGGGGGGTGCGGTGCCACCGTCCCGCACCGTGGGAGGGGCGGGCAGTGGGGACGGCGGCACCGCGTCGCCGGCCGGGGTCGGGGGTGGGGCCGGACGGCGATCACTGACCGCTGCCGGCTTGATGCCGGGCAGCGGAACGGAGGGGAGTTCAGGCACACCGGAAAGCGGGACCATGCGCACGGGCGAGGCGCTGGGCATGTCTCCGGCCGGAAGCGGATGCGGGATCTCAGAGACCGAGGCGATCATCTGCTCCGGACGCATCGGCGCCAGGCCCGTCCACACCTCAGCCATTTCGCCCAGGTGGTCGGGCCGGTTCAGATAGGCCCATTCGGCACGCAGGATGCGGATGGTCTGGCGCTCTTGCTCGATCGCCTGCGTCAGCGCCCGGCTCTCGGCCTCCAGCCGCTCCACCTGATAGCTGATATGGAACAGGGCGCCGCCTGCCACGGAGACGAGGCCGAGCCACAGGGCTGTCGTGAGACGGATCATGCGGCCATCTCCGTCGATGCTGGCCAGCTTGGCGCGCCGGTGCGTACGGCCGCGCGCAGCCTGGCGGAGCGGGCGCGCGGGTTTGCCGCCACCTCTGCTGGCCTCGGCGTTACGGACTTACGCATCAACAGCTCGAAGGTCGGGGGCTGCGCCGGCCGGTCGATCGCCTGTGGGCGGTGCCGTGATACGCCGCCGGTGCGGCCGCTGCGCTCCGCCAGGAAGCGCTTCACGGTCCGGTCTTCCAGGCTGTGGAAAGAGATGACGGCCAGCCGGCCGCCCGGCCGCAACAGCCGTTCCGCCGCCACCAAGCCGCGGCCCAGCTCACCCAACTCGTCGTTCACATGGATGCGCAAGCCCTGGAAGGTGCGGGTCGTGGGGTCGATGCCGTCCCTGGCCTTGGGCACCACCTTGCGCACCAGATCGGCCAGCTCAGTCGTTAGCGCGATCGGCGCCAGCGCGCGGGCTGCGACGACGGCACGGGCCACGCGGATCGCATGCCGCTCCTCCCCCAGATCGCGGAAGATGCGGGCCAGGTCCTGCTCGCTTGCGGTATTGACGATCTCCGCCGCCGTCGGCCCGTCGGCACCCATGCGCATGTCCAGCGGCCCCTCGGCGCGGAAGGAAAAGCCGCGCGTCGGGTCGTCGAGCTGCGGGCTGGCCACACCCAGGTCCAGGGCGACACCGTCCACCTGCCCGTCCGCCACGCCTTCGACCAGCCGCACCATGTCGCCGAACCGCCCCTGGCGCAGCACCAACCGGCCATCGCTCTCAGCCGCCAGCGCCTGCCCGGCGGCAATGGCCGCGGGATCACGGTCGATGGCGATCACGCGGCAGCGGGCGGCCTTCAAGAACGCGGCCGTGTGGCCGCCGCGCCCGAACGTGCCGTCCACGATGACGGCTCCATCGCGGGGCGCCAGGATCTCGACCATCTCGGCAAGCAGTACGGGCGTGTGCGCCTGGGTCATGCGCCACCCCCACGACCGGGCTTGGGCAGCGGCTTGCCGCGCGGCACACCGGCGTGATGCTGCTTGAAGGCCTCCGGCTCCCAAAGCTGGAAATAGCTGCCGAGGCCGACAAACTGCACCTGATCGGTGATGCCGGCCGCCGTCATCAAATCACGCGGCAAGACTATGCGGCCATCGCCGTCGTATTCGACCTGCTCGCTCTCGCCGAAATACTCCATCTCGAAACTGGTCCGCTCTTCAGAGCCGATATCCATTTCGTCGATGCGCTGCTGCACGGAATCCATGAACGACTCTGTCAATCCGTCTATTGCGACGACCGTGTTATCCTTCGCGTAATTCGGCTTCAGATAGAAACGACGGGCGCGGTCCCCGGTCTCGATGGCGGCACGGAACGGTGCGGGGACGCTAACGCGTCCCTTTCGATCCACCTTGTTCAAGTGCTGTGCCGTGAACCGGGCCATCTGTCCCTCGGCTGCCGGTCATACCGGGTTGGGTCGCCTCCATTTCGGCCTTCCGTGACGGCGGATTTCTTCCATCCGGGGTGCACACGGGAGACCAGCCGTTCTCAATGGGCTGATCTGGGATATCATGGGACCATATGGTCGTCAACGGGATTGCTTAGTATTTCGGAGAATCACTCAAGTGTCGCACCTGGTGATTACCGATGGATGTTGCATCAGCGAATCATTGACTC
>JANQQD010000032.1 GCA_028285185.1 Anaerolineae bacterium | reverse complement strand
TGATCGACCTCGGCGGCGGGCATTTCGTGCGCGCCATGCCGCAAGCAAGAGAAATGGAGTTGGCTTCATGACTGGTCTTGCACCCCTGAAGGAGCTTCGTCGTCCGCTCAGCTGGGCCGTCGGCATCCTCTCAATGCTGGCGATCGTCTCCGCCGGCCCGGCGGCTGCTGTCGATCTGCAGGAAACGCCGATGCTGGCCGATGCCGTGACCGCCGGCGACCTGCCGCCCGTGGCCGAGCGCCTGCCGGAAAATCCGGTGGTGGTGGATATGGCGGCGACGGGCAGGGAGCAGGGCGTCTCCGGCGGAGAGATCAGCTGGATCGCCGGTCGTGCGCGCGACATCCGCATCATGAACGTCTACGGCTATGCGCGTCTGGTGGGCTATGCGCCGGACCTGACCTTCCAGGCCGATATCCTGGAGAGCTTCGAGGTGGAGGAAGGCCGGATCTTCACCTTCCACCTGCGCCCAGGACACCGCTGGTCGGATGGCGAGCCGTTCACGACGGAGGATTTCCGCTATCAGTGGTTCGACATCGACCAGAACGAAGAGCTGAAGCCCTTCGGCCCGGACGCCCGGATGCTGGTGGACGGTGAGCAGCCGACCGTGGAGATCGTGGATGAGCTGACGGTCCGATACACATGGTCCGCTCCCAATCCGGAGTTCCTGCCGGCGCTGGCCGGGGCACGGCCGCTCTACATCTACGCGCCCTCGCACTACTTGCAGCAGTTCCACGCCGACTATACGGATGCGGATGCGCTCGCCGCGCTGGTGGAAGAGAATTCCGCACGGAACTGGGCGGCGCTGCACATCAACAAGAGCAACCTCTACAGCGCGAACAACCCCAGCCTGCCCGTGCTGCAGCCCTGGCACAACACCACGGCGCCGCCGTCGGAACGGTTCGTGTTCGAGCGCAACCCGTTCTACCACCGGGTGGATTCCACGGGCCTGCAGCTTCCCTATCTGGACCGGGTGATCGTCACCATTTCCGATAGCGGGCTGATTGCCGCCAAGGTCGGGTCGGGCGAAGCGGACCTGCAGTCGCGCCATCTGCGCTTCGACACCTACACCTTCCTGAAGGAAGGGGAAGAGAGGCACAACTACACGGTCCATCTGTGGCCGACCGCGCTGGGATCGGAGCTGGCGATCTATCCCAATCTCAACGCCTCCGACACGGTGATGCGTGAGCTGAATCGCGACGTACGGTTCCGCCGGGCGCTGTCGCTTGCGATCGACCGGGAGGAGATCAACCAGGTCATCTACTACGGCCTCGCGACGGTGGCACAGAACACGGCCCTTCCACAGTCCCCCCTCTATGACGAGGAACGCTCGCTGGAATTCACCGAATACGACCTGGAGGCCGCCAACGCGCTGTTGGACGAGATGGGGCTGACAGAGCGGGATGGCCGCGGCATCCGCCTGCGCCCCGACGGTGAGCCGCTGGAGATCGTGGTCGAGACGGCGGGCGAGCGCACGGAAGAGACGGACATCCTGCAGCTGATCGCCGATAGCTGGCGGCAGGCGGGGGTCCAGCTGCACACCACCACCTCGCAGCGTGACGTCTTCCGCACCCGCGTGTTCTCCGGCGAGACGGCGATGTCCACCTGGTGGGGTTTCGACAATGCCCTGTTCACGCCCGACACGGTACCGACGGAGCTGGCGCCGGTGGCCCAGACCTGGCTGCAGTACCCCAAATGGGGCCAATACCTGCAGACCGGCGGCGAAGCGGGGGAAGCGGTCGACATGCCGCTGGGCGAAGACCTGATGGCGCTCTATGAGGAATGGCTGGGCACCACCGACCGCGACCGCCGGGCAGCCATCCTTACCGAGATGCTGGACATTCATGTCGATCAGCTGACGTCGATCGGCATCGTCAACGGCGTTCTGCAGCCGGTCGTGGTGCGCAACACGCTGCGCAACGTGCCCGAACTCGGCATCTATTCCTGGGATCCCGGCGGCCATTTCGGCGTCTACCGCCCCGATACGTTCTGGATCGACGAATAGGCGTCGATCCGGGCTGATCGCGAGCTTCCCGGAGAGGTCGGGCCATGCTGGCCTATATTGCGCGGCGCCTCATCGTGATGATCCCGACGGTGCTGGCCATCAGCGCCATCAGCTTCGTGATCATCCAGCTGCCGCCCGGCGACTATCTGACCACCTATATCAACGAGCTGCAGAGCCGCGGCGAGGCCGTCGATGCCAGCCGCATCGAGTTCCTGCGCCAGACCTACGGGCTCGACAAGAATCTGGTCGAGCAATACTTCTTCTGGCTCGGCAACGCTCTGAGGGGCGATTTCGGCTATTCGTTCGAATACAGCATGCCGGTGACCGATGTGGTCGGCGACCGCATGTTCCTGACCATCCTGGTCACGTTCGCCACTACCATCTTCATCTGGCTGGTCTCGTTCCCCATCGGCATCTATTCCGCCACGCACCAGTACAGCATCGGCGACTATACGCTGACCTTCATCGGCTTCCTGGGGTTGGCGACGCCGAATTTCCTGCTGGCGCTGGTCCTGCTCTACTTCGCCAATGTGCAGTTCGGCACGTCGATCGGCGGGCTGATGGACCCGCAATACATCGACGAACCCATGAGCTGGGGCAAGTTCCTGTCGGTGCTGGAGCATCTGTGGGTGCCGGTCATCGTCATCGGCACCTCGGGCACCGCGGCGATGATCCGGCGGCTGCGCGCCAACCTGCTGGATGAGCTGCAGAAACAGTATTACGTCACCGCACGGGCCAAGGGCCTGCCGACACGCCGCGCGCTGTTCAAATACCCGCTGCGCATGGCGCTGAACCCCTTCATCGCCGATATCGGCAGTCTGCTGCCGCAGCTGATCTCCGGCGCGACGATCGTGTCGGTCGTGCTGAACCTGCCGACGACCGGGCCGCTCTTGCTCTCCGCCCTGCAGAGCCAGGACATGTATCTGGCCGGTTCGTTCGTCTTCTGGCTGGCGGGGCTGACGGTGGTCGGCGTGCTGTTGTCCGACTTGGCGCTGGCGGCATTGGATCCGAGAATCCGCCTCGGCGGTGGAGCGGTCAAATGACGGTCGAGCGGCAAGAAGGTGACGGGGGCCGGCAGCCCGAAACGCGGCTTGCCCATTACCACAACCCGCAATCTTGGGATCCCTATCACGCCGAACCGCTGACGGCGAAGCAGGAAGCCTATTACCTGGCGCCGCAGTGGAAGCTGATGTGGTGGAAGCTTCGCCGCCACAAACTGGCCGTTGCCGCCGGGCTGGTGCTTGCGATCATGTACGGGTCGATCCTGATCAGCGAGTTCCTGGCGCCCTACAATCTCCATTCCCGCCACACCCAGTACATCTACGCCCCACCCCAGACCGTCCGGTTCTTCCACGAAGGCGAGTTCATCGGCCCCTTCGTCTACGGCACCGAATTCACCTTGAACATGGAGCGGATGCAGCGGGAGTACGAGGAGAACACCGACGACATACAGCGCATACGCTTCTTCTGCCTGGGTGATGAGTACAGGTTCTGGGGAATGGTCCCAGGGAGTTTCCATTTCGTCTGCCCGGCCGAAGGCGGCACGCTGTTCCTGCTGGGTACCGACCGCCTAGGGCGCGACATCCTGAGCCGGATCATCTACGGCGCCCGCATCTCGCTGACGATCGGCCTGGTGGGTGTGATCGTCAGCTTCACGCTCGGCATCACCATCGGTGGCTTGGCCGGATACTACGGTGGCTGGGTCGACAATCTGGTCAACCGGATCATCGAGATCTTCCAGAGCTTTCCGCAGCTGCCGCTGTGGATGGCCCTGTCGGCAGCACTCCCGGCGGGTTGGAGCCCACTGCTGATCTATTTCGGTATCACGATCATCCTCGGGCTGGTCGACTGGACGGGCCTTGCACGAGCAGTGCGCTCGAAGCTACTCGCATTACGGGAAGAAGATTTTGCGACAGCAGCTTACCTGATGGGCGCCTCGCCGCGGAGGGTGATCTTCCGGCATCTCATGCCCAGCTTCATGAGCCATCTGATCGCGTCGGCCACGCTGACCATCCCTGGCATGATCCTGGGCGAGACGGCGCTCAGCTTCCTCAATCTCGGACTTCGGCCGCCGGTGACGAGTTGGGGCGTGCTGCTGAACGAGGCGCAGAACATCAACGCCGTCGCCCTCTATCCCTGGCTGATCTTCCCGGTCGTGCCGGTGATCATCGTGGTGTTGGCCTTCCAGTTCTTCGGCGACGGTCTGCGCGACGCTGCCGACCCGTACAAGTGACGGGTCTTGGCGTCGTCCCCGCGAAGGCGGGGACCTCTTGAGGCCAAGCTGAGCGGTATTGCCGGACGCTGACCGCCCCGCGCAGGCATGACGCCGGAGCGTCAATCTGACATCGGCCGCCCGGGATCTGTGGATATTGTACAGATTCATGATCATGCCGCATGGCATTGCGGAGCCGTAGCCCGTAAAGTCCGCAAAATTGCAATGGGCTTTCGGACAGACGGAATTGGAACCGGCGGGCGATGCTGTTCAATAGCAGCGAGTTCATATTCCTGTTTCTGCCTGCCACGCTGCTGGGTTTTTTCCTGATCGCCAGCATCGCCCATGCGCGCGCCTCCGTGCTCTGGCTGGTCGCGGCGTCGCTGATCTATTACGGGTGGTGGAACCCGGCCTATCTGATCCTGGTCGGCGGGTCGATGCTGTTCAACTATACGCTTGGCCAGAACATCGTTCTGCTCAACCGCCAGGACCGTCATGCCCGCGCCAAGGGGCTCGCCATCGCCGGCATCGTCGTCAACCTGTTGCTGATCGGCTATTTCAAATACGCGAACTTCTTCGTCGATACCGTCAGCACCGTGACCGGCGTGGAATGGACGATCGGCGAGGTCATTCTGCCCATCGCCATCTCGTTCTTCACATTTCAGCAGATCGCCTATCTGGTCGACGCGCTGCGCGGCGAAGCCGGCGACTATGACTTCCTGGACTATGCGCTGTTCGTGCTGTTCTTCCCGCAGCTGATCGCGGGCCCGATCGTCCATCACAAAGAGATGATGCCGCAGTTCGCCGCGGCGCATACGTTCCGGCCCAGCTGGCAGAACCTGACCGTCGGCTTCACCATCTTCGTCTTCGGCCTGTTCAAGAAGGTCGTGCTGGCCGACAACCTGGCCCTCTATGCCACGCCGGTCTTCGATGCTGCGGATGCCGGCGACGAGGTTCCGATGCTGTCGGCCTGGCTTGGAACCTTCGCCTACAGCTTTCAGGTCTATTTCGACTTCTCCGGCTATTCCGACATGGCCATCGGCGCGGCGCGCATGTTCGGCGTGCGCCTGCCTCTGAACTTCAATTCCCCCTACAAGGCGACGGGCATCATCGATTTCTGGCGGCGCTGGCACATGACGCTGTCGCGGTTCCTGCAGCGCTATGTCTACATCGCGCTCGGGGGCAACCGGCACGGCCGGGTGCGGCGGTATGTCAATCTGATGATCACCATGCTGGTCGGCGGGCTGTGGCATGGCGCGGGCTGGAGCTTCGTGCTGTGGGGCGGCCTGCACGGCCTGTTCCTGATCATCAACCACGGCTGGCGCGCCATCATCGGCCCCCCGAGCCAGAATCCGCTGGCGGTCTGGGCGGCCCGTGTCCTGACGCTGTTCGCGATCGTGATCACCTTCGTGCCCTTCCGCGCCGTCACCTGGGACGGCGCCGTGATCATGTACGGGGCCATGGTGTCCCTGCCGGACTTCGGCGCCCTGCCGCCCGCCCTGGACGATGCGGCGGCCTGGATTCTCGCGGCGGTGGCGATCTGCTGGTTCCTGCCGAATACGCAGCAGATCATGGCGCGGGTTGAGCCGGCCTACCGCTACGGCATGCAGGCGCTGGAGAAGGAGGGCCTGCCCTGGCTCTTGCGCGTCATGTCGGCGGCGTTCTGGGTGCCCAGCCCCCGCTGGGCGCTGGCGACCGCCGTGATGTTCATGCTTGCGGTCATGAGCCTCAACCGCATCAGCGAGTTCCTCTATTTCCAGTTCTGACGGGATTGCGATGGACCAGCACCGGATCGACGACCCAAGAGCTTACGCCCGCTACGGCGTCTGGGCAGCCGTTGCGTCCCTTCTGCTCATGCTGGTGGCGGGGGCGATCAACCTGATCGTCGACCCCTATGGCATCCACCGGATCGTGTCGATCGACGGATTCAATGCGCTGAAGCCGGTGGCCGACAGGAATGTCAGCCTGCTGAAAGCCTATCAGGTTCGGACTGTCGAGCCTGACGCCATCCTTCTCGGCAACTCTCGGGTCGAGATGGGCTTCGACGCCGATCTGTTCTCCGATCACTTCGGCCAGACCATCTATAACAGCGCGATACCGGGAGCCACCATTTACGAGCAGTGGCGATACCTCGAAAACGCGGTCGCCCTCGGCTCGGTCGACCATGTTGTCGTCGCGATCGACTTCCTCGCCTTCAATACGGAACGCCCGCGCGTCAACCCGACCTTTGTCGACGGCCGGTTGCAGCAATCCACTCCGGACGAATTGTCCCGCCTCGCTATCCGCGAAACCGCACAAGACATCATCGACGTCTATTTCTCGCTCTACGGGCTGCAGGCCTCGCTGGAGACGGTCCTGAGGCAGGACGATCCGCGGGCATCGACGCGCACGCCCCTGGGGTTCAATCCGGTGGTGGAAAGCCCCTATTTCTGGGACCGGCTCGGCTATGGCGTCATCTTCGAAGACAAGACCTGGAGCATGCTGCAGCGCCTTCACCGACGCGATTTCTCATTCGCCCCGACGGATGTCTGGCCGGAAGGCTCGCTGACCTATCTGGAACGTATCCTGGCGCTCTGTCGCCGTGAAGGTATCCGGCTGGAGCTATTCACCCATCCATACCATGCCTGGATGCTGGAGAGCTTCCACATGGCCGGGCTGTGGCCTGCATTCGAAGACTGGAAGCGGGCCGTAGTCGCACTGGTCGCGGCCGATGACGTCTTGAACGGCAGCTTGCCGGCCGTGCCGGTCTGGGATTTCGCGACCTACAATCCGATCACCGAAGAGGCGGTGCCGGAGATCGGCGATCTGGAGACTGTGCCGGTGTATCACTGGGAGCAGTCCCACTATAAGGCCAGCGTCGGAACGGAGATCGTGCGGCGCATGTATGGGCTGGGCGATGTTCCGGCGGGATTCGGACAGCAGATCACGCTTGAGACTCTCGAAGACGTCCTAGCGGCGCAGGTGGCGGCGCGAGAGGCCTACCGCGCGGCCCGGGCCGACGAGATGGCGCGGCTGCAGGTGATGGCAGACCGCCTGGACCCCGACGATGCCGGAACTCGGCCGTGAAGCCGGACGATCTGCGTCACGCGTACCCAGGGGCAAGTTGATCGGTTGTGACTTGGCAGTGCTGTTCTGCCGCCCCTAGATCTTGGCAACCTGGCCGGTCGTCGGCCGCCGATGCGTGTCCATCGACCTTAGGATCAATCACGCGGCCGCCTGACACCGACGGTCATGCCGCATGGGAATGCCGCTACGTGGCGCCTAGAGTTGGCGTGCGACGAGGCGGCGCGGGGCGTTGCGGCGATGTTGTTCAATTCCAGCGAATTCATCTTCCTGTTTCTGCCGGTCACGATCTTCGGGTTCTTTTTCTTCGCGAAGATCGCGCGGACGCGCGTGTCCGTGCTCTGGCTGGTCATCGCGTCGCTGTTCTATTACGGCTGGTGGAATCCCGCTTATGTGATCCTGGTCGGCGGCTCGATGGCCTTCAACTTCGCCCTCGGCCAGAACATCGTCGCCCTGAACCGGCGGGATGCCTACACCCTGGCACGGTGGATTACCGGCGGCGGAATCGTCGCCAACTTGGCACTGCTCGGCTATTTCAAGTATGCCGAATTCTTCCTGGACACGGTGAATGCCGTCGCCGGCACAGGCTGGACGATCGGCGAGATTATCCTGCCCATCGGCATCTCTTTCTTCACCTTCCAGCAGATTGCCTACTTGGTAGATGCCCTGAAGGGAGAGGCCGACGAGTATGACTTTGTCGACTATGCCCTGTTCGTGCTTTTCTTCCCGCAGCTGATCGCGGGGCCGATCGTCCACCACAAAGAGATGATGCCGCAGTTCGCGGCGGAGGACACCTTCCAACCGAGCTGGCAGAACCTCACGGTCGGCTTCACCATCTTCGTCTTCGGCCTGTTCAAGAAGGTCGTGCTGGCCGACAACCTGGCGATCTATGCCTCACCGGTGTTCGATGCAGCCGATGCTGGCGAGCCCGTGCCCATGGTGGCCGCGTGGCTGGGCGCCTTCGCCTACGGTTTTCAGCTCTATTTCGATTTCTCCGGCTATTCCGACATGGCCATTGGCATCGCCCGGATGTTCGGCGTGCGTCTGCCGCTCAACTTCGACTCGCCGTACAAGGCCACCAGCATCATCGATTTCTGGCGTCGCTGGCATATCACCCTGTCCAGGTTCCTGCAGGAATACGTCTACATCGCGCTTGGCGGGAACCGACGCGGCCGCGTGCGGCGGTACGCCAACCTGATGATCACCATGCTGCTCGGCGGTCTGTGGCACGGGTCGAGCTGGAATTTCGTGCTTTGGGGCGCGCTGCACGGCGTCTACCTGATGATCAACCACGCCAGCCGCGCCGTGTTCGGCCCACCGGGCTCCGGTCCCGTGGCAATCTGGACGGGTCGCGCCCTGACGCTGCTGGCGGCGATCCTGGCCTGGGTGCCATTCCGTGCCGTCACCTGGGACGGTGCCGTGACGATCTACGCAGCGATGCTGTCGGTGCCGAGCTTCGAGGATCTGCCTCCGGACCTCGACAACGCGGCGATGTGGGTCCTGATTGGCCTGGCGATCTGCTGGTTGTTGCCGAACACACAACAGGTGATGGCCCGGTTCGAGCCTGCCTACCGCTACGGCCTGGAAAGGGCGCAGCGGGACGGCCTGCCATGGCTGCTGCGGACCATGAGCGGGGCCTTCTGGCAACCGAACCTGCGCTGGTCGATGGCCACAGGCTTCCTGTTCGCGCTTGCGGTCATGAGCCTGAACCGCATCAGCGAGTTTCTCTACTTCCAGTTCTGATGGAGAGGGCTATGGAGCCGAAACAGCCCGACAACAGCTTCGCCTTCGCCCGCTATGGGGTCCGGGTGATGGCGGTCTTTGCCGGCATCCTTGCGGCAGCCGGCCTGGTCAATCTGGTGATCGATCCCTATGGCATCCATCGGATCGTCTCGATCGCGGGCATCAACGCCATCAAGCCGGTGGCGGACACGAATATCAGCCTGATCAAGGCCTATCAGGTGCGCAATCTGGCCCCGCAAGTCATTCTGCTGGGCAACTCGCGGGTGGAATCGGGCTTCGATGCCGGCCTGTTGTCCGAACAGTTCGGCGGCGTCGTCTACAACAACGCTCTGCCGGGGGCCACGATCTACGAACAATGGCGCTATCTGGAAAACGCGGCAGCCGTCGGTTCCGTCGACCATGCCGTGGTCGCACTGGACTTCCTTTCCTTCAACACGGCACGCCCGCGCGTGAACCCGACCTTCGTCGATGGACGCCTCAGCCGCATGACCGGCGATGTGATGTCCCGTGGGACCGTGCATGACACGGCACAGGACATCATCAGCGTCTATTTCTCGCTGGACGGCCTGCAGCGCTCGCTTGAGACGGTGCTGCGCCAGGATGACCCCCGGGCCGGTACGCGGACCCCCTTCGGCTTCAATCCGGTGATCGAAAGCCCGTATTACTGGGATCGGCTGGGCTACGGGAACATCTTCGAACGGAAGACCTGGAGCCTGCTGCAGCGCCTGCATCGCCGCGATTTCTCGTTCGCGCCCACGGCGCGCTGGCCGGAAGGGTCGCTGACCTATCTGGAACGCATCATCTCGCTGTGCCGGCGCGAAGGCATCCGCCTTGACCTGTTCATCCACCCCTATCACGGCTGGATGCTGGAGAGCTTTCATACCGCTGGCCTATGGCCCGTCTTCGAAGACTGGAAGCGGGCCGTTGTGGCCCTGGTCGCGGCGGACGACGTGCTGAACGGCAGCCTGCCGCCGATCCCGGTCTGGGATTTCGCCACCTACAACCGCGTCACCGAAGAGCCGGTACCGCCGGACGGCGATGTCGACACCGTGATGGCGTATTACTGGGAGCTGTCGCACTACAAGGAAAGCGTCGGGACGGAGATCGCCTTGCGCATGTACAGCATGGATCCGGACTATATGCCGGACGGTTTCGGGCAGCAGATCACACTGGCCAATCTGGAAGAAGTTCTGGCCGAAGAGATGTATGCACGCGCGGCCTACAGAACGAACCGGCCCGAAGAGATGGCGCGCCTCCGGGCGATGGCGGAACGCCTGGACGACGGGGCGCTTGGCGAGCGGCCCTGATCAGCCAATCGCCGCCGACAGAATGGCTTCCGCCATCTTTCGCGTGTGACGAGCGGACTCACCATCACCGATGGCGTGCGCCGTGACGATGGCGCCATCCATCGGGATCATCAGCTGCTCGGCCACATCTTGCGGATCGGCAACGCCCGCGGTGGCGACCTCTTCACGGAATTCGGTGGCAGCGTGATGGAGCGGGCTGGCGTGGTCGGCCAATTCGTCCGCCGCCTTCGTCAGTTGCTCCCGTTGTCCCCTGCCATGCCCGCCTTCCCGTCCACCGTCGGATAATCGCTTCAAGATCGACCGACTCTCGCATTCACGTTTATCTCACCCACAGGTGATTCGTACGCTTCCAATCGAAGCGGTATTCCTGTGCAAGAAACGTTACTGACCGGTCACGGTACCCTGATCGGTCAGTACTGTCATGACCTGAGCCGGCAAAGTGGCGGGGTCAAGGGGGGAGCCGTGTTTCGACAAGCCATCACCAAGATTGGCAGGCTGCGGCGCCATCCGCCCGCGACTGACCACCCAACCCCAAGCATCTGCCGGCCCGGAATGCGCCATCGGCGCCATCGGAACGTTGGCGGCGGTCGCAGCGGCCTTGAACGGCCTTTCACCGCACCGCCGCGGGCGTTGGCTTGCCCCGCAATGGGCAGCCACCTCTCAGCCACGATTTGAGCAAGGACCAAGCAGATGAGTTCTTTCAGCAACATCCTGAACTTCATCCAGGGCCGTTTCGGATTGCCCTGGCTGCCAACCAATGTGACCGTCATTCCCGACGGCGATGATCAGCCGCGCACCAACCAGGCCGATGGCGAGATCTTCGTGCTGGGTCGCGGCGATTCCACGACAGTGGACGGGGCGCCGGTCCTGACGGTCGTCGATGACCGCGTGACGTTTCTGAACAAAGGGTCGGCTGAGACCACCGGCGACACCGCGACGGTCGACCTGCAGGGCGACCGGGCAACGGTCAAGAATTTCAGCCGCGCGGAGATCGTGGCGGAAGAGACGGCCATTGAGGTCTCCGGCACGGGCGCCCGAATCCACAACGACGGCACGATCGATGGCGGGTTCAACGGCGTGAACTTCGTCAACGGTGGCGAGTCGTCCGGAGCCCTCTTGAACTACGGCGTCGTCAGCAGCGACAGCCGCGCGGTGAACATCGGCGGCAGCGACATCGACGTGCTGAACTACGGCCATATCCTCGGCACCGGCGACCAGCGCAACGGCACGATCTATTCCGACGGCACGGCGGAAGACTTCAAGATCGTCAACGCCCGCCACGCCGTAATCGACGCCGGCGAGGGTAATGACGGTGCCGGCATCGCCCTGCAGACCGGCGATGTCGACGGCGACGTGGTCGAAGCCAGGGTGATCAATCACGGCACCATCGAAGGGCGCGGCCAGGCAGCTGCAGATACCGGCCAAGCCGGTGACGGTATCCGCATCTTCTCCGGCGTCGACGGCGGCGGCACTACGTTCGAAGGCGACATCCTGAACAGCGGAAAGGTCCTGTCCGAAAGCGAGGTGGGCCCGACCTCGGCAATCCGGTTCTCCGACGGCCTCAGTTTCGACGGCAAGGTCGTCAACGCCCACGGTGGCCTGATCGACGGGGCCAACAACGGCCTCTATTTCGGCGATGCCGAGCATGATGCCAAGGTGCTCAACTACGGCACCATCCAGAGCGACAGCCGGGCGGTGAACATCGACGGCAGCGGCGTCGATCTGCACAATTTCGGCCGGATCCTGGGCACCGATGATCAGCGCAACGGTACCGTCTATTCCGATGCCACGGCCGACGACTATTCCATCTTGAACGCCCGCTATGCGGTGATCGATGCCGGCAAAGGCAATGACGGTGCGGGCGTCGCCCTGCAGACCGGTGAAGTCGATGGCGACGTGGTGGAAGCGTCGGTTACAAACCGCGGCACCATTGAAGGCCGCGGGCGCGCGGCCGCCAATACCGGACAGGCCGGCGACGGCATTCGTATCTTCTCCGGTGTCGAGGGCGGCGGCACGGCGTTCAAAGGTGATCTGTTCAATAGTGGAAAGATCCTGTCGGAGAGCGAGGTGGGTCCGACCTCGGCGATCCGGTTCTCCGATGGCCTCAGCTTCGACGGCAAGGTCACCAACGCCCGTGGCGGGCTGATCGACGGCGCCAACAACGGGCTCTATTTCGGCGACGCCGACCACAAGGCCAAGGCCGTCAACCACGGTACGATCCAGAGCGACAGCCGGGCTGTGAACATCGACGGCACCGGCGTCGATCTGGACAATTTCGGCCGCATTCTGGGCACCGACGATCAACGCAACGGTACCGTCTATTCCGACGCCACCGCGGACGACTATTCCATCTTCAACGCCCTCCGCGGCGTGATCGATGCCGGTGACGGAAACGAAGGCGCCGGCATCGCGCTGCAGACGGGCGAGGTCGCGGACGACGTGGTCCATGCCGACATCGTCAACCGCGGCACCATCGAGGGTCGCGGCCAGGCGGCCGCCAATACCGGCCTCGCCGGGGACGGCATCCGCATCTTCTCCGGCGTGGAAGGCGGTGGTACCACGTTCAAGGGCGATATCTTCAACAGTGGCAAGATCCTGTCGGAAAGTGAGCAGGGGCCGACATCGGCAGTCCGCTTTTCCGACGGCCTGGGCTTTGAGGGTACGATCACCAACGCCCGCAACGGCCTGATCGACGGGGCCAACAACGGCCTCTATTTCGGCAATTCCGAGCACGATGCCCAAGCCATCAACCATGGCACGATCCAGAGCGACAGCCGGGCCGTGAACATCGACGGCAGCGGCGTGGAGGTGGAGAACTACGGCCGCATCCTGGGCACCGGCGATCAACGCAACGGCACCGTCTATTCCGATGCGACGGCCGAAGAGTTCTCGGTCACCAACCACCGCCAGGCCCTGATCGACGCTGGAAGGGGCAACGACGGCGCCGGTGTTTCGTTCCAGGTCGGCGATGCCGATGGCGATGTTGTCGAGGCCGAGCTCGTGAACTACGGGACCATTATCGGCCGCGGCGACGGCGCCGGCAATCTGACCGGCGACGGTGTACGCCTGTTCACCGGTGCTGCCGAAGTTCAGACGGTCTTTGACGGTGACATCGTAAACGGCGGCCGCATCCTCTCTGAGGAGGCGGCAGGCATCCGCCTGTCAGCCGATGTCGCGCTGGACGGGGAGATCCGCAATGACGGCCTGATCAAAGGGGCAGTCGGGATCGACGCCACCGAGAACGATACCGGTGTCACCATCATCAACCGCGGCACCATCGAGGGCGACGTGCTGCTCGGCAGCGGCAACGACGTCTTCGACGGCGACGGCGGCCAGGTCGACGGCGACATCAACGGCGGGGCAGGCAACGACACCCTGACCGCCGGCGATGAGACCGACACATTCGTGTTCGACCTCGGCACCGGGTCCGACACCGTGGCTAACTACGATACCGACGAAGACCTGCTCGATGTCGGTGCGTTCTTCGGCAGCCAGGCTGCGGCTCTCGCCGCAGCGAGGCAGGACGGCGGCGACACGGTGATCGATCTCGATACGGGTGCCGGCGATGAGGTCCGGCTGATCGGCGTTGATGTCGGCGATTTGCAGACCGACAACTTCATTATCTGACGGTGTTCAAGGGGGAAGGTCGGCCTGCCGGTCTTCCCCCACATCGGCCAACCGGACCACACCATCGCCCGGCTAAGGCCTGCCGATCATGAACCCGCCGCCGGAAGCATCCAGACAGCTGCCGGATACGAAGGATGCCTGGTCGGACAAGAGCCAGAGGATCGGCTGCGCGATCTCCTCGACCTCTGCGATTCGGTTCATGGCGATGGTGCCCGCGATGGCGCGGTGCAGGGCCGGATCCTGCCGCAGCTCATCGGTCATGTCGGTGTCGGTCATGCCTGGGCGGATGGCGTTGACCCGGATCCCCTGCTCCCCAACCTCGCGGGCGAGCCCGACGGTGAAGGCGTCCACTGCGGCCTTCGAGGCGGCATAATGGCTGCTGCCGGGCCGGCCGCCGATGGTGGCCGCCATGGATGAGACGTTGACGATGACACCGCCGCTGCCGCCCGATCGGGTGGACATGCGACGCACGGCCTCGCGGCAGCACAGCATCGTGCCCACGACATTCACTGCCATCAGGTGAGACAGTTCCTCACCGTCAAAGTCCGCAACAGAAGCCTTTCCGCCATTGATCCCGGCGCTGTTGACCAAAGCGGCCAGCGGACCGAACTCCCGGTCGACCGCCTGAAACAGCTGCTGCACCTCAGCTTCGACGGCCACATCAGCACAGAACGCTGCCGCCTCTGCGCCCGCCTGCTTGACCGATGCGACCACGGCTGCGGCGGCATCGCCATCCGCACGATAGTTGACGGCGACGGCGTGCCCCAGCTTCGCAGCACGCCGCGCCACGGCGGCGCCGATGCCACGCGATCCGCCCGTGATCAGCAACACGCCCATGGCGATCTCCAAGAGGTCTGCATGCTTTCAATCATGGAATCTGCCTAGCTGCTCGCCTTTATTTAAGTGATTCTTGGATAGGTTGAAGAAGCGTAGAGGTTTTGCTGTTGCAATGTGCTTCTCTTTACCGATCCAGATCAATTCTCCATGCAGTTTGTATCATTTGTAACCAATGCCGCTCACGCTTGTTGTACGATTTCTGAATGCTGGCGGTGGAGCGCATGGGCGATATGGCCCTGCGTCCGCCGCAGTTGGATGGTCGCCATGGCGCAACACCCTTCGGCCGCCCACGATCTGTTGGATGTGGTCGGCACAATCTACGATACCGCGATCGACACGCGGAAGTGGGACACCGTTCTGGCGAAGCTGGCGCAGGTGTTTGCCGGCAACTTCGCCCAGGTCGTGCACGCCGACAGGGACAGCCTCAAGGTGAACTTTGTGGCAGTGCACGCGGCCGAGGCACTCTCCCGCTCTTGCACGCCCACAGCGACCGGGGCGGCTGCCGTTGACGACGTCCGTTCCGGTGCGCTGGCGACCCACCGCAGGAACGGACTTCGTCGTCAGGAGATCTGTCGCCAGCTGATGCACCCGATGCGGCCGGATCAGCGATTGTGCGTCTGCTTCACGGACGACGCGCACAGAACGTTCACGGGCCTGGGTGTGATGCGCGCGCAGACGGCGCAACCCTTCAGCAGGGACGAAAGCGCCGCACTGGAGACGATGATACCGCATATGAAACGGGCGCTGGCCATCCGCAGTCGGATGGCGACCGTCGCCGAAGAGCGGGACAGCCTGAGTCGGGCGGTCGACCGGCTGCCGCTCGGTATCGTGCTGGTGAGCCGGCCCGGCCGGATCGTCTTCGCCAATGCCGCGGCACGGGACATGGCCGGGGACGGCCTGCTGCTGCAAGGGGAAAGGGTCACCGCTGCGCTGCAGTCCGACCGGATACGCTTGAGGGCGGCATTGGCGGCCGCGGCCGAAGGGTGCCTGTCGGCGGCGGAGGTCCTGACCGTCACCCGCACCTCGGGGCATCGTCCGCTGACGCTTCTGGTGAGTCCTGTTGCCGGTCACGTGGGAGATGGCGCGAGCACCGCCGATCGGCCGGTCGCCGCCGTCTATATCAGTGATCCGGAAAGGGATTGCGCCGGCGCCGTGCATGTCTTGCGTTCCCTGTTCGCGTTGACCTCGGCCGAGGCGGAGGTGGTCGAGATGCTTGTCTGCGGCCTGGACCCCATGGCCATCGCGGATCGGCGGGGTGCCAGTGCGTCGACCGTCAGGCAGCATCTGAAGAGCGTCTTCCGCAAGACGGCCACGGCCCGCCAGGCTGATCTGGTCAAGCTGGTCACGACCAGCACAGCCTGGCTTCGCCACTAGTCGATCCTTGATGACGGCCGCGGGGCCAGCATTGCCTGCCCTGCGGCAATTCTTGCCTGGGGTAGCGTTCCTCGCGCCGCAAGATCCCCTGAAGTCGAGGCGTAATTCGTGTGGCACGGCCATTGCTTGAGAGATGGCCGGAGGTGCTCACGATGATCGATCCTGCCGAATACGACCATGCTGCCATGTGGCCCCAGGGCCTCGACGATTCCGGCGACCGACGGATCACTGTCCGCAGGCAGATAGAAGCCTGGGAGGCCGTGCCGGAAGATCAGCGGATGACGTTCGAAGACATGCTGGATGTCGTCAATCCGCTGCAGCACATCCCACTCGTATCGACTGCGTATCGTGAGCTGACGGGCGACGAAATCCGCGGCCCGGCCCGCATCCTCGGGGGATTTCTCTATGGCGGCCCCGTCGGATTCGCCAGCGCAATGGTGGAGTCCGTGGTTGCAGAGGGCACCGGACGCGATTTCGGAGAGCACGCCGTCGCCATGGTGTTCGGGGAAGACGAAGCCCCGTTTGAGGCAGCCCCCTCGGGTACCTATGCGGACATGCAGCCACCGGGGACGACAGCTGAACCCGTAGCCGTGTCTCCTGAATTCCAGGGCGTCCCCGCCGCCAATCCGGATGACGGTCAGCCGGCGACGGCCGGTCTGTCGATGGCGCCAATTCCGGGGCAGGCGGCCGTCCCGATCAACGGCGATTCGCGGCTGGATGCAGCGCTCATGGCGCTCGCGCTGCAGAGCGAGCAGTCGGCACCGGGCGACAGTGAGCGTGAGGGCGATCGGCCCGACGAGGCGCCACCTGAAGAGACTGGGCCCTTCGCCGGCTGGCCGACAGCCGGTTACGGCCGACGGACGCCACCGCCCGAATACGGCCAAGCCATGACGGAAGCACTGGACAGCTATCAGGCCCTGACGGGACCCGGATCGTCCACCGGTTCGGGCGGCACGCCTCCGGCGGGCGGGCTGATCGGCACGTACTGACCACTGCACCCCAACCTGCGGTCGACCTGTCGGCGCGGTCCATCATCCGGCTAAAGTGGCCAGCGGAATCTGACCCAAGGTTGAGGACCGCTGCGCCATGGCTGACGCCGACCTGATCGTGACCGCGGACGGCTGGCTGTCCTGGGGCAGCGCACGGTACCGCTGTGCCCTCGGCCGTTCCGGCATTCGTCAGGAAAAGCGGGAAGGCGATGGGGCGACACCGGTGGGGCGGTTCGCTCTACGCCGGCTGCTCTACCGTGCTGACCGGGTGGCGCCACCACCGACTCTGCTGCCAATCGCGCCGATTGGCCACAAGGATGGCTGGTGCGATGCGCCGGAGCATCCGGCCTATAATCGGCAAGTTACGGTGCCCTTCGACGCCAGCCATGAACGGCTCTGGCGCGATGACGCGCTCTACGACCTGCTGGTGGTCCTCGGGCATAACGACGATCCGGTGGAGCCCGGGGCCGGCAGTGCGATTTTCCTGCATGTCGCCCAGCCCGACTATGCCACTACCGAGGGCTGTGTCGCCCTGGCCCTGGCAGACCTGCTGGACTTGTTGGCGCGTCTTCCGGCCGATGCGGCCCTGGAGGTCCGACCCGGCTAACCGATTGCCGCGGGTGGCCGCGGCCTCTCGCCGAAGATGGCGGTGCCGACACGCACCAGCGTAGCGCCCTGATGGATCGCCGCTTCGAAATCGGCGCTCATGCCCATACTGAGCACAGGCAGGTCGAGCCCGGCCGCGAGTTCCGCCAGCAAGGCGAAATGCGGGGCGGGCGCTTCATCGATCGGTTGGATGCACATCAGGCCACTTACCGGCACGCCGCACTCTTCAACGGCGATGCGATAGAGCCCTTCCAGTTCGGCCGGCGCGACGCCGTGCTTCTGTGCCTCCTCGCCCGTGTTCACCTGCAACAGACACTCCAGTCGGCGGCCGCTGCGCGCAAATTCTTCTGCCAGGGCCCGCGCCAGCTTCGGTCGGTCCACCGTCTCGATCATGTCGAACAGGGCGACAGCTTCGCGAGCCTTGTTGGTCTGCAGCGGGCCGATCAGGTGCAGACGCAGATCCGGAACCCGTTCGCGCAGCGAAGACCATCGCGTCTTTGCCTCCTGCACGCGGTTTTCCCCGAACAGGCGATGGCCTGCAGCCAGGGCAGCGGCCACGCGGTCCGCCGGCTGCACCTTGCTGACCGCGACCAGCCCGACCGCATCGGCGCTGCGGCCGGCTTCGGCCGCTGCGCGTTCCACACGCGATCCGACGTCCCGCAGGTTCTGCGCGACGGCCTTAACCACGGCATCGTCTGGCCGATCGTCTCCGGTTGCAGTCATCGGGGCGCCCTTTCCGGCAGCGGATCAGAATACGGGCGCATCTTGGTCGTCCAGGTAGCCGAAACGCCGCATCACCTCACTGTGGTCGGCGACCAGCTTGGCCACGTTCTCTTGCGAGAGTTCCTGTCGCCAGCCGCCGACCTTGCCCTGGCGGAAGAACCGCTCGGCTTCCGGCGGACGCTCTTTGAAGCCCAGCCGGCTTTCCTGCCTGGACAGCACTTCGAAAGAGCTGAAGCGAATGGCCTGGCGCAGCCGCTTGGGGTTCTTCGGCAGGCCGAGAAAGTCGCTGAGCGCGCCGAATGTCGCGTCGGGCGCCTGGGACATGTCCTCAAAACGCATCAGGTACGGCTTAAGGCCGGGCGCTTCGAGCCATGAGACAACATGCTCACTCCAGCTGCCGAGGAACTGAAAGCCCAAGCGGCCGCCGGTGGCAAGACGGCTCTCAGGCTCGCCCATCAGCTGGACAGCTTCGTCGATGCCGACATTCAAGTGATGCGCATAAGATACCGCAGTATCCAGCGGGTTGCGGATAATATAGATCGCGCCCTGTGTCAGCTCAGGTGTGATCGTGGGAATGCCCTCGAGATTGGCAAGCGCGCTATGCGTCTTCACGAACAGGCTGTCGGGCCTGGCACTGGCGATCAGTTGATGCACCTTGGGCCGCAGGCGGTTCTGGTCTTCATCGCTCAGGGTGTCGAACGGCTTGCCGGCTACGCGTTCGTAGAGGTCGGCCCGGTTGTCGCCGAAGGTGAAGTTGGTGAGCGTGTTGATGTTCACCGGCTCCGGCAAGTTGGCGAACAGGTTCGCCAAGAACATCCGCACCCAGGTGTTGCCGGATTTCGGATACGACGCCAGCCAGACGAGACCACCCAAAGCAACCTGCCCTTTCCTTCAGTGCCGAAGGCCGTACGGCGGACGTCCTGCTAGTAGCGCGGAGACCCGTCCGGCGCCAGATAGCCGAATCGCTCCATCATCTCATGGTGGTCTAGAAGGAGTCTCTCCACCTGCGCCTCGCTCAGCACGTCACGCCAGCCGCCGACACGGCCCTGCCGGAAGAAACGGTCGGCATTTGCCGCGCGTTCCACGAAGCCGTCGCGCGCCTCTTGACCCGCCAGGACCTTGAAGCTGCTGAACCGGATGGCCTTTTGAAGCCGGGCCCTGTCCTTCGGAAGCTTTAGGTAGTCGTTCACCAGCTGGCCGAAAGCCTTGGCCGGGTGCGCGATCATATCCTCATAGCGCATCAGGTGATGGGCCATTGGCGGGGGCACCAGCCAGCTGCGCACGTGGTCGGTCCAGCTACCGAGGAACTGGAATGCCGTCGCTCCGTCGGTGACGATTCGGTTGAGGGACGATCCAAGGGCGTCGATCGCAGCGTCCAGCGTCACGCCGTAGTGATGCGCGTAGGAAACAGTGAGATCGAGGGGATTGCGCAGGACGTAGATGACGCCCGCGCTGACCTCGGGTGCGATTGTCGGGACCCCGTCCAACGTCGTCAGAGCGTTGTGCGTCTTGACGAACACGGTCTCGGGTCGCGCCGCCGCGATCTGGCGCTGCACCTGCGGGCGAAACCGATTGATCTCCTCGTCCGACAGGGTCGAGAAGTCGCGACCGGCCAGTCGGGCGTAGTAGAGCCCCTGATGGTCTCCGTAGGCGAAGTTGGCGAGCTGATTGACGTGGACAGGCTGGGCCGGGTTGGCGAACAGGTTGGCGAGGAAGGCGCGGACCCACGTGTTGCCCGATTTGGGATAGGACGCCAGCCAGAGGATGGCCATGGGGATCGGCAGGCTCTCGCGCTAAGGGTCTCGCCTCGGTTCGACCAAGGCGACCCCTGCTTATCAAACGCCGCGGGCCGATGTCGAGCCCGCGGCGCGGCGCGCTGGCCGCATACCCGATGCCCGGCCGCGCCGCTAGAAGGAAAGCAGCACGCCGCCGGTGACGAAGATACCGGCGTTGTCATCCACGCCACGGTTGCCGCGGACGACCCCGCCCGTCGCAAAGATGGGAGCAATGGTGCCACCGTTACGCACCGTGTCGTCCTCGGCCGTAAATTCCGACGCACCGACAGATCCGACCAGCGTTATCCCCGGTGCCAAGGAATAGCGCACGCCGCTGGACACCGACTGATGGAAGTTATTATCGGGGATATTCAACACACCCTTTTCGACCCCTTGGAAGTATTGGACGCCGAATGTCCAAGGTCCCGTCTCATAGGCGATGCCGACTTCCCAGCCATTACCCTCAGTCGACGAAACGCCGGCAATTGTCGAAGACGCCGCGTTGACGGTACGAAGTCGGCCCTCTTCGACTTTGGCGTAGGAACCGCCGACTGTGAATCCCGCCCAGGTGAGGCTTGCCCCGGTGCTCCAGGCCCAAAAATCTTCCCCGACACTGCGGGTTATGCCCGTTGACGGACCATAGGCGTCCACAAAATCACCCTGCCCGTTGGGACCCTCCGCCCAGAAAATGCTGCCGGAGACAGCCACATCCACAGGCCCCAGAGTGTCGACATAGTTGACCGCTGCCGAAACACCCTGATTGTAGCGGCCAACGGCATCATCGACGACCAGTGCATTTACGTCGCCGCCGGTGGGATCCACATCGGGCAGGTAAGAGATGCCGAACTGGAAGCCCTGATACCGTGGCGTGTAATAGGTCAGTTTCTGGCCGTCGTTGTCTCCGGCCGGTTCTATGGCCGTCGAGCCGAACGGCGATCTGAACATCCCGGAACTGGTGGGATTGGCCACATGTTGGGTCTGCGATCCCGTATTGATCGGCAGCCCGGTTTCGGGGCCGAAAATCTGCATCTGATAGCCGGCGGAATTCTCCGAACCAAGCTGGAGCCGCCCCAGTTCAGCGCTCTGGATGAACAGATAACTCTCGTCGATTGTGTCACCGGTTGAATTCGCCTCAAGCTCAACCCGGAATCCGAAAGTGACGCCGTTATCCAGAGTATTCTGGCCGTTGAAAATGATCTCGGAATCGCTCCATTGATCGAAAGATTGGAGACGCAGATCGGAGTTGTTGTGCCCATAGCCAAACCATTGGCGATGAAAACCGCCAACGCTTACGTCCCACTGGGCTTCGGCAGATCCGGCCCCCGCAAGACCCGCGAGCGCCGTGCATGCAAGAAGGCGTCGCCGCATCGCTGGCTCCATACCGACGATCCTCCATTTCGCGACAACGACCGGTATCTCGGAGACCGGCGAAGCCGCTTCGCTGCAGCAGGGTAGGCCCTAATTCCTCGGCCGTCGCACCATCGAACGGGCGGATCCCGTTCACCATCAGATAACTCTATTCAGACCATGGTTACCCGCCGATAAACACTTCGTGCAACGCAAAGACTTTCCGCGCCGGCTCCGCCAACGTGTGCCCGGTCAGAACACCGGCTGCCCGTCGTCGTCCAGATAGCCGAAACGCTGCATCACCTGGCGGTGGCGCGCGACGATGCGATCGGCGAGATCCGCCGATAGTTCCTCGCGCCACGATCCGATGCGTCCCTTCCGGAAGAACCGCGTCGACTCGTCCAGCCGTTCTTGGAAGCCGGCCTCGGCTTCCTGGCCGGACAGCACGTCGAATGAGCTAAATGTGATGGCTTTCTGGAGATGTGGCTGCTGAACCGGCATACCGAGGAAGCGGCAGATCGAGCCGAATGCACGTGCCGGTTCGAGAACCATATCTTCATAGCGCGTTACGTGAACCCGCAGGGCCTTTGTCGTGGACCATGCCTCGACATGCTTTGACCAGGTTCCTAGGAACTGAAACGCGTGATGCTCGTCCGTCGGTGTCCGAGCCCCGGCATCTTCAAGAAAATCGACGGCCTTCGCCAGAGTCCAACTGTTGTGATGCGCGTATGATACGGCGACGTCGAGAGGATTGCGCACGAAGTAGATCGCCGCATGGCTGTACTCCGGCGTGATGGTCGGCACGCCGTCCAGCACTGCGAAGGTCGAATGCGTCTTCAGGAATTGCAGTCCGGGATTGCTCTCGCAGACCAGTTTGTGCGCCGCGGGCCGAAGTCGGTTGATCTCCCTATCAGGCAATGTGCTCGGCTTCTTGCCGGAGGTACCTTGAATGAAGACGAGGTTATTCTCCGCTGCAATGTAGCGCGAGATGTCGTTGATATTGATCGGGCGTTCGCCGTTGACGATCAGGTTCGCCAGAAAGATGCGCGCCCAGGTATTGCCCGATTTCGGATACGACGCCAGCCAGACGATGCCACCCAAAACGCCCGATCCTTCCTGTGCCCACCGCAGGGACCGTCGCATCAATGCGGTGCTGCCGTGTCCGCCAGCATGGGTGTTGATATCGTGGTTGGCCGGCGGGCGCCACACCGGCGAAGTCTCGGTCGACGCCCGCAACGACCGGAGGCGCACCCTGGCCGGGTCCTGCTGAGGCGCCCCTCGATCCGGCCGATGGCTTAGAAGACCGGCTGGCCGCGGTCGTCAAGATAGCCGCATTGACGCATGACAGTGCCATGGCTGGCAACGACACGTGCTGCAAGATGCGGCGGCATCTCCTCTCGCCAGGATCCGACACGCCCTTTGCGAAAGAACGCAGACTCCGAATTCATGCGCTCGACAAACCCTGCCTTGGTCTCTTGCTCGGAAAGGACATCGAAGCCACTGAACCGGATCGCCTTTTCCAAGCGTTCCGCATCTGCGGGAACCCCCGCGAAGGCGCACAGTGACGCGAAGCTTCCCACCGGATCGCGCGCGAGGTCCTCATAGCGGATCACCAGCTTCCTCAGCCCTTGCGCGCCGGCCCAGGCGCGCACGTGTTGGGACCAGGTTCCGAGGAACTGGAACACCCCATACTGGGTGGTGGGAATGCGGGCCCCCGGATCCTCGAGAAGGTCGACGATCGTGGCCAGCGGGCTGCCCATGTGATGCGCGTACGAGACGGCCACGTCGAGCGGATTGCGGACGAGATAGACGGCGCCCCAAGTGTAGTCCCGCGAGATGGTGGAAATGCCATCGAGGACGGCGAGCGTGGAATGCGTCTTTACGAAATGAACGTCGGGATGCCGCTCGGAAAGGAACCTTTGCACTGTTGGGCGCAGGCCGTTGATTTCCTTGTCGGTCATTTCCGCCAGTGGACGGCGCGCGAGGTTCTCGTAAAAGAAATGGGCGTATTCCGGCCCGATATAGTCAGAGAGGTCGTTGACGTCCACGGGTTCGCGTCTGTCGACGATCAGATTGGCAAGGAAGGTGCGGACCCAGGTGTTTCCGGACTTTGGGTAGGACGCGAGCCATAAAAGGTTCTGGTTCAAGTCGGTCTCCCTCCGCTGGATCGTTCCAGCCAGCCTTCCCGATCTACACGGGTGAGGGTCCCTGTTCTACCCGGTCGACGGTGACACACACGTCACCGGACGCTGGCGCCGCTTCGCCATGCCAGGCGCAGCGCCGTGAAAACTCCCGCACAGGTCAATGGTGATCCGCTCTGTCCGGCGGAAGGCGCGAATGGCCGCCAAAGAAAAGGGGGCGCATAAAGCGCCCCCGACGAAGTTGTTGGACAGCCCGTTATTCGATTAGAACGACAGTGCCACGCCACCGGTGACGAAGATGCCGGCATTGTCGTCGACGCCGCGGTTGCCGCGAACGACACCGCCCGTCGCAAAGATCGGGGCAACGGCACCGCCGCCACGCACCGTGTCGTCTTCCGCCTCGAACTCCGACGCACCGATCGCACCGATCAGGCTTACGCCCGGCGCCAGATCGTAACGGATGTTACCGACCACGGACTGGTGGAAACGGTTGTCAGGTACGTTCAGCACGCCCTTCTCAACACCTTGGTAGTAGTTGATGCTGAAGCCCCAGGGACCTTGCTCGTAAGCGATACCGATATCCCAGCCGTCACCCTCCGTCGACGACACGCCAGCGATGGTCGAGTTCGCCGCGTTGACGGTGGTCAGACGACCCTCTTCGACCTTGGCGTACGAACCGCCGACCGTGATGCCAGCCCAGGAAACTTCGCCGCCCACTGACCAGGCCCAGAAGTCTTCGCCGACGCTGCGGGTGATGCCCGTTCCCGGACCATAGGCGTCCACGAAGTCGCCCTGACCATTCGGACCTTCCGCCCAGAAGAGGCCGCCGGACACGCCGACATCGACCGGACCGAAGCTGTCGACGAAGTTGGCACCGAGCGAGACGCCCTGGTTGTAGGTGCCGACCACATCGTCAGTCTTAAGACCGTTGACGTCACCGCCCGTCGGGTCGACGTCCGGCAGATACGAGACACCGAACTGGAAGCCCGACCAACGCGGGGTGAAGTAGGTCAGCTTCTGGCCGTCGTTGTCACCGGCCGGCTCCAGCGCCGTCGAACCGAAAGGCGAGCGAAACAGCGCGCCACCCGTCGGGTTCGCAACGTGCTGGGTCTGCGAACCGGAGTTGATCGGCAGGCCAACATTCGGCGACGTGATCGTCATCGCATAACCGGCGGAGTTCTCCGACCCCAGCTGGATGCGACCGAGCTCCGCGCTCTGGATGAACATGAAGCTTTCGTCGATCTGGTCACCGCCGCCCTGGCTGTTGCCTTCGAGCTGCACCTGGAACCCGAAGGTAATGCCGTTGTCCAGCGTGTTGCGGCCGTTGAAGATGATTTCAGTGTTGGTCCACTGATCGAACGACTGGAGCCGCTGATCGGTGTTGTTCTGGCCAAAACCGAACCACTGGTTGTGGAAGCCGCCGACGCTAACGTCCCACTGCGCCTGCGCAGCACCGGCTGCCAGAGCCGTCGCCGCCAACGCCGTGGTCCCCAATAGCACTTTGCGCATTTTTGGTCTCTCCTGACTCGGACTTGTTTACTTGGTCCATTCGCACTCGACTGCCGACGCGGCAAGGCGGCGAATGACCGCGCGCTCAGACATGAAACTGCTTAATCCGCTGTTATCCAAGGGTCAACGGATGTTGCCGCAAACTTGCGACATTTCTGCAGCATTGTGGCCCGGATGCAACACTGGGCTCGCGGCTGGGCAGAATCGATGGGCAAACCGCCCAAGTCGGCCACGCCCTTGCCGCATTCCGTTGTCCCATTGGATTGCATTGTATTCATCAAGCCAGTATAGCCCGTCGGCGTCGTGTCCCCGAGCGACTCACTGACACCGAGGGGCAGCGTCCCTGGAATGCGACGATGCTGAATCGACTAAACCATCCGCCTATGATTCGTACCACGGGCCGCACACCGGTGCGGCGCACCCGGGCCGCTGTGGTGGCGACGACGGCGTTCGCCGCCTGCATCGCCCTTGCCGCCTGTTCCGGCGGGGAGGAGGATTTCCCGAATCGGCGTCAGGGGCCGGCACCGGCCACCGGCAGCGTGTTCGGCGGCGACGGGGGCATCACCCTGTTCGGCTCGGGAGATGGCGACGGCGACGAGGATGCGGCCGGCGGCGGCATCGGGGTCAACAGCTTCCTCTGGCGCGCGAGCCTGGACACGGTCGCCTTCATGCCCATGGCGTCGGCCGATCCGTTCGGCGGCGTCATCATCACCGACTGGCATACCCCGCCGGAGACGCCGAACGACCGGTTCAAGCTGAATGTCTTCATTCTCGACCGCCAGCTTCGCGCCGACGGCATTCGCGTTGCGGTCTTCCGTCAGTCCCGCGACGAAAGCGGGGCCTGGCTGGACGCGGCGGTGGAACCGGGCACGGTTACGGCAATCGAAGATGCGATTCTGACGCGCGCCCGCGAGCTTCGCGTTGCGTCTGCGGCGAGTGAATAAGCGAATCGATTCGGGCACACTGCGGCAACCCTTCAGTCAGCGGCGGTGGGCCGTCGCACCCTGCAGCGATCAGGACCCGGATCTCGGCGATGGCGCGTTATAACTTCCGCGACAGCGAACCCAAATGGCAGGCCGTGTGGAACGAGCGCGGCACGTTCACGGCAACGACCGATCCGTCGCGCCCCAAATTCTACATCCTGGAGATGTTCCCCTATCCGTCGGGCCGGCTGCATGTCGGCCATGTGCGGAATTACGCCATCGGCGATGTGGTCGCCCGCTACAAGCGGGCGCGGGGGTTCAACGTCCTGCACCCGATGGGATGGGACGCGTTCGGCCTGCCGGCGGAAAACGCAGCCATCGCCAGCCGGGTCCACCCGGCGGAGTGGACGTTCGAGAACATCCGCGTGATGGGCGAACAGTTGCGCATGATCGGTCTCGCCTACGACTGGGACCGGGAAGTGGCGACCTGCACGCCGGACTATTACCGCCACGAACAGAAGATGTTCCTCGACTTCCTGAAGGCCGGGCTCGCCTATCGCAAGGAATCGACGGTCAACTGGGATCCGGTCGAGCATACGGTGCTTGCCAACGAGCAGGTGATCGAAGGGCGCGGCTGGCGGTCCGGCGCGCTGGTGGAGAAGCGCAAGCTCACGCAGTGGTTCCTGCGCATCACAGAATTCGCCGACGAGCTGTTGGACGACATCGCGACCCTGGACCGCTGGCCCGATCGGGTCCGCGTGATGCAGGCCAACTGGATCGGCCGGTCGGTCGGTGCGCGCATGCGGTTCCGGCTGCAGGGTCGCGACGACCAGCTTGAGGTGTTCACCACGCGGCCCGACACGATCTTCGGCGCCAGCTTCTGCGCCCTCTCCCCCGATCATCCACTGTCAGAAGAAGCAGGCGCCGCCGACCCACGGCTCGCGGAATTCATCGCCGAATGCCGGCGGCTGGGCACCAGCGAAGAGGCGATCGAGACGGCGGAGAAGCAGGGCTACGACACGGGCCTGCGCGCCATCCATCCGTTCGATGGCCGCGAACTGCCGATCTATGTGGCCAATTTCGTGCTGATGGAATACGGCACGGGCGCCATCTTCGGCTGCCCCGCGCACGACCAGCGCGACCTGGATTTCGCCCGCAAATACGGCCTGACGGTTCGGCCCGTGCTGTGGCCGACAACGGTCCGGCGCCTGGACGACGAGGCATTCGCCGCCTTGCCGACTGAGACGCAGGCGCTGTTCGATGCCGGCGCCGGCATCGCGACGGTCGACGGCGAGGTCCTGTTCCATGTCGCCGACACGGCCTTTTCGGCCACCGACGCCGAGACCTATGGCTATGATCTCGGCGATCTGACGGACCGGCCCGCGCTCTCGGTCAGCGAGGCGAAGGAGATCGCCATCGCCGGTCTGGCGGGGCGCGACTCGGGCGAACCGTCGATCGGGTACCGCCTGCGCGACTGGGGCGTGTCGCGCCAGCGGTACTGGGGATGCCCCATTCCGGTGATCCATTGCGCCGACTGCGGCGTCGTGCCGGTGCCGGAGGCGGATCTGCCCGTGGAGCTGCCGCACGATGTCAACTTCGACCGCCCCGGCAATCCGCTGGACCATCACCCGACCTGGAAACACGTGCCATGCCCGAGCTGCGGCCGGCCAGCGGTGCGGGAGACCGACACCTTCGACACCTTCGTCGAATCGTCCTGGTACTTCCTCAGATATTGCTCGCCGAAAGCGGACACGGCCTTCGACCGCGCCGATGCCGATTACTGGATGCCGGTCGACCAGTATATCGGCGGCATCGAGCACGCGGTTCTGCACCTGCTCTATTCCCGGTTCTTCATGCGGGCGCTCGGGGCCTGCGGCTATACCGATGTGAAGGAGCCCTTCGCCGCCCTGATGACTCAGGGGATGGTTTGCCACGAGACCTACAGCGATGCTGCCGGGGAATGGCTGTATCCGGAAGAGGTGGAAAGCCGCGACGGCGGGGTTGTGCGCATCGCCGACGGTGAGCCCGTCACCGTCGGCCGCACGGAGAAGATGAGCAAATCGCGCAAGAACGTGGTCGGCCTGGAGCGGGTCGTCGACACCTATGGCGCGGATACGGCCCGGTTGCTGCTGTTGTCCGACAGCCCACCGGAGCGCGATCTGGAATGGACCGATGCCGGCATCGAGGGGGCGTGGCGCTACCTCAACCGCGTGTGGCGGCTGGTCACCGAGCCCGCGCATCCTCTGCCACCGCGCGGGACCGCCGCGCCCGAAGCCTTCGGCGAGAACGCCCTGGCGCTCAGGCGCAAGACTCACAAGACCATCAAGGCCGTCGGCGAGGATTTCGAGGCTTTCCGGCTGAACCGAGCGGTTGCCCGCATCCGCGAACTGACCAATCAGGCCGCGGAGCTGGATGGCAAAGATGACGGCGCGGCCTGGGCATTCCGCGAAGCGCTGGAGGCCACGGTGCTGCTGCTGGGCCCGATCACCCCGCATCTGTGCGAGGAGATGTGGCAGGTCCTGGGCGGCGACTCGCTGGTGGCCGAGGCGTCATGGCCGGACTGGGATCCGGCACTGACCGTCGATGACACGGTGACTGTGGCAGTGCAGGTAAACGGCAAATTGAGGGCCACCATCGAGCTGCCGCGCGATGCCGACAGCGGCACGGCTGAAGACCTGGCGCTGGCCGATGGCGGTGTGCAGCGGGCGCTTGCCGGTAAGGCGGTCCGGCGCGTCGTCGTCGTGCCGAACCGGATCGTCAATGTCGTGGTCTAGGCGAACACTGCTGGCGCTCAGCCTAGTGTTGGCCGGCTGCGGCTTTCAGCCGCTTTACGGCACGACCTCGTCCGGCAGCGCGATGTCGGAAGAGCTCGCCCTGGTCGATGTCGGCATCATCGCCGATCGCGAAGGCCAGCAGCTCCGCAGCTTCCTGATGGAGCGGCTGAATCCATCCGGAGAAGCGGTTGAGCCGATCTATCGTCTGGTGGTGGACCTCAGCGAGGATCGCGCTGCCTTTGCGGTTCAGGACGACGATACGATCACCCGGTTCAACCTGAACGTGACTGCAAACTTCCTGCTGCTGGACCGGGCGACGGACGATCTTCTGATGCAGCGGCGGTCGACCGCGACCGCGAGCTTCAACGTGCTGGACGACCAGTTTGCGACCCTGGCGAGCGAACGAAATGCACGTGAGAGCGCATTGGAGGCGATCAGTGACGACATCCGTACACAACTGGCACTCTATTTCCAGCGTCAGCCTGGGTAGGCCACAGCTGGGGAATGCCGCCTGGTGAAGATCCCCAACAACCGCGTTGAGCGTTTCATCGCCGAACCCGATCCCGGTATCGCGGCGATTCTGCTCTACGGCCCGGACCAGGGGCTGGTCCGGGAGTATGCCGACCAGCTGACGGTCAAAGTCATCGGCGCTAAGGACGACCCGTTTCGCCTGGTGGTGTTGACGACGGAAGAGGCCACGGCCGAACCGGGCCGGCTGGCCGACGAGGCTGTCAGTCTGTCGTTGACGGGGGGCCGACGGGCGATTCGTTTGCGTGGCGCTGGCGATGCCGTGGCGGGGGCGCTGGAACGGGCCGTCGAGCGGTCCACCGGTGACGCGCTGATCATCGTCGAAGGCGGCGATCTGCCGCCCAGATCCGCTCTTCGGAAGTTCTGCGAATCGTCGGGCAAGGCAGCGGCGATCCCCTGCTATCTGCCTGATGCCGCCGGCATGGCCGCCTATGCCCGGCGGCAGCTTCGCGATGCCGGCCTAGCCGTTGACGACGATGCCGTTGCACTGTTGGCGGAACGGCTGGTCGGAGACCATGCCCTCGCCAAACGCGAGATCGAGAAGCTGATCGTCTTCATGGGGCAGAACAGCCGCGTGGCCACCAGCGATGTGGAGGCCTGCGTGGGCGATGCGGCCCAGCAGACCCTGGACGCACTGGCCCTGGCTGTCGCCGACCGCTCACCGGCGGATGCCGACCGTGCCCTTCGGCGGCTGCTGGGTGAAGGGGTGGCACCGGTCCGGCTGCTGCGCGCCGTTCAGCGCCATTTCGTCAGGCTGCATCTGGCCGCCGCGCGGGTCGCCGCAGGCAACGCCGTGGACTCGGTGATGGGCAGCCTGCGCGTGTTCTTTAAGGAACAGCCGCGGTTCCGGCGCCATCTCGACGCCTGGACCGACGCCGCGTTGATCGCCGCCATCGAACGGCTGAACGCGGCGGAGGCGGAGTGCAAGCGCACGGGCGCGCCGGCCATGCTGCTGGCCGGACGCGCAGTGATGGAGATCGCCGCCGCCCGCCGTCCGGCCCGATAGCGCCCGGTCGACCCATCCGGTCAACCTGCCATTGCCGGCGTCTGACTCAGCCGCTGCAGAACGACGTCCAACTGCTCCAAAGACTTGTAGTGGATGGTTAGGGCGCCGTGCTGTCCCTGGCCTGAGCGGATGTTGACGCGCAAGCCCAGGCGGGTGGACAGCTCTTCCTCGATCGCCATCACGTCCGCGTCCCGCGGCGCTGGTGATGTACGGGATCCGTTCGGCCGCGATGTGCGCCTGGACGGCGCCGACAGCTGCCGCGCCAGCTCCTCCGTCTGGCGGACATTGAGACCCCGTTCCACGACGGTCTGTGCCGCCTTATCTATATCGGGGCAGGACAAGAGGGCCCGTGCATGCCCAGCCGTCAGTCCGTCTCGGCTGACCATATCCCGGACCCCTTCCGGCAAAGACAAGAGCCGGACGGTATTGGCGATATGGCTTCGGCTCTTGCTCACGACCCTGGCCACGGCATCCTGGCTGAAGCCGAACTCGTCCAAAAGCCTCCGGTATCCTTCGGCCTCTTCGATGGGCGAGAGATCCTGCCGCTGGACATTCTCGATGATCGCAAGCTGCAGTGCCTCGCCGTCATCCATCTCGCGAACGATGACCGGCATTTCGTGACGCTGCGCCCGCTGCGCCGCACGCCAGCGCCGTTCACCGGCGACGATCTGGAAGTGCCCAGGCTGCCCGGCAGCCGGACGCACCAACAGCGGCTGCAGCACGCCCTTCTCGCGAATCGACTGCGCCAGGCTTTCCAGCTCATCCTCATCGAAGCGCCGCCGCGGCTGTGCCGGGCTTGGAGCCAGGCAGTCGATCGCTACCATGCGCTGCCCGGTTTCGCCGGCCGCTGCAGGGACCTGATCCTCTTCGCCGAAAAGGGCGCTCAGACCGCGGCCGAGCTGGTTGCGGCGGCGGCCGCCATCATCCGGGGTCATGCCGATAGCCTTTCTTCCTGGCGCAGAACCTCCCCTGCGAGGTGGATGTAGGCGCGCGAGCCCGCACACTGCATGTCGTAGAGCAGCACGGGCTTGCCGTGCGACGGGGCCTCCGACACCTTCACATTGCGCGGGATGACGGTGTTGTAGACCTTGGCGCCGAAATGGTCGCGCACATCCTTGGCCACCAGATCGGACAGGTTGTTGCGTCGGTCGAACATGGTCAGCACGACACCCTGCACATCGAGATCCGGATTCAGGGACCGCTTCACGCGCTCGATCGTCCGTGTCAGATAGCTCAGGCCTTCCAGCGCATAGAACTCGCACTGCAGCGGCACCAGCACGGCATCGGCAGACACCAGCGCGTTGAGGGTCAACAGGCCGAGCGCCGGCGGGCAGTCGATCAGAATATAGTGGAAGCCCTGCCCCACCGCCTCGGCGCGCAGAGCTCTACGCAGCCGGTATTCGCGGTTGTCGGCACTCACCAGCTCGATCTCCGCACCGGACAGGTCCATCGTCGACGGGATGATGGACAGGTGTGGAATGCTTGTGCGCTGTGCCGCTTCCTCGATCGTGGTCTCGCCGAACAACAGCGCATAGGCGCCGGGGCCGCGCTGTGACCGCTCCAGGCCCACGCCGGTGCTTGCGTTGCCCTGGGGGTCGAGATCGATGATCAGCACCCGACGCCCCACCGAGGCCAGAGCCGTCGCCAGGTTGATGGTCGTCGTGGTCTTGCCGACGCCGCCCTTTTGGTTCGCAATCGCAATGATTCGCGGTGCCTCCGGCGGTCTGCCGACGGCGGTGGGGCGCGTCTCCAAGGCAACAACGTTAGACAAGCTGGTCTCCCCCAATGCGCAGGATTGTCCCGTCCGGGCTGGTCAGGCTCTGAACCCGCTCGACCGTCACTATGCTATGTTTAGTGGCTTCGGTCAATTCCGTGCCTACATCTTGACCCTTCGGAAACAGCAGGACAGTGTCCGGCCGGACAAACGGCCGGGCCAGTTCCAGCA
>JANQQD010000018.1 GCA_028285185.1 Anaerolineae bacterium | reverse complement strand
TCCGGGAGGACTATGGCTGCGCCGGGGCAAACCACGTGAGCTACGGCCTCATCGCCCGTGAGGTCGAGCGGGTGGACTCCGGCTACCGCTCGGCCATGTCGGTCCAGTCGAGCCTGGTGATGCATCCGATCTTCGCCTACGGCAGCGAGGAACAGCGCCGGCGCTATCTTCCGGGGCTGGCGAAAGGCGAGTTGGTCGGCTGCTTTGGCCTGACCGAGCCGGACCACGGCTCCGATCCGGGGGGCATGAAGACCCGCGCCAAAAGCGTCGACGGCGGCTACCGCCTGAAGGGCGCGAAGATGTGGATCACCAATTCCCCAATCGCCGATGTCTTTATCGTCTGGGCCAAGGACGACAGCGACACCATCCGCGGGTTCATTCTCGAGAAGGGCATGGAGGGTCTGAGCGCCCCGAAGATCGAGGGCAAGTTCTCGCTCCGCGCCTCGGTCACCGGCGAGATCGTCATGGACGATGTCTTTGTGCCCGCGGAAAACCTGCTGCTCAACGCCAGCGGCCTGAAGGGGCCTTTCGGCTGCCTCAACAAGGCGCGCTACGGCATCTCCTGGGGCGCCCTGGGCGCGGCCGAGTTCTGCTGGCATGCGGCGCGCTCCTACACCCTGGAGCGCAAGCAGTTCGGCCGCCCCTTGGCGGCGACACAGCTCGTTCAGAAGAAGCTCGCCGACATGCAGACGGAGATCGCCCTCGGGCTACAGGCGAGCCTGCGGTTGGGCCGCCTGCTGGACGCCGGCAAGGGGGCGCCGGAAGCGATTTCGCTGTGCAAGCGCAATGCCTGCGGCAAGGCCCTGGATATCGCCCGGCAGGCCCGGGACATGCACGGCGGCAACGGGGTGGCGGATGAGTATCACGTCATCCGACATGCCATGAACCTGGAGGCCGTGAACACCTACGAAGGAACGCACGACATCCACGCCCTGATCCTGGGCAGGGCCCAGACCGGCATTCAGGCGTTTTTCTGAGCGAATGGGCGAGACGCCAACGCCCCGGCGGAGGTTCGCCGGGGCGATCTGGCAATGCGAGGACCCGGTCTTCAGCAGGGCCGAAGACTGAAAGAAATCAGGCGGCAGTCAGATTGCGTGCCAAGCTGGCAGGCGTCGACCAGAACTGCTGAACGCGCCGCAGGGCGTGGTTCGCCGCATCCAGGCTTTCCTCGGAAAGCTCGTTGCCCGCAAGCTGGGTGGCATGCTGGTCAAACAACGCGGAGAGGCTGCGGTACACCGCCACTCCCTTGTCCGCCGCCCTCACGTGGAAGGACCGCCGGTCGTGGGGCGAACGCTCCTGAATCAGATAGCCGTTCTCCACCATCTTCTTCACGTTGTAGGACACGTTTGAGCCCAGGTAGTAGCCGCGCTGGGTCAACTCGCCGATCGACAGCTCTTCTTCGCCGATGTTGAACAGGATCAACGCCTGGACGTTGTTCAGGTCCCTAATGCCCTGGCGCTCCAACTCGGCCTTGATCACCTCAAGGCACTGACGGTGCAGCCGTTCAACCAGGCCAATCAGATCAAGATACTTGGATTTCACGGTACCCTCGCATCACTCTTTCACCAGAAGCCGCATGGCTTTGCCGAAAAGGTTAAGACGAAGCCTGTTAAACTTTGCTTAACAGATATACGAATTATCTTATTGATTTAGATGGATTTTTCCCTCAATTCCGGTGATTGTCACAGCCAGAAGAGGGGGAATTGGGCCGCGCCGCGGGCCTGTGGCCCTACGCATCGGCAAATCGCCGCGTCCCAGCACCTGGCAGCGACATCCTACAGAGACGGTGGTGCTATGCGCCGGGCCCGCCCTTGATCATCTTGATGATCGCCGAGTAGTCGAGGCCGCCGTTGCCGGCGTTGACGAAGAGGGTATAGAGCGCGGTCGCCTCCGCGCCCAGCGGCGTCGCGGCGCCGGACTGGCTGGCCGCGGCCTGGGAGAGCTTCAGGTCCTTGTGCATCATGGCGGCCGCGAAGCCGGGCTGATAGTCACGGTTGGCCGCCGAGGTCTCGACGATGCCCGGCACCGGATTGTGGTTCACCATGGCCCAGCAGGACCCGGAAGCCGCCGAGCTGATATCGAAGAAGGTCTTGGGGTCCAGACCGAGCCTCTGACCGAGTGCGAAGGCCTCCGACACAGCGATCATGGAAATCCCAAGGATCATGTTGTTGCAGATCTTGGCCGCCTGACCATTGCCGGCTCCGCCGGCGTGGACGATGTTGCGCCCCATGATGTCCAGATGAGGCTTGGCACGCTGGAAAGCGTCATCGTTGCCGCCAACCATGAAGGTGAGCGTGCCCGCCTCGGCACCGGACACCCCGCCGGAAACCGGCGCATCGACCATGGCATGGCCCTGGGCGGCCGCCGCCTCGTGAACCTCGCGCGAAGAGGCGACGTCGATGGTGGAGCAGTCAATGAAGAGCGTGCCCGAAGCGGCGCCGGCGAGGAGGCCGTCAGGGCCCAGGTAGACGGCGCGCACATGGTCGCCGGCAGGCAGCATGGTGATCACCGCTTCCGCGCCGGACAGCACGTCGGCCGCCTGCTCGGCCACCGAGATCCCGGCGGCCGTCGCGGCCTCGCGGGCCTTCGGCGTCACGTCGAATCCGACCACATCGTGCCCTGCAGCCAGCAGGTTCTTGGCCATGGGCAGCCCCATGTTGCCAAGGCCGAGAAATCCGATGCGTGCCATAACTTCCTCCCAATCGATTGCTTGCCTTCGTCGAGGCCGGCCGCCAGGCAAAGCCCCCATGCGCCGCAAAGACGTTGTCCCTTTCTAAGGAAAGGTCAGATCGCGGTCCCCCAGCGGCCGAAAGTGCGCCGCCACCATTTCCGGCGTCACCGAGGCCAGGGTCCCAGGGTCCCAGTTGGGCTGCTGGTCCTTGTCGATCAACAGCGCCCGGATGCCCTCGTAGAAGTCCGCCCCCGCCATGAAGGCCTGGCTCAGCCGGAACTCTTCCAGCATGGCAGCGTCGAAGTCCAGACTGGTGCCCTTGGCGACCTGGGCGAAGGTGACCTTGAGGCTTGTCGGGGACTTCTTGCGGATGGTTGCGGCGACCTTCGCCGCCCAATCCCCGGCTTCGCCATCCAGCGCCTCCAGTATCCCCTCGACCGAGGCCGCCGCAAAGCAACGGTCGATCATGGCGCGATGCCGATCCAATTCACCGGACGGCGGCTGAGCGGTGACGCCGCCAATGATCGCGTCGACCACAGCATCAGGCTCCGCCCCCGACCAATCGGCGGCGCCAAAGGCCTCAATCAGCCGCGGGATCGCATCGCTGGCGACGTAGTCGGTTGCCAATCCGCAGTAGAAGGCGTCACCCGAGCCCAGGCGCCATCCGGTGAGCGCAAGAAAGAGGCCGAGCCTTCCCGGCAGGCGCGGCAGGAAGTAGGTTCCGCCGACGTCCGGAAAGAGGCCGATGCCGGTCTCCGGCATGGCCAGCAGCGTGCGTTCGGTCGCAATGCGATGGCTGCCGTGAACCGACAAGCCGACCCCTCCCCCCATGGTGACGCCGTCGACGATGGCCACATAGGGCTTGGGGAAGACATGGATCATCCGGTTCAGGCTGTACTCGTTGCGGAAGAACGCGTCGGTCAGTCCGTCGCCGTTGCGGCCGGCTTCGTAGACCGCCCGCACATCCCCGCCGGCACAGAAGGCGCGATCACCCGCCCCTTCGACCACCACCGCCTTGATGGCGGGATCGTCCGCCCAAGCCTGCAGTTGCGGCATCATGGCGCGGATCATGGCCAGCGTCAGGGCATTGAGCGCTTTGGGACGGTTGAGGGTGATGAAGGCCGTCCCGCCCCGCTCCTGAAAGATGATGTCTTCAACTGCCGTCATAAGGTCCCTGATACTCCGGTCGCTGGCCTATTCGTCGAGCAAACGGCGGGCTATGATGACCCGCATGATCTCGTTGGTGCCTTCCAGGATCTGGTGCACCCGAACATCGCGAAGAAACCGCTCCACGGGATAATCGCGGATGTAGCCGTAGCCACCGTGAAGTTGCAGCGCGTCGTTGCAGATCTGAAAGGCGGCATCGGTGGCGAAACGCTTCGCCATGGCGCAGGCGAGCGTTTTGTCCGCGGCATCGCGGTCCAGCGCGGTCGCCGCACGCCAGACCATGAGCCGGGCCGCCTCCAACTCCGTGGCCATGTCCGCATACCTGAACTGAAGCGCCTGGAAACTGCTGAGGCTCTTGCCGAACTGCCGTCGCACGGTCATGTGCTCGCGCGCCGCCTCCAGGCAGGCCCGCGCCCCGCCGAGAGAGCAGGCGGCAATGTTCACGCGGCCGCCGTCGAGCCCCATCATGGCGAACTTGAAGCCCTCGCCTTCGCGACCCAGGAGGTTCGTCACCGGAACCCGGGCGTCCTCGAAAATGACCGCGGCCGTCGGCTGGCTGTTCCAGCCGAGTTTCTTCTCCTGTTTCCCGAAAGAAATTCCTTCCGTCCCCTTCGGCACCAGGAGGGCGGAAATGCCCTCGGCCTCCGGGCCGCCGGTGCGGCACATCACCAGATAGACGTCGCTGCGGCCGCCGCCTGAGATGAAGGCCTTGGAGCCGTTGAGGCGATAGCTGTCGCCCTCCCGAACCGCCGTCGTCTTCAGGGATGCGGCGTCGGAGCCGGAACCGGGCTCAGTCAAGCAGTAGCTGGCGAAATGCTCCATGGTCAGAAGCTTCGGCAGGTATTGCTCGCGCAGTGCGTCGCCGGCAAAGCTGTCGATCATCCAGGCGACCATGTTGTGGATCGAGAGGTAGGCCGCGGTCGAGGTGCAGGCGGCGGCCAGCTCCTCAAAAATCACGGCGGCATCCAGCCGCGCCAAGCCCGATCCGCCGGAGGACTCACGCACGTAAATCCCGGCCAGGCCGAGGGCGGCCGCCTTGCGCAGAGTCTCGACCGGAAAGACGCAATCCTCGTCCCAGCCGGCGGCAAAGGGGGCCATCTCCTCGCTGGCGAATTGACGCGCCATGTCCTGGAAGGCGCGCTGTTCTTCGTTCAAATCGAAAGGCATGGCAGGACGGCGGGGACCGGATGGCAGATCGGGACGGGTTCGGCGGCGATGATAGTGCCGGCCTTCGGCCTGTCAATTGGCACTGGACCCGGTTCCACCCCTTGGCCCGCAGTTCCGACGCGACAGCCAATCGGACACCGCCGCTAGCGGGTGTAGTAGAGGCCCCCGAGGACCATTTGCACAGATCTGCCCGCCTCTCCCAGGGGAAGAAGAATTGCCTGCAAAAGGTTGCGGGCATCGGTCACTACGGAGTGGTATCGCATTCGGGCGAAGACCGGCTCCTTAAGGTCTAGAACGAGCTTGCCGAGAAACATCGCCTTGGCCTGGAGCGCGCGCTCCTGAGAGCCTCCAGTTTCCATGAGGCCCAGCACCGTGTTGCCCTGCACATTGCGCCCGGCATGATGGACGATATGGCCGCCGACGAGGCGATAGCGGAAGTCCAGCGGCTGGTCCAATACCTCGATCAGCAACAGGTGCTCCAGCAGCGTTGGAATGTCGATGGGATCAATGTCCGAGCGCGCGGGAAATGCACTGCCGTGGCGGCGGGAGGCCCAGTAATCGTGCAAGGACGCGAGCACTGCGTGACAGTCCTCCAGGCGCTGACCGCCGTCATCGACAAATTGGTCCCCATTCAACCGATAGACCTCGAGTTCTGGTTCATCGCTTTTGGGAGGCTGCATCCGTTTCCTCTTCCCGGTAATCCAGCGGCAGCTTTGTTTCTATTAATAGTTGATAGATTTATCTACGCAAATCCGTATTAGTTGTCGGACATATTGACTCGGAGGTCAATCCGCTACGCCGCGCCTCCGGGGAGAGGTGACTGCCTGGATCGCCGGCGCACAACGACCTTGACAAAGCATCTCGTTGAGCGTTCCTTCACGGTCATGCGCCGATTTGTTCTCAGCTTGCGGGCGCCAAAGAAATGCGGCTAAACGAGTGGTAGAGACCGCCCGTGAAGCCGTGGCGGTCTTTTTTGGTATGTGGGCTGAATCGAAGCGGCCAGACCCGCCAAGCGGGTCCGCGGCGATTTGAGGGGTAGCTTGCTCCGCGTGACCAAAAGCTAAAGCGCCACGTCAGCGTGGGGCCCCTCGGGGAAATGGGAACGGAATACACCTGAAGCGAAAGGGCCCTGAGATGACAGATTCCAAACTTGCCAGCGCCAACCCGGAGACTTTGGCGCTCCATGCCGGCTATCGCAGCGATCCGCACACCGGGTCCGTCGCGGTGCCGATCTATCAGACGACGTCCTACGAGTTTCAGGACACCGGGCATGCGGCGAACCTCTTCGCCCTGAAGGAACTCGGCAACATCTACACCCGGATCATGAATCCGACCTGCGATGTGCTGGAGCAGCGCGTCACCGCCATTGAGGGCGGTGCCGCCGCCCTCGCCCTGTCCTCGGGACAGGCGGCGTCGGCCATCGCAATCCAGAATATCGCCCGCTCCGGGGACAACATCGTCAGTTCCACCGACCTCTACGGCGGCACCTGGAACCTCTTTGCCAACACCTTCAACACCTTCGGCATCGAAGTGCGCTTTGTCGACCCGAGCGACCCGGAGAACTTCCGCCGGGCCAGCGACGAGCGCACCCGCGCCTACTACGCGGAAACGCTGCCCAACCCCAAGCTGGCGGTTTTCCCGATCGGCGAAGTCGCGGCCATCGGCAACGAACTGGGTATTCCGCTGATCGTCGACAACACCGCCGCGCCGATCATCTGCCAGCCGTTCAAGCATGGTGCGCATATCGTCGTCTACTCGACCACCAAGTACATCGGCGGCCACGGAACCTCCATCGGCGGGCTGCTCGTGGACGGCGGCACCTTCGACTGGGAGAAGCATGCCGAGCGCTTCCCCCTGCTCACCCAGCCGGACCCGAGCTATCACGGCGCGGTCTGGACCGAGGCGGCCAAGCCCCTGGGACCGATTGCCTACATCCTGAAGGCGCGGGTCACCCTGCAGCGGGACCTCGGCTATGCCATGAGCCCGTTCAACGCCTTCCAGTTCATCCAGGGTCTCGAGACCCTGCCCCTGCGCATCCGCGAGCACAGCCGCAACGCGGCCGCCGTGGCGGAGTTCCTGCACGGCCATGCCGACGTGACCAACGTCATCTATCCTTCGCTGCAAGACGGCGAGAACCGGCGCCGGGCGGATGCCTATCTGAGCGGCGGGTTCGGCGGGCTGGTCGGCTTCGAGTTGGCCGGCGGCACAGAGGCCGGCAGACGCTTCATCGACTCCCTGAAGCTGTTCTATCACGTGGCCAATATCGGCGATGCCCGCAGCCTGGCCATCCATCCGGCGACGACAACGCACTCCCAGCTTGCCCCCGAGGAGCAGCTGGCCACCGGCGTCACCGACGGTTATGTGCGTCTGTCCATCGGGATCGAGCACATCGACGACATCCTTGCCGACCTGGATCAGGCCCTGACGGCGGCCAAGGGAACCGCGGCGGCGGCGGAGTAGCACAGCCCCAAGGGGCAGGCCGGCCGGATCTGCAGCAGACCGCTGCGTGGTCCGGCCTCCACCCTCCTCGGCGGCGGAGTAGCACAGCCCCAAGGGGCAGGCCGGCCGGATCAGCAGCAGACTGTAGCTTGGGCCGGCCGGCCCCTCTTCGGCGGCGCTTGTTGCGCCTCTGCTGCAGGACTAAACTCTCAAGCAGCCCAACATGAAGACTGGGCGGGCCCCACATTACAGGCGGCCAGGAGAGGTTATGACCCAGTTGCCGAAAAAAGACCCGCTGCCGCTGCGCGCGCTGCCTGATGCCAATCCGCCCGCGCGGGAGGACCAGAGCGACCATATGGGTGCCTTTCCCCGGGTGCGCATGCGCCGCAACCGCCGCGCCGCCTGGGTCCGCGGCATGGTTGCGGAGAACCGGGTCGCGGCGGAAGACCTGATCTGGCCGATCTTCGTTCACGACGGTTCCGGACGCACCCCTGTGCAGTCTATGCCCGGCGTGGATCGGCTGGGGCTCGACTGTCTCGTGGACGCCGTGGGCCAGGGGGCTGAACTGGGCCTCTCGGCCGTCGCGATCTTCCCCTATACAGAGGACGCGCTGAAGACTTCCGACTGCCGGGAAGCGGTCAATCCGGACAACCTGGTCTGCCGGGCGGTGCGTCAGATCAAGCAGGCCTTTCCAGATGTCGGGGTCATCTGCGACGTCGCCCTTGACCCCTATAACGCGGACGGTCACGACGGCCTGGTCCGCGAGGGCCGGATCGTCAACGACGAGTCGCTCGACCTGCTGTGCCGGCAGGCGCTGGTTCAGGCGCAGGCCGGCTGTGACGTGGTCGCCCCCTCCGACATGATGGACGGTAGGGTCGGCGCCGTGCGCCAGACGCTCGACGGCGCCGGACTCACCGATGTCGGTATCATCGCCTATGCCGCCAAGTACGCCAGTTGCTTCTACGGGCCCTTCCGCGAGGCGGTGGGTTCGGGGAGCAGTCTGAAGGGTGACAAGAAGACCTACCAGATGGATCCAGCGAACAGCGACGAGGCACTCCGCGAAGTCGCCTTGGATCTGCAGGAAGGCGCCGACATGGTGATGATCAAGCCCGGCATGCCCTATCTGGACGTCATTCGCCGGGTCAAGGATACCTTCGCCGTGCCGACAGCGGCCTACCAGGTGAGCGGCGAGTACGCGATGCTCAAGGCGGCCGCGGCCAACGGCTGGCTGGACAACGACAAGGCGGTGATGGAAAGCCTCCTGTCCTTCAAGCGGGCCGGCGCCGATGCGGTTTTGACCTATCTTGCGCCGGAAGTGGCCTCGCTTCTGCAGCGTCGCTGAGGCTTGCAAAGGCCGCCGGAGTAACCAGATTTCGTAGTAGTAAACAAGCGGGCGCTGGTGTTGTTTGGGCGCTCCGCACAGGCAATGGCAAGCAGCCTCTCAAACGGAGGAAGAAAATCATGGCGTTACAATTGGGTGATACCGCACCGGACTTCACGGCGGATACGACCGAAGGGAAAGTCAACTTTCACGACTGGATCGGCGACAGCTGGGCTGTCCTGTTTTCCCATCCGAAGGACTTCACCCCTGTCTGCACCACCGAGCTCGGCTATGTCGCCAAGCTTAAACCGGAGTTCGATAAGCGAAACGTCAAGATTATGGGCCTGAGCGTCGACTCCGTCGATGACCATGACCGCTGGTCCAAGGACATCGAAGAGACCCAGGGCACCGCACCGAACTATCCGATGATCGGCGATTCGGACCTGGCGGTCTCAAAGCTCTACGGCATGTTGCCCGCCAGTGCCGGGGACAGCGCGACCGGACGCACGGCGATGGACAACGCGACAGTGCGCAACGTCTACGTCATCGGCCCGGACAAGAAGGTCAAGCTGATGATCACCTATCCCATGAGCACGGGCCGGAACTTCGACGAAGTCCTGCGGGTCATCGACTCCCTGCAACTCACCGCCGACCACAAGGTCGCGACGCCGGTGAACTGGAAGCAGGGCGAGGACGTCATTATCGTCCCGGCGGTCGACAACGAAGCGGCCAAGACCCTGTTCCCCGACGGCTGGAACGAGGTCAAGCCCTACATGCGGATCGTGAGGCAGCCCAACGGCTCCTGAGGCTTACGCTTTTGAATTGGGCCGGCCGGCAGCGGAAGCTCCGGCCGGCCCTTTCTTGTCTATGGGTTGCCAGCGACCTGGTCGAAGAAGCGGCCGATCTCCCGGTCGTGCCAGGGCACCGCATGGCCGCGGCCATGAAAGCCGACATGGCCGCCGGCGGAGGTCATTGCCAGCCGAAGCTGCGGGTTTACGCTCCAATCGAAACGGCGATGCGCACCTGCCGGAATCCAGGGATCGTCTTCGGCATGGACGACCAGGGTGGGAACGGCGACATCGGGAAGAAACCGGAGACCCGAACAGCGCCGGTAGTAGTCCTCCGCACCGGCGAAACCGTTGGCCGGAGCGACGACACGGTCGTCGAAAGCGTAGACCGATTCCGCGTTCAGGATCGCGCGCCGCGGCGCTTCGTCCGGCGGCACCGGGGTGGCAAGGGCCTCCCTGCGCATCCGGGTCAGCAGATAGCGGTGATAGACCCAGTTGCGCGGCGCCATGATCCGCTCCTGCGCAGCCTTGAGGTCGATGGGCGCCGACACCGTTGCCGCTGCGGCGACGGGAAATGCGCCGGCCTCCTCGGCGAGAAAGCGGAGCAGGAGATTGCCGCCCAGGGAGTAGCCGACAAGGAAGACCCCGCCGGCAAAAAGATCCTGGCCGGTCTCACCGAGAGCCTGGAGCGCATCGCGCAAATCCTCGCTTCGCCCGGCGTGATACTGTTGCCTGCACAGCGGCCGCGAGGGGCCCGCACCGCGCAGGTTCAGGCGCAGGACGGAGTAGCCGGCCTCCAGCCAGAACCGCGCCGAAATGCGAATGTAGAAACTGTCCTCACAGCCGGTGAGACCATGGACCAGAACCACCAGACCGCGGGGCGCCGCTGAGCCCATGTGCAGCGTCGCCAGGAGACGGTCGCCGCTGCCGTCGCACATGGCCAGTTCGAGGCGGCGTTCCGGCCAGGCGCGGAAGTCAATGGCCGGGCGGCGCAAAAAGTTCCGGATGGTCTGAAGATCACCCCCGATCCACGGAGGGCGCGGCTGAAACGCCGAGGCACGAAAGGACGCAGGCGTGGTGGAGCGATGCGGCCGGCACGGCGAACATGCATCCACGGCCCTTTGCCTCAGGGCTCGGCGGCCAGCCAGCGGACAACCGGCTCAGCCTGGACCGGATCCAAAAGCGGCGGGGCGTGGCCGCAGCCGGGAAGCTCCATCAACTCGGTTTGGGGCCTGCGCCTGGTCATCTCCTCCGCCGTCTCTTTCAACAGCAGATCGGACTCAGCACCCCGCAGCAACAGGACCGGGCAGGTGATGGCCTGCCAGACCGGCCAGAGATCGACATCGGTCACTTCTTGGGCCCGCATCGGCTCGGCAATGCGCGGGTCATAGTGGAGACGCCAGTTGGCTCCTTCCTGGCGCAGCGAGGTCTCGACCAAGTGGCGCCACTGTGCCGCCGTCAGATCGCCGAAACTGCGATAGATTTCCCGATGGTAGGCCTCCGCCGCATCGTAACTCGAGAAGATCGGATCGGCGCCAAAGTAGCCGAGAATGCGCTGCAGCGCCGCCTTGGGGATGAAGGCCCCGACATCGTTGATCACCAAGCGCCGTATCGGACTGCCCGGCATGGCAGCCAGCATCATTCCGATAAGGCCGCCCATGGAGGTTCCGACCCAGTCCACAGACTGGCAGTTCAAGCGGGCGATGAGGGCGCTCATGTCCGAGAGGTACTGCGGATAGCCGTAGTCCATGGGATCGCGCAGCCAGTCGCTCTGCCCGCGGCCGACAATATCCGGGCAGACGACCTGCCGCCCGTGGGCGGCAAGCAGGCCGGCGAGGAAATCGAAGTCGCGCGCGTTGCGACCGAGACCATGCACGCAGATCACCGGATGCGCTTCTTCCGGGCCGAAGCAGCGGTAATGGAGCGCATGAAAGCCGGTCTTCGACAGGCAGAGCAGTTGGTTCTGATCGGGCTCCGCCATGGCAATCAGGCAGCCGCCAATGCCGGCGGCGTATCGAAGACCTGGACGAAAGTCTCCGGATGGAAGCCGTTGAACCGCGTCGCCAGAGCGTTTGAATAGGCGCCGATCTGATCGATTTCGATCCAGTCGCCCTCCCTCACGTCCGCCGGCAGCGTAAAGGTCCCCGGGAGGACATCGAGGGAGTCACAGGTCGGTCCGTTCAGCACGAACTCCCCGGCCATCTCTGACACCGGACCGTCCAGACGAATGAGTCGGGTGGGCAGCCGCACGGCGACTTGCGACATCTCCGAGAGACTGCCGTAGATCCCGTCGTTGATGTAGAGACGGTCGCCCTTGCGTAACTGGACCTGGGTCAGCAGCGAGCAGCCATGCGCCACCAGCGCCCGGCCCGGTTCGGCCATGACCTCCACTGTGGGACTCAGATCCAGCTCCTTCAGGCCGCCGCGGATGGCCGCCATGTAGTCTTCCAGCGGCGGAGTGGGACGATCACCGTAGGCCGCGGGAAAGCCACCACCCACGTCCAGGCAGGTGGGTTGGAACCCGGCCATGTCGATCACTTCGCCGATCACCGCCAGGGCCTCGGCATAGGCATCGGGGCTGCGGCACTGCGATCCCACATGGAAGGCCAGACCGACCTTGCAACCACGCTCCTTCGCCAGGGTCATCAGGCGTGCAGCCTCGCCCGCATCGGCGCCGAACTTTGCGGCAAGGTGATAGAGGGCATCGTCCGCCGGCGGCGTATCCACGCGCACCACGATGACCGTGCCGTCGACGCCGGCCACGTCAATGACCTTGTTGAGCTCGTCTTCATGATCGATGACGAAATGGCGGATGCCGTAGACGGAACTCGCCGACTTGATCACCGCCCGCCCCTTCACCGGGTGCATGAAGTAGGCATGGGCATCGGCGTAGGTGTCACAGATCTGCGCGATCTCTGTGAGCGACGCAGTATCGAAATGCCTCACACCACCCTTGTAGAGCGCCGACAGCACCAGGGGGTGGGGGTTGCACTTGACGGCGTAGAGAACGGTGCCGGGGAACTGGCTGATGAAACGCCGCGCCGTTTCCGCGAGCACTTCAGGACGCAGGCAGTACACCGGATAGCTTGGAGAGAGGGCGCGGGCGACCGCGGCCACATCGGGAAACTGACCTTTCTCGACCGCCACGATCGGAACCCATAGCGTGATTGCGAAGTCGTGCCGCCCGCGGGCAGCACCGGTCCCCCATCTATAGAAAGCGGCCTCTTTACCTGCAAGCGGCAATCGGCGCCGGTCGCACCCGGGCGGCGGCCTACAGGGACGCCGGCATCACGCTGCCGAGCCCTGGTCCATGGCCGGCCCCAGGCAGGCGTTTATCTCTTCGGCGCCGAGGCTTTCGCGTTCTTCGAGGCGCCGGACCAATTGGTCCATGCCCCTGCCGTTGGTCTTGATGATGGTTGCGGCTCTGGCTGCCGCCTCCTGCAGCAGGTCCGAGACAGCCCTGTCGACTTCGTGGGCCGTGGTCTCGCTGAACCGCCGCGGCTGGGCGATCTCCCGGCCCAGGAAGGGATGCTCATCGCTTTGCCGCAGATCGACCGGGCCGATCTCGTCCGACATGCCCCAGCGTGAAACCATCGCCCGGGCCAACTGGGTGGCTTTCTGGATGTCGTCGTCGGCCCCGGAACTCACGTCCCCGAGCAACTCCTGCTCGGCGGTCCGTCCGCCTAGGAGGACGGCCAGGCGATCCTTCAGGTAGTCCAGAGGCAGGGTATGGCGCTCCTCCTCCGGCAGCATATGAGTGCCGCCCAGCGCCCGCCCCCGGGGAATAATCGTGACCTTGTAGATTGGATCGGCCGTTGGCAGGAAGTGGGCAACCACCGTATGGCCGGCCTCGTGCACCGCGAGACGGTGACGTTCCTCCGGGCGGATCGCGAGACTGCGGACAGACCCCATGACCACCTTGTCCCGCATGTCATCGAAGTGCCGCATCGCGATGGCGCGTTCACCGGCACGGGCCGCGGCCATGGCCGCCTCGTTGACGAGGTTCTTCAGGTCGGCCCCGGAGAAGCCGGGCGTGGAGGCAGCCAGAAGCGGCAGGTCGACGTCTTTGGCCAGCGGGACGTTGCGCGTATGGACCTTCAAAATGGCCGCACGGGCCTCGCGGTCCGGGAGCTCCAGGGTCACATGCCGATCGAAACGGCCGGGTCGCAGCAAGGCCGGATCCAAGACATCCGGCCGGTTGGTGGCAGCGAGCACGATCACCGCCTCGTGTCCGGAAAAGCCGTCCATTTCCGCCAGGATCTGATTGAGGGTCTGCTCGCGCTCGTCGTTGCCGCCCCCCAGGCCGGTACCGCGCACACGGCCGACGGCGTCGAGTTCGTCGACGAAGATGATGCTGGGCGCCCGCTTCTTGGCTTCTTCGAACATCTTGCGAACCCGCGAGGCGCCGACCCCCACGAACATCTCGATGAACTCGGAAGCCGAGGTGTGGTAGAAGGCGACCCCCGCCTCTCCCGCCAACGCACGTGCCAGGAGGGTCTTGCCGGTTCCGGGAGGTCCCATGAGCAGCACCCCACGGGGCGCCTCGGCGCCCAGCAGCCGGTAGCGCTCGGGATCCTTCAGGAAGTCGACCAATTCGCTGACTTCCCGTTTCGCCGCATCCTGGCCGGCAACATCGTCGAAGGTGACGCGGCGCGGGGTCTTGGTCTCCTTCTTGGCTGACCCGGAGAGAAAATCTGAGGGTTCACGGCCACCAAACCGTCCGACAAGGTTGTTCTGCATGCGATGCCAGAACCAGAAATACAATGCCAGAAAGAGCAGCCAGGGAAGCAGGCCCACGAGCAAGCTCCCCCCCTCACTCGATGAGGGGTTAACAGTAAGCGTGGCCCCGCTTTCCTCAATCAGCTCAAGCAGATTGGGGTCCTGCATCGGCGGGAGGTTTGCGACGACCCATTCGATGGGATCGCTCTCGCCGGCCCCAGGCTCCCGGCGCAAAGCCGCGGAGGCCGTCTCGCCCTCCAGGACCACGTCGGTCACCCGGCGCTCCTCCAGCAGAGTTTTGAACGCGCTGTAGGAGATTTCGGCCGCGCGCTGCGACGGTGTGGCCCGCTCCTGAAGGTTCGCCAGGAAACCAAGCAGAAGAATGCCGATCAAAAGGGCGGGCAACCACTTGAGGATCGCCTTGTTCATCGCCTGCGACCCCTGCCGGTATTGATCCAGTTGTTATGGATTATCAGACGCTTGCCGGCCGCGGAATGATTCAGCTCAAATCGGCGCCGATACAGCCCCCTGCCGCCAGTCTCTCGACGCCGGCCAGGGTTGCGGAGGCTGCGAATTTGGTGGTGGCAATCAAAGTGTTACCGGCCGGCACCGTGACGATAACCTTTTTGGAACCTTGTGCGGCCATGCTATTGCCCCTTGCGCGGGAATGCCTTACCCGTCTTTCCTGCGAAGTTGAAGGCGGGAGCCTCCCATGAAGGCCAGCGGACCTCAGCGGAGGCTGGCGAGGCCCGGGAACCGGCAACTGTGAGCCAGAGACATCCAAAGGCGATTGGGTCGGGATGCGGAAACTCTTAAAGGGCCTGCTTTACGTCTGCGTCGGCATCGCCGGCCTGGCGGTGGTTGCCGCGGGCGGTCTTTACCTGTGGCTGCTGGGCTCGCTTCCCAAAACGGAGGGAGATCTCAGGCTCGCCGGCTTTGATGCGGAAGTCACCGTCCTCAGAGACCGCGACGGGCTGGTCAACATCCGCGCAGAAAACCTGCTCGATCTCTATCGCGGCCTCGGATTCGTCCATGCCCAAGAGCGCCTCTGGCAGATGGATTTCATGCGCCGCACCGCCGGCGGCGAGCTTTCGGAAGTGGTTGGCGAGAGGACCCTGAATCTCGACCGCCTCTTCCGGACTCTGGGGTTTCGCCAGGTCGCCGAAGCCAACCTGGAACAACTGACCGCAGAAACTCGGGACGCATTGGAGGCCTACGCGGAGGGAGTCAACGCCTTCCTGACCAGCCACCAAGGCCCCCTGCCGCTCGAGTTCCAGATCCTACGCTACAGCCCCAAGCCCTGGAGCGCGGTGGACTCGCTGCTCTGGGGCCGAATGATGGCTTTGAATCTTTCCGACAACTGGCGGGCAGAGCTCAGCAGGGCACGCCTGGCCGGCCGCTTCAGCCCCGAGAAGATCGCAGCGCTTTGGCCCAGCTACCCCGAAGACGGCCCCTTGACCCTGCAAAGCCGTGCACGGCTTGTGGACCAGGTGGTTGCCGAGCAACTGGCCACGATTCTGCCCCCCTGGGCCGAGCCAAACGGCGCCTCCAACGCCTGGGCCATCGACGGATCTCGAACCGCAAGCGGCAAGCCGGTCCTCGCCAACGATCCACACCTGTCCCTGGACTCCCCGGGCTTCTGGATGTTGGCCAGGCTGGAGGCTCCTGGAGTCACGCTGGTCGGTGCCACGGCACCGGGTGTCCCCTTCCTGGTGCTTGGCCACAACGGACGTTTGGCCTGGGGCCTGACCAGCACCCACGGCGATACCCAGGATTTCTTCATCGAGCGCCTTGCGCCGGGTGATCCCAACAGCTACGAGGCGCCGGAGGGCCCTCTGCCCTTCGAGATCCGCGACGAGGTGATCCGAGTCCGCAATGGCGATGCGGTGCGCCTCACCGTCCGCCAAACCCGCCATGGCCCCGTGATGAGCGATGTCATCCAAGCCGGCTCTTCCGAAACCGGCGCCGTGCTCGCGCTCTCCTGGCCCGCCTTGCGCGGAGACGACCGCACCGCCGATGCGCTCTACGGCATCAATCATGCGGAGAATTGGCCCGAGTTCCGCGCGGCCCTGCGTCAGTTCCACTCCCCGCAACAGAACTTTCTCTATGCTGATATCGACGGAAACATCGGCTTCATCGCGCCGGCCAGAATCCCGATTCGCCGCGCCGGCGACGGCCAGCATCCGGTCCCGGGCTGGAGCGGCGAATTCGACTGGATCGGCTACGTTCCCTTCGACGAGTTGCCCGCGACGCTCAACCCGAAAAGCGGCCGATTGGTGAATGCCAACAACAAGGTCGTCCCCGACAGCTACCCCCACCTGATCGCCGTCGATTGGCCGCCGCCCTATCGCGCCGAGCGCATTGTCGGCGAGCTGACCGGAAAGGGTGCCGAACACGATGTGTTGGATTCGGTCATCCTGCAGCAGGATATCGTCGCAAACGGAGCCCGCCGTATCCTGCCGCGCCTGCTGTCCGTCCCACCCAATGGTGACCGTGCCGCCGCGGCAATGACCATGCTGCGAACCTGGGACCTGCGGATGCACCGCAATGCACCGGAACCCCTCATTCTGCAGGCTTGGATCTGGGCACTCAGCCGCGAGCTCCTGGCTGACGAGCTGGGCAAGGACTATCGGGAGTTCCTCAATGGCGGGCTCTACACCGTCGAGCGCCTGATCGGCGAGGATAGCCTCTGGTGCGACAACACCGACACCGAAGTTGAAGAAACCTGCGACGCGCAGATTGCGGCTTCCTTGGATCTCGCCCTGGATCATCTCTCCGGGCGGTTCGGCCATGACATGGACGATTGGCGTTGGGGCGCGGCCCATGCCGCCCGCTTCCCTCACCCCGTCCTCAGCCGAATCCCCGTGGTCAACCGGCTGTTTTCCCGCCGGATCGAAAGCGACGGCGGCAACGAGACCATCAACCGGGCCTCCGCCCGGCTTGGCGGCCCTTCGGACCGTCTCTTCGAGAACGTTCATGGGGCCGGCTACCGCGCGGTCTACGACCTGGCGGACCTGGACCGCTCGCGGTTCATGGTCGCCACCGGCCAGTCCGGCAATCCGTTGTCCCGCTTCTACGGCAGTCTATCCCGCCGCTGGGCCGACGGCCTCAATGTGTCGCTAGCCCCGGAAACCTGGGCGGTGGCAGAACAGCTAAGGCTCCTGCCCGCGCGAGAATAGGGGCCGCAGAGCCGTGCGCCGAAGCGCCGGCCGCCGAAACCGCCGCAGAAGCGGTCCGGCTTTGGGAAGGCAGGAATGACCACGACCCTTCAAGAGATCCACGAAGCGGCCAAGAGCCTGCGCGGGAAGGTGGTCCGGACCCCCTTGGTCCCGGCCGGCCGACTCTCTGAGCGCCTGGGCTGTGAGGTCTTGCTGAAGCTCGAAAACATGCAGCACACCGGCTCCTTCAAGGACCGGGGAGCCTACATCCGGCTCAGCAAGCTCTCGAAGGAGGAAGCGCAACGCGGGGTCATCGCGATGTCCGCCGGCAACCATGCCCAGGGGGTCGCCTATCATGCCCAGCGGCTGGGCATCCCGGCGACCATTGTCATGCCGGAGTTCGCCCCCTTCTCCAAGGTCGAGCGAACCCGTGCCTTTGGCGCGCGCATCATGCTCACCGGCGATACGCTCGATGCATCCGCCCATTCGGCCCGTCAGATCGCCGAAGAAGAGGGGCTGACCTTCGTGCACCCCTTCGATGATCCCGACGTCATCGCAGGGCAAGGCACCGTGGGCTTGGAGATCCTGGAAGACTGCCCGGATGTGGACTCCATCGTGGTGCCGATCGGCGGCGGCGGCCTCATGTCGGGGATCGCCACGGTCGCCAAAGACGCGAACCCAGAGATCCAACTGGTCGGCGTTGAGAGCGAGCTCTTTCCCTCGATGACCGATGCCATCCGGGGCACCGCGACCATGACGGGCGGTCAGAGCCTGGCCGACGGCATCGCTGTCAAGGTTCCGGGCCAACTGACCAAGGCGATCATCGAGAAGCTCGTGGACGACATCGTGGTCGTTGCCGAGAGCGACATCGAAGGCGCCATCCACCGCCTTGCCGAGGAGCAGAAGCTGGTTGTCGAGGGCGCCGGGGCAGCCGGGGTCGCGGCGATCCTGGCGGATCCGGAGCGCTTCGCGGGCCGCAAGGTGGTCGCGGTGATCTGTGGTGGAAACATCGATCTCAAGCTGCTGTCGGGCATCCTCACCCGTGGACTGATCCGCGACGGGCGCATGGTGCGCCTGCGCATCGGTATCGTCGACCAGCCGGGGGTGCTGGCGCGCATCGCCAGCATCATCGGCAAGACCGGCGGCAACATCATCGAGGTTTATCACCAAAGGCTGTTCTACGATGTGCCGGCCAAGCAGGCCGACATCGACGTGGTTCTGGAAACCCGCAACAGCGAACATGTCGCCGAGGTCGTGGATCTTCTCAGATCCGATGGCTTTCCCACGCGGGTCCTCTCGGACCATTCGGCCCAGGGAACCCTCTGAAGCGCCCTTCCCGCCACCCTGGTCATGCCGGGCCTTGCGGCCAGAGGGCTAATCCCTTAGGGGATAGGTCGACCATGCCTGCAAGTCGTCGCTGATCAATTCGGGAGGAACCGACCATGGCCCCAAGCGGCGCCGTCTTCCATAGCGTCATGGACCGGATCGGCGACACGCCGATGATCGAGGTGGCCAAGATCGATACCGGGCCCTGCCGCCTCTTTCTCAAGCTGGAGAGCGAGAACCCCGGCGGCTCCATCAAGGACCGGATCGGCCGTTCCATGATCGAGGCGGCCGAACGGGACGGCACGCTGAAGCCCGGCGGCAAGCTCATCGAGGCCACCGCCGGCAATACCGGCCTGGGCCTCGCCCTGGTCGCGGCGCAGAAGGGATACCACCTCACGCTTGTGGTTCCCGACAAGATGGCGCAGGAGAAGATCTTTCACCTGCGCGCGCTGGGCGTCGAGGTGCTCCTGACCCGGTCGGATGTGGGCAAGGGGCATCCCGAATACTACCAGGACATGGCCCTGCGCATCGCCAACGAGACGGGTGCCTTTTTCGTCGACCAGTTTTCCAATCCGGCAAACCCCGTGGCGCACGAGACAACCACCGGCCCGGAGATCTGGGAGCAGATGGACCATGACCTGGATGCCATGGTCTGCGGCGTGGGATCCGGCGGAACGATCACCGGACTGTCCCGCTTCTTCGACTCGGTCTCCGACAAGACGGAAATGGTCCTGGCCGATCCGGAAGGCTCGATCCTGGCCGACTACGTCAGGACCGGCGTCCTGAAGGATGACGTGGGCAGCTGGATCGTCGAGGGCATCGGCGAGGACTTCCTGCCGGACAACTGCGATCTCTCCAACGTCAAAAAGGCCTATACCATTCCGGACGACGAGTCGCTTGCGACGGCGCGAGACCTGCTGCGCATCGAAGGGATTCTCGCAGGCTCTTCGTCGGGCACATTGATTGCAGCGGCGCTGCGCTACTGCCGCGAGCAAAGCGAACCGAAGCGGGTGGTTACCTTCGTCTGCGACAGCGGCAACAAGTACCTTTCGAAGATGTTCAATGACTACTGGATGGTCGATCAGGGGTTCATTGAGCGCCAGCAGAAGGGGGACCTGCGCGACCTGATCAGCCGCCGGCATGACGAGCACGGAACCGTCACAGTGGCGCCCGACGACAACCTACTGGTCGCCTACGGCCGCATGAAGCTCTACGATATCTCGCAGCTCCCCGTCCTCAACGGGGCCGGCCAGGTGGCGGGGATCATCGATGAAAGCGACATCCTCATGCGCGTGTTCGGAAACGACGCGCGCTTCGAGGAGCCGGTGTCCAGCGCCATGACCGCCAAGCTCGAAACCATCGGCGCCGATCAGCCGATCGATACCTTGCTGCCCATCTTCGCGAAAGATCACGTCGCGATCGTGTTCGACGGCAGCGAGTTCCAGGGCCTGATCACCCGCATCGACCTGCTGAACCACCTTCGCAGACGAATGAAGTGACCCGCCATGCCTGACTCCCCCAGATCCCGAAACCGGCCGGCTTTCGCCACGCGCGTGATCCACGCCGGTCAGTCGCCAGACCCCTCGACCGGCGCCATCATGCCGCCGATCTATGCCACCTCGACCTACGTTCAGGAGAGCCCGGGGGTCCATAAGGGCTATGAATACAGCCGTTCACAGAACCCCACCCGCATGGCCTATGAGCGCTGCATCGCGGATCTGGAAAGCGGCCAGCAGGGCTTCGCCTTCGCCTCCGGCCTCTCCGCCATCGCGACCGCCCTGGACAGTCTGGACAGCGGCAGCCACATCGTCGCCATGGACGACCTCTATGGCGGGAGCTACCGCCTGTTCGAGAACGTCCGGCGGCGCTCGGCCGGGCTTTCCTTCTCCTTTGTCGATCTCTCGGATGCCGATGCCCTCGAGGCCGCCATTCGGCCCGAAACCAAACTGATCTGGGTGGAGACGCCAACCAATCCGCTGCTGAAGCTTGTCGATCTCGAGCCAGTCGCCAGGATCGCCAAGCGCCACGGCATCCTCTCAGCCTGCGACAACACCTTCGCTTCGCCCTGGGTTCAGCGCCCCTTGGAACTCGGTTTCGACCTGGTAATGCATTCGGCGACGAAGTATCTCAACGGCCACTCCGACATGGTCGGCGGCGTTCTGGTGGTCGGCGACAACCCGGAACTGGCGGAGCGTCTGACGTTTCTCCAAAACGCCGTGGGCGCCGTTCAGGGACCCTTCGACAGCTTTCTTGCCCTGCGCGGCCTGAAGACCCTGGCGCTGCGCATGGAGCGTCATTGCAGCAACGCCCAGGCGGTCGCCGCCTATCTGGAGGCCCACCCCAAGGTCGAGAAGGTCTACTACCCGGGCCTGGAAAGCCACACGCAGTTCGAGTTGGCCCGGCAGCAGATGGATGCCCCCGGGGGTATGGTCACCGCGGTGCTCAGCGGCGGCCTCGACAGCGCGCGCCGCTTCCTCGAACGGGTCGAGGTCTTCGCCCTGGCGGAGAGCCTCGGCGGGGTCGAGAGCCTGATCGAACATCCGGCGATCATGACGCATGCCTCAATCCCTGAGTCGATCCGCGCCGAACTGGGCATCAACGATGGCCTGGTCCGGCTGTCGGTGGGAATTGAGGGAGAGGACGATCTAATCGCCGACCTGCGCAACGCCCTGGCGTAGCTGGACTGAAAGAGCACAAAGCGGCCGCATCAAAGCGACGCGCCGATCTCCCGATATCCGCTCTGGTAGTAGACGAGAGGTCTCTTTTCGCCGTCGAGCCGCAAGGCGTCGACGCGGCCGACGATGATGACGTGGTCGCCGCCCTCGTGCACCGCCTCCTTCTGGCAGCCGAGATTCACAAGACAATCCCTCAGGACCGGCAGATCCGTGGGCCAGATATCGTAGGCCACGCCCTCCCACTTGTCCGCCGTAGTGGTGGAAAAACGCACCGAGAGGGCATGCTGTTCGGCGCAGAGGAAGTTGACCGCGAACTGATCCGACCTGCCAAAGGCCTCGAAGCTCAAAGCGGCCTTGTCCAGGCAGAACAGCACCAGCGGCGGATCCAGCGAAACCGAGGCGAAGGAGTTAACGGTCACGCCAATGTTCCCACCCTTGGGATTGCGGGTCGTAACGACGGTGACACCTGTGGTGAATCTGCCCATAGCCTGGCGAAAGGCGAGGGAATCAAAGCTCATATCAGCATCCGGCAAGTTCCAAGCTCGGCTGGCGCGGCGGATCTTAATGCGATCTTCGGGCCAAATGCCACAGCATTCCAACTCGCTGAACCCCTAAGGGCCCCAAACTAAACCACTTATTAACTCAAATCCGCGACCTTCGGAGCAACTGCGCTCGCCAGCCATAGATCACGGATTGGGGCTTTATGGGGCTAATCGTTGGCATTCTGACCGTTATCGGCTGCACCCTCGGCGGCTATGTGGCCATGGGCGGGAAGCTGGGCGTCCTCTGGCAGCCGTTCGAGGTGGTGATCATCGTCGGCTCGGCCATCGGCGCCTACATCATTGCCAACCCCGGCCACGTGCTGAAGTCGACCGGCGGGGCCATCGGGAAGACCCTGAAGGGGTCCCAGTTCAAGAAAGAGAACTACCTGGAGCTTCTCCAGCTTCTCTATCAGCTTATGAAGCTCGCCAAGACAAAAGGCAATCTGGGCCTGGAGCAACATATCGAGAAGCCCCAGGACTCGGCACTCTTCCAGCAGTTTCCCGGTGTCCTGGCCAACGACACGGCCATCACCTTCATCTGCGATTACCTGCGGATGCTGACCCTCGGCTCCGATTCCCCTCATGAGATGGAGGCGCTCATGGACGAGGAAATCGAGATGGTGCACCACGAACACTCCGAAGTCGCCCATGCTCTACAGACCATGTCGGACGGCATGCCCGCTCTGGGTATCGTGGCGGCGGTCCTGGGCGTGATCAAGACCATGGGCTCCATCTCCGAGCCCCCCGAAATCCTCGGCAAGCTCATCGGCGGCGCTCTGGTCGGCACCTTCTTGGGCGTTTGGGTTTCCTATGGCTTCCTGGGACCGGTCGCCTCCAAGGCCCAGGCTGTCTACGATATGGAGATCAAGTTTCTGTATTGCATCAAGGCGGCGCTGCTGGCCCACATGCATGGGTCGGCACCTGCGGTCTCCGTAGAGTTCGCCCGCAAGGCCCTGATCGGTCACGACCGGCCGACGTTCATCGAGGTTGAAGAGGCCGTCTCCGCCCTCCCCCAAGTCAACTGAGCCTGATGGATTGAGCCGATATGGCAGCGGAAGCGAACGAGGCCGGCTCGGTCATAATCATCAAGAAGATCAAGAAGGGCGGCGGCGGTCATCACGGCGGCGCCTGGAAGGTCGCCTATGCCGACTTCGTGACCGCCATGATGGCCTTCTTCCTGCTTCTCTGGCTCCTGAACGCAACCACCGAAGAACAGAAGCGCGGCATTGCCGAGTACTTCACGCCCGTCGCCTCCTTTTCACCGGATAGCGTTTCCCAAAGCCCCAGCGGTTCCGACGGAGTTCTGGGAGGAAGAACCCTGACATCCGAAGGGGCGCTGGCCAACGACACCTCCCCCGTGGGCGTCACGGTCTCGCTTCCAGGCTCCGGTGAAGACACCGACGAACAGAACGAGGACCCCGTCGAGGATCCGACCGAAGGCAAGAAGCCGGCCAATGGTCAAAACCTGGCAGGGCCGTCGGAAGCACCCGACCAGGCGGTAGACCCAGAGGAGGTCGACCGGCTGGCTCAAGAACTCGAGCAAGAGCGGTTCGAGGCTGCCGAAGCCGAACTCCGACAAGCGATCGAGTCAGTCCCGGACCTGGCGGACTTCGCCAAGAACCTGGTGGTTGACCAAACGCCGGAGGGGCTGCGGATTCAGATTGTCGACCAGGAGGGCCGGTCGATGTTTGCCTCGGGCTCCTCCGACATGTTCGGCCATACGCAGCGACTGCTGGCCCTCGTCGCGGATGCGATCGACAAGCTCGACAACCAGGTCGCCATTAAGGGCCATACCGACGCCACGCCCTTCGCCGCTGACAACGGCTATTCGAACTGGGAGCTGTCCACCGACCGGGCCAACTCCAGCCGGCGCGCGCTCATCGCCGCCGGCCTGCCGCCCACCAGGATCGCTTCGGTCGTCGGCCGGGCCGATCAGGAGCCTTTCATCAAAGACGACCCCTATAACCCGAGAAACCGCCGCATCTCCATCATTCTCCTGCGCAACACGCCTGGCGGAGAGCAACCGGTCTACCAGTCTGACGGCTAAGCCGCAGCACTGCGGACTGGTGGTCGGGCTGGCGGGATGCCGTCCTCTCGCTTGCGAAACCCTGCCCTGCTCACCTAGGTTTGTGGGATGGTAGTGACCACAAATCGACCCTGGGTGGGAGAGCCGCCCGCAGCGCCGGACTCTCCCTGGCTCTACGAGGGATTGCGCGGACGGCGGTGCATCGCTTACCTGATCGACGTTGTGCTGATCGCCGCACTTGGCATCGGCTTGTGGTTTGTCCTGTCTGTCATCGGCGTTCTGACATTGGGGCTGCTGGCCCCGCTGGGCGCGATCATGCTTGCCCTCTGGCCTCTGGCCTATCACAGCCTCTTCCTGGCCCTGCGCGGTGCGACCCCCGGAATGCGCCTTTTCGGTCTTGTCGCCCGCAACTGGGACGGCCGCCGCGTCACCGGGATACAGGCCGTGGTCGCTACACTGCTGTTCTACCTGTCGGTCGGCATTACCGCTTGGTTGATCCTCCTTGTCGCGCTGTTCAATGACCGCGCCAGGACACTCCACGACATCTTGTCGAATACCCTGATCGTGCGATCACTCCGTTGAGCGGCCCAGCCGGGACGGGTAAGGCCCGGCGGTGCCCCCTGCCGGGGCCGGATTGAGTGCTGGCTTCAGGTGCCGTTTCCCTGCAATAATTCCTTCAAGAAAACAAGCGGCGGTGGCCGTGGCGGCGCGTTCTTCGGCAGCACCGGAGGGACGGCAGGGAGTAATGGAGTTGGAAAACAGGGACACGTCGACCTCCGGACCTCTGTCCAACTACGATTCCGAGGGTTTCTTCTGCGAGATGCTGGGCCATCCAAGCCGGCCGGCCCAGCATACTCACTGCATCCGGGATCGTTTGAGTGCGCTTGATCTCGGCGACCTTCGCGGCCGCGCACGCGACGCCGAATTGGAGCTCTACAGCTTCGGCATCACCTTTACCGTCTACACACAGAAAGATGTCATCGACCGGATCCTGCCCTTTGACGTGATCCCCCGGGTGATCTCTCCGGAAGATTGGCAGACGATCGAGTCAGGAGTCACCCAGCGGGTGACGGCCCTGAACCTGTTCCTTTGGGATATCTATCACGACCAAAAGATCCTGAAAGACGGCACCGTTCCCCGCGAGCTGGTTGAGGGCAATGCCAACTTTTGTCGAGAGATGTGCGGTGTCGATGTCGCCCATGGCACCTATGTGCACATCAACGGCACAGATCTGGTCCGCGGCGACGATGGCCGCTTCGTGGTACTCGAAGACAATGCCCGTTGCCCATCGGGCGTTTCCTACGTCGTCGAAAACCGCCATCTGATGCAGCGCAGTTTTCCCGACCTCATGACCAATATCGGCATTCGGCCGGTCTCGAACTATGGCCAGAAGCTGCACGATGCGCTGATCGAGGTGGCTCCCCAGGGCGTCGACAATCCGCAGGTCGTGCTGCTTTCCCCCGGCACCTACAACTCGGCCTACTTCGAGCATATCTTTCTGGCGCGCGAGATGGGCGTCCCTCTGGTCGAGGGCAGCGACCTGGTGGTGGAAGGCGACCGCGTCTTCATGAAGAGTATCGACGGCCTACATCCCGTCCACGTCATCTACCGGCGGGTCGGCGACGACTTCCTGGACCCTGAGGCCTTCAAGCCTGAGAGCGTCCTCGGCGCGCGAGGCCTCATGCGGGCCTATCGGAAAGGCAACGTCGCGCTTGCCAACGCCGTGGGAACCGGCGTGGCGGACGACAAGGCCGTCTATGCCTATATGCCCCGCATCATTCAATACTACCTCGACCAGGAGGCGATCCTCCCCAACGTCGAAACGCACATCTGTCGGGAGCGCGAGGGCTTGGCCTACACCCTGGACAACCTCGCCAACCTGGTGACCAAGCCCGTGGGCGAAGCGGGCGGCTACGGTATTACTATCGGACCGCGGGCGAGCCGCGAAGAGCTGGAGAAATGCCGCGCGGACATCGTGGCCGATCCCGCCAACTACATCGCGCAGCCGATGGTCAATCTTTCCGTCTGCCCGACCCTGACCGAAGAGGGTATCAAGGCGCGCCACGTCGATCTGCGGCCTTTTGCCGTCACTGGCCGCTCGACCTGGGTGCTGCCGGGCGGCTTGTCCAGAGTCGCCCTGACCAAGGGGTCCATCATCGTGAACTCCTCCCAGGGCGGAGGGTCTAAGGATACCTGGGTCCTTGAGTAGGCTGCTTTCCCGCTACGCCGAGTCGATCTACTGGCTCGCCCGCTATGTCGAGCGGGCGGAGAATCTGGCACGTATCCTGGACGTCAACGAGACCTTCAGCCGCGACTCCAGGGGCTGGCAGAACTGGCAATCGATCCTGCAGCTCTACAGCGACGAGGAGCGATTCTTCGAGAGTAAGTCAAAGGCCGACGCCGAGAACGTGCTCTATTTCTATACCCTGGACCAGAGCAATCCGACCTCCATCATTTCAGCGGTCAATGCGGCGCGCGCCAACGCCCGGACATTGCGTCCGCTGATTTCGACGGAGATGTGGATCCAGTTGAACATCTTCTACAACACGCTGCGCAGCCTCAAACGCGAGGAACTGACCGAGCCGCGCCTCGCGCGTTTCTGTACTTCCGTCAAGGAAGCCTGCCAGACACACACCGGGATTACCGAGGGAACCTTCTACAGGGACGAGGGCTGGTTCTTCTATCAGGTCGGGCGCGCCATCGAACGCGCCGACCAGACCACCCGCCTGCTCGACGTAAAGTATCATCTGCTGCTACCGCGCGAGGAGGCCGTGGGCTCCCCCTTTGACGCCAGCCAGTGGAACGCCGTTCTGCGGTCCGCCGCCGGCTATCACGCGTTCAGGCGGGTTTATCCGAGCGGTATCAGCCAGACCGCGGTGGCCGGCTTCCTGCTGTTTCATTCCCGCTTTCCAAGGTCGGTGCGGGCCTGTGGACGGGAGATCGCAGACCGCCTGACTGAGCTGCGCTCGACCTATCGGCTAAAGAGGGGAAGCCGCGCCTTGGAAGAACTGGACGAGCTTTGCGCCGTCCTCGACGACGCGACCATCGAACAGGTGATCAACAAGGGAATGCACGAGTTCATTGACTGGATCCAGATCAAGCTGATCCGCACCCATACGGAGCTCGGCTTGGCCTACTTCGGGTACCCCCAGCAAGCAGAGAGAGATGCGGCGCAGTAGGAGATGCTTCGTCGGTCGGCGATCGATTGCAGCTATTCTCGGAGTTGCAGTCCGAGGAGTTCCGTCATCCATGACCTTCCGACCAAAGCGGTAATCATCGGACCAGGTTGCCTAAAGGTATGAGGCAGGACCGCAGGAGCGAGACGTCACCCGTGAGGGACAATCCGTCGATTGGCCCTCTACAGGACTTCTATGTGTTGGAGCCGACCCCCTGCCCCTACCTGCCAAACCGCATGGAACGCAAGCTGCTGACGGAAATCGGTGGTGCCGGTGCCCAAGCCGCCTATGACAAGCTTGCGCCCGCAGGCTTTCGCCGCAGTCACCGCTTCGCTTATCGACCCGCCTGCGCCCACTGCGATGCCTGCACGCCGGTTCGTGTTCTGGTCGCGGGATTCAAGACCGGCAAATCGCTGCGCCGCATCGCCCGGGCGAACGCCGACCTGAGCGTCGACATGATGGCCGCCAAAGCCACCGCAGAACAGTTCGCTCTCTTCCGCCGCTACATCGAATCGCGTCACGGCGACGGAGAGATGGCGGGGATGACGGAGGCGGAATATCGCGCAATGGTTGAGTCTTCCGATGTCGACACGCGACTGGCCGAGTTTCGCACGGAGCAGGGCGACCTGATCGCCGTGTGCCTCTTGGACTGGCTGCAGGACGGGCCGTCAGCGGTCTACAGCTTCTTTGAGCCGGGCGAATCGCGGCGTTCCTTGGGGACCTATGTGGTTCTCTGGCTGGTGGAAGCGGCAGGGCAAAGGGGCGCCCAACACGTCTATCTTGGCTATTGGATCGAGCAGAGCCGGAAGATGGCCTACAAGACACGTTTCCGACCACTGGAGGGCTTCGGCTCCGCCGGATGGCGGCTGATCGCCGAGTAGGTCTGATTTCTGCCAGGAGCGATGGAACGGGGTTATGCCCCAGTTGCGGAGTTGTGCATTGACGCCTAATGTCGCAGGGCTTCGCTGTCTGTTGTCTCATCCCAGCACTTGGGATAGACGCGAGACGCCGCTTTTTGGGTCCTTAGGGGGAACCTCAAGTTGACGCTGAGGACCCTGTTCAGTCAATCGGGGAGTAACGAAATGAAACGTCGTCAATTCATGAAGCGGGCGGCGACCGCGGCCGCCGCCACCGGGGCCGTTGCCGCCGCGAGCTTTCCAGCGCCCGCGATCTCACAAGGCCTGAAGAAATGGCGGATGCAGACCACTTGGCCGAAGAACTTTCCCGGCCTGGGCACCGGCGCCAACAAACTTGCTGAATATATTGGCCTTGCCTCCGAAGGCAAACTCACTGTCGAGGTCTTCGGCGGTGGCGAAATCGTTCCTCCCTTTGAGACAATGGACGCCGTCGCCGGCGGCACCATCGAGATGGGTCACGGCGCGCCCTACTATTGGAAGGGCAAGGTCTCTGCCAGCCAGTTCATCGCCTCGATCCCCTTCGGCCTCAATGCCCAGGAGCAGAATGCCTGGATTCAGTTCGGCGGCGGTCAGGAACTGGCCGACAAGGTCTACCGTGAGATGGGCTGCAAGTTCTTCGCCTCCGGCAACACCGGGGTTCAGGCCGGCGGCTGGTTTAACAAGGAAATCAACTCCTTAGAGGACTACAAGGGCCTGAAGATGCGCATCCCCGGGCTCGGGGGTGAAGTGGTCAAGGCGGCCGGCGCCAATGTCGTGAACCTGCCCGGCGGCGAGATCCCACCGGCCCTGCAGTCCGGCGCCATCGATGCGACCGAATGGGTCGGCCCATACAACGATCTGGCTTTCGGTCTCTATAAGAGCGCCAAGTTCTATTACTATCCGGGCTGGCACGAACCGGCGACCTTGCTCGACAACTTCGTGAGTCTGGAAGCCTGGGAAAGCCTCTCGGACGAGCTCAAAGCCGTCGTGGAGGCGGCAAACGCCTATGCCAACAGCTATGTGCTGAACGAGTTCGTGGCCAGGAACAACGGCGCGCTCAACACACTGATCAGCGAGCACGGCGTGATCCTCAAGAAGTTCCCCGACGAAGTGCTGAACGCCCTCGGCGGACTCTCAGGACAGGTGATCGGGGATCTTGCATCGGCCGATCCGCTGAGCCGGGAAGTGATGGACTCGATCATCGCCTTCCGCAAGCAGGCAATCGCCTTTGCCAAGGTCTCGGAGCAGGCCTTCTACAATGCCCGCGGCCTGCCCTTCAAATGGGTCGGCTGAACGACCGCTCATTCTGACCTCCAGGCACAAAAAAAGAGGCCGGCGGGGAAACCCCGCCGGCCTTGTCTTTGGTGCCGAGCATAACGGTATGATGAATTTTTCAGAAGCGGCAGAGACCCTGATGCGGTCGCTAACCGAACAGCGCTTTGGGTAGCCAGGTCGCGGTTTCGGGAAAGGCCGCGATAAGGGCCAGGCCGACAAGTTGGATGATCACAAAGGGCACCGCACCGCGGTAGATGTCCATCGTCGTGACACCCGGAGGGGCAACGCCCCGGAGGTAGAAGAGCGCAAAGCCGAACGGCGGGGTCAGGAAGGAGGTCTGCAGGTTGACCGCAATCATGACGCCGAGCCAGATCGGGTCGAGCCCCATGGTCAGCAGGATCGGCCCAACGATGGGAACCACGACGAAGACGATTTCAATGAAGTCGAGGAAGAAGCCCATGACGAACATCAGGGCCATGACCACGAACATTGCGCCGAAAGCGCCACCGGGCATCGACTCCAGAACCTCGCTGACGATCTCATCGCCGCCAAGGCCGCGAAACACCAGTGAAAAGACAGAGGCGCCAAGCAGGATGACGAAGACCATTGCGGAGATCTGCACGGTCGTCTGCATGACCTCTGTCAGGATGCCGCTGCGGTAGACGCGCCCGAGAGAGACAGCAATCCCAAAGACCAGGGCAAGAATGCAGGCCCCTGCAACAATCGCCGCCACGAGGTCCTCGGTTGGAACAACATCGCGCTGCATGCGCAGGTCGAAGGTCGTGACCAGAGGCACCAAGGCAACCATGCAGGCCGCGGCCACGTAGACCGGCCAGGCTTGCCCCTCGCCTTCAGCGACCGCGCGCCCGGCCAGGAGCAGCGCGCCGACGCAGCCGATGGCTGCTGCCTCGGTCGGCGTCGCGACGCCGAGCAAGATGGAGCCAAGAACCAGAATGATCAGAGCGGAAGGCGGCAACAGAACACGCAAAGACCGTGCGCCCAGTCCCTCGGTATCGTCAGCCGATCGTTCTATGGGAGGACAGGCCTCGGGATTGCGCCATGCCGTGAACAGCACCCAGAGCATATAGAGGCAGACCAGCATGATGCCCGGCAGAAAGGCGCCGGCAAAGAGATCGATCACCGAGACCGGATCCGGTGCGAAGTTTCCCAGTGCCAGCTGCGCTTCCGTGTTGGCCCCTTGGAGGATATCACCGAGAAGGACCAGGACGATTGACGGGGGAATGATCTGTCCCAAGGTCCCGGATGCGCAGATGGTGCCGCAGGCAATGCGCGGGTCGTAGCCCGCCTTCAGCATCGCCGGCAGCGACAGCAACCCCATCGTCACTACCGTGGCCCCGACAATTCCTGTCGATGCCGCCAGAAGCATGCCGACGAAGATGACCGAAATCCCGAGCCCGCCGCGCAGCCTGCCGAACAACAGCCCCAGTGTTTCCAGGAGCTGCTCGGCGATCTTCGATCGCTCCAGCATGACGCCCATAAACACAAACAACGGCACCGCGACCAGTAACTCGTTGGTCATGACGCCGAAGTAACGCGACGCCAGCCCCCCCAGAAGGCGCAGATCGAAGATGCCGAGCGCCAAACCGAGGAACGCGAACAGCAGCGCGACCCCACCCAGGGTAAAGGCCACCGGGAAGCCCAACAGCAAAATCGCGCAGGCGCTGGCAAACATGATGAGGGAGAGAATCTCGCCAAGAAGAACCGGATCCATCCCTAGGGCGACTCCGCTTCTTCTTCCGGCTGAAACTCCGGATGTCCCATCAGCACCAGAAGGCTCCGCGCGCCCAGCGACAGCCCCTGCAGCCCGATCAGCACACAAAAAGCGAGAATGACGGTCTTCAAGAGGAACAGGGCCGGCAAGCCGCCCGCCTCCCGCGAGGCCTCGCCCCGAGCCCAGGAATCCAGGACGTAGTCGTAGCTGACGAAGAAGACCACGCAGATCAACGGCAGGAGAAGCAGCAAAGACCCGAGCAGGTCGATGATACCCTTATAGCGGGCGCTATTGGGCCGGTAGAAGATGTCGACACGCACATGCCCGTTGTGAAGAAGCGTGTAGCCGGCCCCCATCATGAAGACGATACCATGGAGCCAAACGTAGGACTCCTGAAGCCACACCCAGCCGACGGCATAGACATAGCGCAGGACCACAACGACGAAGGTGATCAACACCATCAGCAAAGTGAGCCAGGCGACCCCGCGGCCGACGTATTCGTTGACCCGGTCGATCAGCTTTACGAAGGCGACGAGCCCGCTCACGTCGACACCGCGTTCCTCTTGTGCCGTCCAACAAACAGGCGCTCATAGCCATGCCAGCGGCATGGCACAAGCACCCGGAACACCTTGCCGCAGGCCAAAGAGCGGCAAAGAAGCCGTTCAGATCTCGGTTTCGTGCGGATCAAGCCAGCCGGAAGGCCTGCTCTCCCCCTGCACTCCTGTTCAACTTATGTTTCTTCTATTTGTTATAGGCGCTTATAGGCTGCGACGTCTTCGGCGACAACGAAGAAATGCAGCAGATCAACCGAATTTGTTGGATCGAGCAAATCCGCTCGGGGGGAGCCTCCCGGCTTGGGCGCGTTTGCCCACCCACGCCCGGAGATCGGTCTCTGTGCGGATACGGCCGGCCCCGGCGGTCCAACTGAGGCCCTCGGCGAGGCTGAAGGTCTTGGCGTCGGAGAGGCCCCCATCCTTGTACCTTTGGAGCATCACGCCGCGGCCCCTGGTCATTTCCGGAAGTTCGTCCAGGGGAAAGATCAGGAGCTTGCGGTTCTCGCCGATGACAGCGACATGATCGCCCTCCGTCGGCCGACAGACCACAGCTTCGACTCCGGTGCCGACGTTCAGCACCTGCTTTCCGTTCTTGGTCTGCGCCACGACCTCATCTTCCGGCACAACGAAGCCGCGACCGTCTGAGGACGCGACCAAGAGCTTACGGCCCGGTTGATGGACCAGCAGACCGACGATGTCCTGATCGTTGGGCAAGCCTGTCAGCAAACGAAGAGGCTCGCCAAAGCCCCGGCCGCCAGGCAGCTTGTCGACACCCAGAGTGTAGAATCGGCCGTTCGTCGCAAACACCAAGAGCTTGTCGGTGGTCTGCGCATGCACCACAAAGCGCTCCCGGTCGCCCTCCTTGTACTTCGCGTCCGAGACGTCCTCCTGGTGCCCCTTCAACGAGCGGACCCAGCCCTTGCTGGAGCAGAGCACCGTCACCGGTTCGCGCTCGACCACCGCTTCCAACGGAATGACGACGTCGGAAGGCGGCGAGCCGATCTCGGTTCGGCGTATCCCCAGCTCGCTCTTCGCTCCGAACCGCGCCTTGATGTCCTTGATCTGATCGCCGATGACCGTCCAGCGCCGCTTCTCGTTCCGCAACAACTGCTGCAGGTCTTTTCGTTCGGCGGACAAGGCAGCGTGTTCTTCACGGATTGCGATCTCCTCCAGCTTGCGCAGGGCGCGCAAACGCATGTTCAAGATCGCTTCGGCCTGGACGTCACTCAGTTTCCAGCGCTTGATCATGCGCGCCTTGGGATCGTCTTCTTCGCGGATGATCCTAATCACCTCATCGATATTCAGATAGGCGATCAGGTAGCCGTCGAGCACCTCCAGACGATGCTCGATCTTTCCGAGACGGAATTTCGATCGCCTGATGAGGACCTCATGCCGGTGGTCCAGGAACGCCCGCAGAACCTCGCGAAGGTTCATCACTTTCGGCGTGTTGTCGGCATCGAGAACGTTCATGTTGAGGCTGATGCGCGACTCCAAATCGGTTTGCCGAAACAGAGACTCCATCAAAACGTCCGGATCGACGTTTCGGCTCTTCGGTTCAAGAACCAGCCGAACTTCCTCGGTCGACTCGTCGCGAATATCGCCCAGCATGGTCAGCTTCTTGGCCATGAGAAGCTCTGCGATCTTTTCGATCAACCGAGACTTCTGAACCTGGAACGGAATCTCGGTCACGACGATGCGGTATCCGCCGCCTTTGACCCTCTCGCTCTGCCAGCGCGCCCTCAGGCGAAAGCTGCCCTTGCCGGTCTTGTAGGCTTCAACGATGCTCTCGCGCGCCTCGACCAACACCCCGCCGGTTGGGAAGTCCGGCCCGGGAACCAGCTCAACGAGCTTGTCGATTGTTGCCCTCGGGGCCTTGATGACATGAAGCAGGGCATCGCAGACCTCACCCACGTTGTGGGGAGGGATCGACGTCGCCATGCCCACCGCGATGCCCTGTGCACCATTCGCCAGCAGATTGGGAAAGGCCGCCGGCAAAACCACAGGCTCTTCGGCTTCGCCATCGTAGGTGGGACGGAAATCGACCGCATCCTCATCGATTCCTTCGAGCAGGGCCGCCGCAACATCGGTGAGGCGCGCTTCGGTATAGCGCATGGCCGCCGCGTTGTCTCCGTCGACGTTCCCGAAGTTGCCCTGGCCGTCGATCAGCGGAAACCGCAACGAAAAGTCCTGGGCTAAGCGTACCAAGGCATCGTAGATCGCTTGATCTCCGTGCGGATGGAACTTGCCGATGACATCACCGACGACCCGCGCCGACTTCTTGAAGCCAGACCCGGGGTCCAGCCTCAATTGCCTCATGGCATAGAGCAGCCGTCTGTGAACCGGCTTCAGCCCATCGCGCACATCGGGTAGGGACCGCGCCATGATGGTCGAAAGGGCGTAGGACAGATAGCGCTCCGACAGGGCCTCGGAGAGCTTGACTTCACGGATTTCACCGGCAGCGGAGCTATTCATTGGTCAATCGCGAATCGGCTTAGAAACTACCAGATACAGTAGTCAACCTAACCCTGATAGCAATCCTTTGCCGCGGTCTCCGGAAGTTCAGAAGCGATCAGCAGCGTAGGGAGCCATGTCGATACCGGGATCGCGGCCGGCGAACAGCGCGGCAACCAGTTCGCCCGTCCGCGCCGCGAGGCTCAGGCCGCAATGACCATGGCCAAATGCAAAGAAGGCATTCTTGTGGTTTGGCGCCGGTCCGATCACCGGGACGGAATCGGGCATGGAAGGCCGAAAGCCCATCCAACGCGATTCCTCCCGCCTTTCCAGCCCGGGGAACCAGCGGCTCGCATTCTCGTAGAGCCTCTCCGCCCGCCTCCAGTTCGGCGGTGCGCCCAGCCCGCCCAACTCCACCGTCCCAGCGATTCGCAGACCGTTCTCAAGAGGCGTACAAACGAAACCGCGTTCGGTGGAGTAGACCGGAATGCGTGGGCTGACACCCGCATGGGGCAAGGTCAGGTGATAACCTCGCTCCGTGTCCAACGGCAGTTTGCTTCCCAGCAGCGCGGCGAGGGCATTTGACCAGGCTCCGGCGGCGATCACGACCGCACTGCAGGAGACAGTCTCTGCCTCAGTGCGAACCGCGCTGACATGCCCATCTTTCTGAACAAGTCCTACAACGTTTACCCTTCGGATTTCACCGCCAAGCCGCACGAAGGCAGCCGCCAATTCCTGGACAAATCGGTAGTTGTTCACGGTGTGCGATACATCCGGATAGAACACGCCCCATTTGAAGATTGGCGCGAGGCTGGGCTCGAGTTGGCGCAGCTCTTCGGCCGGCAGTACGTCAAACCTGACGCCCCGGCGACGCTGCAGTTCCAACATCGGCTTATAGGCCGTGAAGCCGGCATCCGTTTCATAGACGGAGACCCAGCCGTTGCGGCGCACCATGTCCTGAATCCCGGCTGCTTCCAACAGCGGGTCATAGGCCGCAAGCGCGCCAGTCAGCAGAGCCTTCAAAGATATCGAGATGGTCTCTACCTGCGCAGGGGAACTGGCCCCCACAAAGCGGGTCAGCCAGGGAACCAGCTTCGGGAGGTAGCTCCAGCGTATAGAGAGAGGCCCCAGCGGATCCATAAGCATGGCCGGGACCTTCCAATGAATGCCCGGCGTCTGCACTGGCACCACCGCTTCCTCGGTGATGATGGAGCCATTGCCAAAGGACGTCCCTTCTCCCGGAGCCGTCCGATCAAGCAGAACCACCCTATGGCCGTCGCGTAGCAGATAGAGCGCACAACACACACCAACAATGCCGGCGCCGACGACAACAACCGGGTCGTTGCGGATTTCAGCGTCGCTCATAAACCCTGCTCTGAAGATGTCCGCTGGTCGGCGTTGGGCTGATCTTGGGCAGCTTCGACAAATCGTTCAGCAAGGCGTTGTCGTGCCTTTGGCATCGCCCTGTCATGGGGATGAAAAATATGCCGGCCCAGAAAGTACCCGGTCAGGGCCAACCCGTCAGCGACTTCCCCTTTCCCGCCTTGCCCCCGGCCAACCAGAAATGTCGGCAGTGGTAAGAGCCTCTCCCGATAGGGGCCCCCGGCGGACAAGGAGACCGCACGACCTGATTTCGGGCTGACGTAGCCAAGCTGATCATTGTCTCCGCCACCGGCACAACGCGTGAGGTCCAGCCCAAAGCCGAGCGCCGCCAGGAGGCCAATCTCCCAACGAACATAGACCTCCGCCCAGTGTTCGCCGTCGAGCGCATCGAAAAGCGCAATCAGCCCGTTATAGCAGGAAGCCTGGGGCTCTCTTTCCGGCAGCGAGCCTTCACAAACCGCGGTAGCCGATGCGAGGGCCGCGAGCCGGTCGGGATCGTCCATGACTGCCGCTGCATAGGATTTGACAAGCTCGCACTGAAAGCTGCCGAGGTGTTCGGCAAGACGGCCGGACCAAACCACCCGCACAAGATTGCCTGCCTGCAAAATACCTTTCAGGCGTGCATTCTGTCCGCCGCGGACCAAGCCTGCATGTCGACCATGATCGCGGGTCAGCAATTGGGCGACAACGGCTGCCTCACCGTGCGGCCGCGTCGACAGGACTATGGCATCGTCTTCCCACTTCATGGAATGCCCATGTGGGTCAAGAAGAGTCCATTGAAGGCCGGATCATGCATCGAACTCAAGCCCCAGCATGCGATAGCGTTCAGGGTCATTGATCCAATTCTCACGGACCTTCACGAAGATGAAGAGATGCACAGGCTGCCCAAGCACCTGCTCCAGGTCGGATTGTGCGGCCTGGCGGACAGCGCGGATTGTCTTTCCGCCTTTGCCAAGGCACATCGCCTTGTGTTGTTCACGTGCTACGAAGACCGATTGTTCGATCCGCACCGAGCCATCGTCAAATTCCTGCCAGCTCTCGGACTCCACGGTCAGGGAATAAGGGAGTTCCTGATGCAGGTTGAGAAAGAGCTTCTCCCGCGTGATTTCAGATGCCATCAGTCTCAGGGTAATGTCTGAAATCTGATCCTCCGGGAAGTGCCAGGGGCCTGGAGGCATGCGGCTCGCCAAAAACTCGCTCAAGTCCGCGACACCGTCGCCGCTGGAGGCTGATATCATGAACACTTCCGCGAACTCGCGGGCTTGCGACAGCTCGGCCGTGAGTTCCAGCAGACGCTCGCGTTTCACCAGGTCGATCTTGTTGAGCACCAGGACGACTTCGCGGGACGCTTCCGGAATCCCGGTGATCACCATCCTCGCTTCGTCGGAGACCCTTTTTTTGCTCGCATCGTGAACGACAAGGACGACGTCGGCGTCTTCAACCCCTGCCCAGGCTGCCTGCACCATAGCCCTCTCCAACCGACGCTTTGCATTGAAGATTCCGGGCGTGTCGACAAACACCATCTGGCTTTCACCTTCGACAGCGATGCCTCGAATCCTCGTCCTCGTCGTTTGAACCTTGTGGGTGACGATGGAAACCTTGGCCCCGACCAGCCGATTGACCAAAGTCGACTTGCCGGCGTTTGGCGCTCCGACAACAGCGACAAAGCCGCAGCGGCGCCCAGCGGAGGGCTCACTCAAGTCTGCTCTCCACTCAGCAGCGACAGCAGCGCCCTCGCGGCTTCCTGCTCGGCGTCGCGCTTCGACCGCCCCTGCCCCTCAACCGTCGGCCGTCCGTCGACTTCCACCGAGACCGTAAACGTAGGTGCGTGGGCGGGCCCGCTGCGCGCCACTTCGACGTATCTGGGCAGGGGCAAGCCATGGCCTTGCGCCCATTCCTGAAGCTCTGTCTTCGCATCTGAAGGCGGAGCGAGATCGGCCTCGATCCGCTCTTGCCAATTGGCGGCGATGAACTGTTTCACGGCTTCCAGTCCGCCATCCAGATAAAGCGCAGCGATCACCGCTTCGCAAGCATCGGCCAGAAGGCCCGGGTTGTTTCGACCGCTCCGCTCATCGACACCCATTTCAAGCCGAATGAACCGTCCGAGGTCGAGGTCCCTTGCAACAGACGCCAGAGTCTCCTTTCGCACCAGCTTGGCATGGCGCCGCGCCAACTCACCCTCTGACTCTTCGGGAAACTCCGTGAAGAGCATCTCGGCGATCACCAGACCAAGAACGCGATCGCCCAGAAACTCCAATCGCTCGTAGTCGCCGCCGCGGAAGCCCGGGTTCGAGGCAACACTCGGATGAGTGAGGGCGTGCTCAAGAAGCTGGGTTCGTTGAAAGCGATGCCTGATGCGATCTTCGAGCCGATCCAGGGTATTCTCTTCAGCGCCTGCCAAAGTTCGGTCCCAACACACCTACTCGATCAAATCGCCAATTCGGCCAAATCGTATTGCTCCGGGCCAACCCCAGAACTCCCACCATGCGGCACTGCCGTCTTGGGAGAAGAAGAGCACATCCGCACGGCCGACCAGGTTTTCAAACGGAATCTGCCCGACATTCGAACGGCTGTCCTGACTGTTGTCGCGGTTGTCACCCATGGCAAAGATATGACCAGGGCGGACGGTCCTCGGCCCCCAATTGTCGAGGGGACCCCGGTCCAGAAAGCGCTCGTGGATGAAGTGCTGACGGCCGTTTGGAAGTGTCTCGATGTAAACGGCCCCGGCTGCAGAAGGATAGTCGATCTCAGCCAGTTGCGAGGGCAGGACCCGGTCCCGCTTAACCGGCTCGCCATTGATGTGAAGCACCCCATCCCTGGTCTCGATTCGGTCACCGGGAAGCCCGACAATGCGCTTTATGTAGTCGGTCTTGTCGTCGCGCGGCGTCCGAAACACCGCAACATCGCCGAGTTCCGGCTCCGAGAAGAAGATCCTCCCCTCGAACAGGTCCGGGCTAAACGGAAAGGAATACCGGCTGTATCCATATGAGAGCTTCGAGACGAAGAGATAGTCGCCGATAAGCAGGGTCGGTTCCATCGAACCCGATGGGATATTGAAGGGCTCGTAGGCAAAAGTCCGCACGCCCAAAGCGATCAGAACGGCGATGACAACCGTTCGTAGGGTCTCCATGAAAGCGCCAGCCGAGGTCTCACCCGCCTCGGCATCCCTATCCGGATCGACCTCCGGCCCTCCATCGCGCATGGACCTATCCATTGCCTCTCTACTTCTCAATCTGCGCCGCCCCGGACCCAATCGACGAGTTCTCTTCCGGCAAAGCGGAGATGATGACGATGACCTGGGCGAGCGGATAGTCATCTGTGATCGTTATGTCAATCTGCGCCTTCATGCCTGGCGGCGTAATCTCTTCGAGACGCGCAGCAGCACCTCGGGTCAGCGCCATTGTCGGCTTTCCGCTGGGCAGATTGACCACGCCCAGGTCGCGCCAATGGACACCGCGTCTTGGTACCCCGGTTCCAAGCGCCTTCGCACAGGCTTCCTTTGCCGCAAAACGCTTCGCATAGCTTGCGGCCCGCTGCGCCCGACGATCGGATTTGCGCCGCTCGATATCGGTAAAGCACCGTTCGACGAAGCGATCGCCGAAACGATCGAGTGTCTTCTCGACGCGCCTGATATCGATCAGGTCGGAGCCAAGTCCGAGGATCATTGCGATGTTCTTGGCCGGGCCGGTCTAGGCAGAACGGGCGCCGCCGGCTTCCGCCCGCGCTTTGTCCATCAAGGCACGCATACGCCGAATGGAACTGTCAAGACCACCGAAGATCGCCTCGCCTACCAGAAAGTGACCGATGTTGAGTTCTGCCAGGGCCGGAATTGCCGCGACCGGTCCGACGGTATCGAAGGTCAGTCCATGCCCGGCATGCACCTCCAGCCCCAGTTTCTCGGCTTCGGCTGCCGCCTCCTGCAAACGCCGCAGGCAGTTCTTCGTCCGCTCCCCGTTTGGATCCTCTATGAAGGCCTCGCAATAAGCACCGGTATGCAGTTCCACGACTGGGGCGCCCAGGGACACTGCCGCTTCCAACTGCGGCCTGTCCGCCTCGATGAAAAGAGAAACCCGCGACCCGGACTCGCGCAGTCTGATGACATAGTGCTGCAGATGGTTATGCCCGCCGACCGCATCCAGGCCGCCTTCTGTGGTCCGCTCCTCCCGCCGCTCGGGGACCAGGCATGCCGCGTGTGGCCGATGACGGAGCGCAATCTCCAACATCTCGTCGGTGGCCGCCATCTCCAGATTGAGCGGAATATCCAGTTCGGCCGTCAACCGTTCAATGTCGCTGTCGGAGATGTGCCTTCGGTCCTCGCGAAGGTGAGCGGTGATGCCATCGGCGCCGGCGGCTGCGGCCATACGCGCCGCTCGGACGGGGTCCGGGTGAAGTCCGCCACGGGCGTTTCTGATCGTCGCAACATGGTCGATATTGACGCCAAGTCGAAGGTGCCGGTTCATCACTGCCTCTCAAAATCTCCGGTTTTGGCCAGCGGCCCCCCGGTGGCCTTTCGCGTCCTCGAGGCTTGCGCCCATGCTGCGAAGCCGCCTGATCTTTCGACGGATACGGCTCCGTCTGGCCCGTTGGTACTGGTCCACGGTGCGCTGAATCGGCCAAAAGAACACGAACCACGCACAAATCGCCGTAGGAACACCACCAACGGTCATTGGCAGCAATACCCTAAGGGGGTTCTCGAAGATATACCCAAATGAAAGGCTTTGCGGGAGCGCCGTCAAGTCGTCGCCACCGATGAGCCACGTTCCGAGACTATAAATCCACAGCCAGATGAAGGGAAATGTCCAGGGATTGCCTACGATGGTACCGATTGCCGCGGCCAGCAGATTGCCGCGCAGAACCAAAGCCAACACCGCCGCGAGCACGAAGTGGAGACCTATAAAGGGCGTAAAGGATATGGCCGCGCCGGAAGCGAAGCCCGCGGCAATCCGATAGGGTGTTCCAGGCAGGCGCCGGAGCCGATGCGCCACATAGGCGCCGGAGCGCTTCCATCCGCCCTTTGGCCAGACAATCTCGCTTGCGCGCTTGAGCACCGGAAGTGGGTCACGACGTTTGAACATGCCGCAGTTCCGGGCCTTCGAGGCAGCCGCCGCCTCAACCGCGCGCGCGCTCAACCGATGTGATCACCGGCATCGCTCTGAGGGCGGCAATAATATTTGTCAAATGCTTAACGCTAGTGACCTCAACGTCGATAAGCATTTCAAAGAAATCCACAGATCTATTTGTGATTTTCAGATTGCTGATATTCCCGCTGTTCTTACCAATAATTGTCGATAGACCACCCAGGCTACCCGGTTCATTGGCGATCACGACGTGGAGCCGGCCAATCCTCTGTTCGACCCCGTCATCGACGTCCCAGGAGAGGTCAACCCAGCGTTCCGGCGTCGCTTGAAAACTCTCCAGCGTATCGCAATCGATCGTATGCACCGTGACCCCCTTCCCGGTTGTCACAATGCCAACAATTCGATCCCCAGGTAAGGGGTGGCAACAGTGAGCGTAGTGAACCGCCATGCCGGGAATGAGGCCCCGGATTGGAACGGCGGTCTCCTGGCCCTTTCCGTGCCGCGCTCGAGCTCGTCCGATGGGCACGACCTTCTGCTGTTTGGTGTCATCTTTAGCCCCCGGAAAGACCGCAATGACGATTTCGCGACCGGTGAAATGCCCTTGCCCGACGGCGGCGCAGAGATCGGCCACCGTCTCGGACTTGAACCGCTTGAGAACCGCTCCGAGCGCCTTCTCGGAGAATTCATAGCCCTCTTGCCGAAAGGACTTCTGGAGGATCTGGCGACCAAGCTCGGTATATTGCTCGCGTTGCTTGAGCCTGACGAATCGCCGGACACGGGCCTTGGCTTTGCCGCTGACGACAAACTGCTCCCAATCTGGCGAAGGCGTCTGCGCTTTGGACGTGATGATCTCGACCTGATCGCCGTTCTGTAGCGGCGAGCGCAGTTGAACCATTCTTCCGTTGACCTTGGCACCGACGCAGGTGTCGCCGACCTCCGAATGGACGGCATAGGCAAAATCCACCGGTGTCGCCCCACTTGGCAGAGCGATGACCGCTCCTTTCGGCGTGAAACAGAAGACCTGGTCCTGAAACATCTCGAGCTTTGTGTGCTCAAGAAATTCCTCAGGATTGTCAGCATGGTCCAGGATATCCAACAGCTCACGCATCCAACGGTATTGCCGGCCGTCAACCTGATGGTTTTCCTGCTTGTACTGCCAGTGCGCCGCCACGCCGAACTCAGCAACCTCGTGCATCTGATAGGTCCGGATCTGCACTTCGATCCGCTGGCGCTCAGGTCCGATGATGGTGGTGTGCAGCGAGCTATAGCCGTTGGGTTTTGGCGTTGAGATGTAGTCCTTGAAGCGCCCCGGAACGACGGGGTAACGGCTGTGGAGCAAGCCGAGTGTGTGATAGCAGTCGCCAGCCGTCTCAACGACGACCCGAAACGCCATGATGTCGGATAGCTGCTCGAAGGTGATGTTCTTGCGCTGCATCTTTCGCCAGACCGAGTAAGGAGTTTTCATGCGGCCGGATACAGATGCCTCGATACCCTCCTCTTTCAGGGTTTTGCGCAGTTCGCCGACGATGCGATCTGAAGTGTCTTGGCCCTGGCCGCGGAGAAACTCCAGCCGTGCGAGAACGGACTCTCGGCCATCACGGTTCAACTCAGCAAAGGCAAGGTCTTCCAGTTGATCCTTGAAGCCATGCATGCCTATGCGCTCGGCCAGTGGCGCATAGATATCCATGGTTTCGCGTGCGATGCGGCGGCGCTTCTCCTCAGAGCCGATGAAGCGCAGCGTCTGCATGTTGTGGAGGCGATCGGCCAGCTTCACCAGAAGGACACGGATGTCCTCCGACATTGCCACGAGGAGCTTGCGAAAGTTCTCGGCGTGCTTGGTCTCCTCCGATTGCAGCTCAAGGCGCCCCAGCTTGGTGACTCCATCCACCAACCTTGCAATCTCGACACCGAACTTCTCTTCCAGGTCCTCAAGGGAGGCCTCGGTGTCCTCGACGACGTCGTGCAGCAACGCTGTGACGATGGAAGCCGTATCCAGCTTGAGATCGGTGAGGATTCCGGCCACTTCAATTGGATGGGAAAAGTAGGGATCGCCCGAGGCCCTGGTCTGAGTGCCATGCGCCTTCATCGCATAGACGTACGCACGGTTGAGGGCGTCCTCATCCGCGCCCGGGTCATAAGCTCTGACCCGTTCGACCAGCTCAAACTGCCGGATCATGCCGTATCCGACCCGCGCCTATTACTGCCAACGAATTAAAACAATTCTAGCATAGGCGCTAGGATGCTGGCAGCCAACCCTAAGTTTGCTCTGCGACCCTCAGAGATAAGCGGGCCTGGCCCCTGGCGATGGAGCCGGCTATTCCGGCTCCCGCGGGGTTACCGGGGGATCGTTCTCCTGGACGCCGAGTAAGGACTCCTGGCCGATTCCTCCGTCGGCCGCCGGGGGCACGACGGGCGTGTCGTATTCGACGATGTCCTCCTCGGGCTCGTCCTGCTCGCTCTGCTTTTGAAGACCGGTAACCAGAGCATTTCCAAGGCCCTCGAGGTCAATGGTCTGATCTGCGATTTCCCTCAACGCAACGACAGGATTCTTGTCGTTGTCACGCTCCAAAGTCAGCGGAGCGCCGGCTGAGATGTCCCGAGCACGCTGTGCGGCCTTCATGACAAGATCAAAGCGGTTCGGGATCTGCAAAACGCAGTCTTCAACTGTTACGCGGGCCATATCGGCAGCCTTTCTAGGTACGGAACCGTCGAGGGGCCTTCTTTGCCCCAGAGCGGCGGAATATATGGACCGAAGACCGAAATGACAAGGCGCAAAACCGCCGCCTCAGGGCTGCCAAGAGCACCAAAATCGGATCCAGACAAGCAACTTAATCAATCCGCTCGATCTGCTGACCTTCCGGGAGGCAGCGCAGCATCTCGGCGGCCGTATCGCCGGACACCGGATGCTGCCACTCTGGCGCAATTTCAACTAATGGATATAGCACAAAGGCCCTTTCTGCAATCCTTGGATGTGGCAAAGCAAGACCGCTCTCCTCAACCAGGCGCTCCCGATCATATGCGAGCAGATCCAGATCCAGGACACGGCTTTCGTTTCGGACGATCCTGCGGCGGCCAAACTGAAACTCGATCTCATGAAGGCGTGCGAGGAGTTCGGCCGGGTTCAGGGAAGTGTCGACGCGCGCAACCCCATTGACGAACCACGGCTGACCCGACGGCGGCACGGGCGCGCTCCGATACCACGAACTTCTGAGTATGACTGAGATTCCGCGGGCGGGCATCGAGCCGAGGGCAGCTTCCAGAACACATTGCGGCGAACCGTGGACCGGGCTCTCGAGGTTGGATCCCAGAGCGACCAGAATCACTGTGCGATCATCCTCTTCGGCGAAGCTTGTGAGACAGCCCTCACGACATAAATCTATGGGCAAGAAATTACGATTGATTTCTTCATTCCGAGGCCCAGCGTGTGTAGATTGTTGTCGTCATTTGGATCAGGGTAACGAAATTGCCAAAAGCTTGCGGTTTGCTTTTGGTTAGAAAGGGTACTTATGAACTTCCATGACCAAGACCGGGTCGCACTGTTCATCGACGGCGCCAATCTGTACGCGACCGCGCGCGCCCTCGGTTTTGACATTGATTACAAGCGCTTACTGGACGTCTTTAGCAGGAAATGTAATCTTGTACGTGCGCTCTACTACACAGCCCTGATCGAGGACCAGGAGTACTCGCCTATCCGTCCACTGGTCGATTGGCTGGATTACAACGGCTATACCATGGTTACCAAGCCGACGAAGGAGTTCACAGACGCCGCCGGCCGCAGAAAAGTTAAGGGAAACATGGATATCGAGTTGGCGGTCGACGTCATGGAGATGGTTGACCGCTTGGATCATGTCGTGCTGTTTTCCGGAGATGGGGATTTCCGGCGCCTGGTCGAGGCCGTCCAACGAAGAGGGTGTCGGGTAACGGTCGTTTCCACACTCAGATCGCAGCCCCCCATGATTGCCGACGAGTTGAGACGCCAGGCAGACACGTTCATTGATCTCTTTGAATTGCAATCGCAGATTGCGCGACAGCTCCCGGTGGATCGATCGAGATCAGGCGAGCGTCTTCGTCAGGACGGATACGAGGACGACCACTACACCGACGATGACGAAGACGAGTACTACGAGGACGAAGCGGTCTAGGCTTCGCTGAGATCGTTCCATGGGCGCGGTGGAGCCTTCCCAGGGGTGCACCCTTTGTCCCCGTCTGTCGGAGTTCCGCTCCGCCAATCGGCAAGCCTATCCGAGCTTCCACAATGCACCGGTGAAGTCGTTCGGTGCCCTTGAGTCGCGACTTTTGATCGTCGGCTTGGCACCGGGGCTCAAAGGAGCCAATCAAACCGGGCGACCGTTTACGGGTGACTACGCCGGCGATCTTCTCTACGAGACGCTCGGCAAATTCGGCTTTGCCGAGGGCACCTACGGTCGCCGAGCCGATGATGGGCTGCAGTTGTGCGACTGCCGGATCACCAACGCGGTCCGCTGCGTGCCGCCGGAGAACAAACCGATCGGTTCAGAAGGCAAAAACTGCCGCCAGTTCCTGACTGCGGAAATCGAACAGATGTCCCGCTTGAAGGTCATTCTTTGCCTGGGGGGGCTGTCTCACAATGCCGTGGCTTCGGCGCTTTCAGTGCGCCGGGCCCTCGTCCCGTTCGGTCACGGGCGACTTCACTCAGTCGGTGCGCTCACAATCGCCGACAGCTATCACTGTTCGCGCTACAACACCAACACAGGGCGTCTGACGGTAGATATGTTCGAGGGCGTCTTCCGGCAGGTTCGTGAGATCCTATCCACGCTCCCGGATTAGCTTCGATTTGCGGCGCTCCCAATCACGGGACTTTATGCTCTCGCGCTTGTCTGCCTTGCGCCGCCCCCGCGCAAGCCCGACCTCCAATTTCGCACGCCCTCGCTCATTGAAGTAGATCGAAAGCGGTACCAGCGTATAGCCCTGTCGCCGGACCTGACCAACGAGTTTCGCCAGTTCCCGGCGGTGGACCAGGAGTTTGCGGAGCCTTCGCGGCTGATGATTGTTGTAGGTGGCCGCGGCGTATTCGGGGATATGCGCGCCTTGCAGGAACAGCTCTCCGGAGCGCTCACTGACATAGGCTTCGCCGATGGATGCCCGTCCGGCACGCAGCGATTTCACTTCGCTTCCCGTCAGAACCAAGCCCGCCTCAAAGGTATCCTCAATGAGAAAATCGCGCCGCGCTCGTCTGTTCTGGGCAGCGATTTTTTTCGCGCCCGCGTTCATGCCGCGATAGCCTCTCCAAGTTAGTTGAGCAGGCCGGCGTGAACCATCGCCGCCTTCACTTTGCCTTCCGTCTCCGGTGCGACGGAGATCATCGGAAGGCGGAGTTCGTTCTCACAGTATCCCAACAAACTGCAAGCGAACTTGACGGGTGCCGGGTTCGACTCGACAAAAAGTGCCTGATGCAGTGGCATTAGACGGCTGTTCACCTCGGCCACGCGGTCAAAGTCGCGACGCTTCCAGGCATCATGCAGATCGGCACAAAGCCGTGGCGCAACGTTGGAGGTAACGGAAATGCAGCCATGGCCTCCCTGTGCGAGGAACGGAACGATGGTGGCATCCTCTCCAGAGAGCTGTGAGAAGTCCTCGCCGATTGCGGCCTTCGTCAAGGCCGGGCGAGCGAGGTCCGCCGTGGCATCTTTCACGCCGATGATGTTGGGCAACTCCGCCAACCGGCTCATCGTCTGCACCGACATGTCCACAATGCAGCGGCCGGGGATGTTGTAGATGACAATCGGAATGTCGACCGCATCGTGGATAGCCTTATAGTGCTGGTATAGCCCTTCCTGGGTAGGCTTGTTGTAGTACGGAGTAACCACGAGCGCGGCGTCGGCTCCGGCCTCCTTGGCGTGCCGGGTTAACTGAATCGCTTCCTCGGTCGAATTCGATCCCGTCCCGGCGATGACAGGCACCCGGCCCTTGGCCGTTTGGACGCAAAGAGCCGTTACCTTCATGTCCTCTTCGTGCGAGAGAGTCGGCGATTCGCCGGTTGTTCCACAGGAGACCAGAGCATCCGTCCCCTCCGCGATCTGCCACTCGACGAACTTCGTGAATGCAACTTCATCCACCTGTCCGTCGCGGAAAGGCGTGATCAACGCCGTAATTGATCCCGAAAACACTGGGCCAGACATCGCAAAATTCCCTGATTCCTGCGCCAAAAGCGGCCATCACCCGCTTTGGGCCGACCATAGCGGCTGCCCGGGTCATGGGCAAGCCGAGCAAAGCTGCCAAGAAGCTTGAACCTTGATGGTCAGAGGCTCAAATCCCTAAGATCGTTCGATGGTCATTCGGGGGCAGCGATGAGAGCGCGCCTAGGGACGTGTCTGGTTGGAATCCTCCTTGTCTTGGCTCTCGTCGGAGGTTCCAAGCCCAACGCCTGGGCGGCAAGCCCAAGCCCCAAACCGCTGCTGGCCGACGCCACAGAGGCCTTGTACCGCCAGGCCTTCGAACTGATCGAACAGAAGCAGTACGATAGTGGCCTCCAGCTCGCCCGCCGGGGTGGGCACCCCTTGGCCACCAAGATCGCTGACTGGCTGGACCTGAGCCGCCGGGACAGCGACAGAGGATTTGCCGAGATCCAGGAATTCCTGGCAGCCAACCCAGACTGGCCAAGGCGTTTTGCGCTCTTCCGAAACGCGGAACAATCGCTGCCAGCCGACTGGAGCCCGCAAAGCGTCGTGGCTTGGTTTGGAAGTCGCCCACCGATCACCGGAACAGGTGCGCTGGCCCTCGGTCAGGCGCATCTGGCGCTTGGCCGATCTGACGACTTGAGGACGCTGGCTCCCCGTCTCTGGGTCTCCATCGACTTTGAGGCTGAGGAAGAGTCGCAATTCCACAACCTGATGCGAGGCTATCTGAGCCGAGAGGATCAGGAGCGCCGGCTGTCACGGCTGCTCTGGGACCGGCGCACCACGGCAGCTCAGCGGCAGATCAGGCGCGTCAGTTCGGCAGAGGCTGCTCTCGCCCGCGCCAGGATTGCTCTCTACCGCAACCAGCGTGGCGTTGATGCTGCGATCAGAAGAGTGCCGGAACACCTGCACGGCAACGAAGGGCTACTCTACGAACGAGCCGTCTGGCGCCAGCGCCGCAGTCGCTTCGAGGGCGTGGTGGAGATCCTCAAGGAGGCTCCGAGGCAGGGCGAGCATTTGGCGAGCTGGTGGCGGCTAAGAAGGTGGGCGTCTAGGCAAGCGATGGATCGTTCGCAGTGGGCCCTTGCATATCAACTCGCCCGGCAGCACGGATTCAAAGACGGGCTCGGTTTTGCCGAGGGCGAATGGCTCGCCGGCTGGATCGCGTTGACTTTCCTCCACCGCCCCGAAGCGGCGTTGGAGCATTTCGCCCGACTGCACGGAGGTGTGACGTCACCAATCAGCAAATCGAGAGGCGCCTATTGGTCTGGGGAAGCAAACCGCATACTCGGCAAAGATCTTGAGGCCCAACGCTGGTACACGAGGGCCCAGGCGTTCCCAAGAGCCTTCTACGGCCAGCTCGCCGCCCAGCGAACCGAGACCGAGGTTTCCGCCGCCCTGGCCATACCGGTGGAGATCGCCGAGGACACCGAAACTGCGTTCTTGAACAAGGAGTTCGTGCAGGCGGCGAGGCTCCTGGGCCAGACGGGACAGCCGAAACTCCAGGAAAGCTTCATTGCCCGTCTGCGCCAGGATGCGAAGTCCAACATTGACTTTCAGTTGGTCATTGCTTTGGCCAACTCCCTTGGAAGGCAGGAGCTGGCCATCCGAGCCGCAAAGACCGCCCGCCGCCGCGGCTTTGACATGAGTGCTTTCCTATACCCCCGACTGGCTTTTCCTGACAGCACGACAGTGGAGCGCGCGCTTGTCCTGGCGGTGATGCGCCAGGAGAGCGAATTCTATCCCAAGGCAAGGAGTCCGGTCGGTGCCCTTGGGCTGATGCAATTGATGCCCGCGACGGCCAAGCAAACCGCACGCCGTCAAGGGCTTCCCTACGACCGCAAGCGCCTGACGAATGACCCGAACTACAACATTCGCCTGGGGCAAGCTTACCTGGCGGAGCTACTGGACCGCTACGGCGGCTCCTATGTCCTCGCCCTCGCCGCCTACAACGCCGGGCCCGCCCGCGTGGAGCGCTGGATGACACAGTTTGGCGATCCGCAACACTCCGCCATTGACCCGGTCCAATGGATCGAGAGAATTCCATTTCAAGAGACACGTAACTACGTTCAACGCATCCTCGAATCGCTGGTCGTCTACCGAGAGATCGAACCAGCTTCGGAAATACCTTGGGCTCTTGAGATATCTCCCGCCGGGTCTTGAGCCGTCGTTCGCGCCCGATTGGCGGCGAAAGCCAATGGACAATCGATCAAGGAGCCTAGAGTTGCCCACAACTGCAAACGCCTCATTCGCCGCTGTCAAAGCCTGTGTTTTTGATGCCTACGGCACCCTGTTCGATGTCCACTCAGCCGTGCGTCGCGGGGGCCAGGAACTTGGTGAGAAGGCGGCCGCCGTCTCCGAGCTGTGGCGGCAGAAGCAGCTTGAATACACCTGGCTACGCAGCCTCATGGGTACCCACGCGGACTTTTGGCAGGTCACGTCGGACAGCCTCGATTTTGCGCTCTCCACCTGTAACGCTGTGGATCCTGCCCTCCACGCCAAGCTCATGGAGCTCTATCTGAGTCTGGACGCATACCCGGAGGTCAGTGCCACTCTGGCAAAACTCAAAGACTCGGGACAGGCAACGGCCATTCTATCCAATGGAAGTCCGAGGATGCTTGACTCAGCGGTCCAGTCAGCCGGACTCGGCGCGTTGCTCGATCAGGTCTTGTCGGTCGAAGATGTCGGTGTCTACAAGCCGGACTCTCGGGTCTATCAGCTCGCGGTCGACCGACTATCGGTGCAGAGATCGGAGATCTGCTTCCTCTCGAGCAATGGCTGGGATGCCAGAGGCGCTGCTCACTTCGGGTTCACCGTGGCCTGGATCAACCGGTTTGATCGGGAGCCGGAACGGATCCCCGGAGAGATCAGGGCAACCATCCACACGCTCGATGAATTGCCGGCGCTGCTTGGCTTGGCATAGCACCCGCGACCTGAGACCGGCACCAGAGTGACAGAATGACGAAAGAACCAGTATGACTGCTGAGAGTGAGTGGGATACGGAAGAGTTCGATCAGATCCCAAACTATGATGACGTCAAGCAGGCTTCACAAAGGTTGCGAGGCTGGGCGGTTGAAACGCCGCTGCTTGAGTCACCCGTTCTGAACGAGGTTGCCGGTGGCCGGGTCTTCATGAAGGCTGAGTCCTTGCAACGAACCGGCTCATTTAAGTTCCGCGGCGCATTCAACCGGATCAGTCTGATTCCCGAGAGGGCCAGGCCCGGTGGGGTCGTTGCCTATTCATCGGGTAATCATGCTCAGGGGGTTGCCGCTGCGGCACAGATCGTTGGCATCCCCGCGGTCATTGTGATGCCGAAGGATGCTCCAAAGGTCAAAATCGAACGCACCCGGTCCTACGGCGCGGAAATCGTTCTTTATGATCGAGTACATGAATCCCGTGAAGAAATCGGCCACGACCTGGCCAGGCAGCGGGCGGCGACCTTGGTGCGGCCCTATGACGATTCTGGGATTATTGCCGGACAAGGCACCTGTGCCATGGAGATCGCCACGCAGGCCCGCGCACGCGGTGTCCGCCTTGACAGCCTGCTTGTGTGTTGCGGCGGCGGTGGGTTGACCGCGGGGTCTGTCCTGGCAATGGAGAGGCTGTCACCTGACACAGAAGTTTTGACGGTAGAGCCCGCAGGGTTTGATGACACAAAGCGGTCATTGGAGGCTGGCCAGATTCGGGAGAATCGTGGCGGCGAGTTTTCGATTTGCGATGCTCTGCTGGCCCCCCGTCCGGGCCAGCTCACCTTTGCCATCAACAAGGACCGCGTGTCAGGCGGTTTCTCTGTCACCGACGAAGAGGTAAGGGCCGCACTGGACTTTGCGTTTCACACCCTGAAGCTCGTTCTCGAGCCTGGCGGTGCCGTGTGCCTGGCGGCGGTGCTCTCGGGCAAACTCAATTGTTGCCACCGGACAGTGGCGCTCACCCTGTCCGGTGGCAACGTTGATCCCGAACTCCTCTGCGCCGTCCTTGGTGACGGCGCCCTGGCAGCCAGTTAGCTGGCCAGAGGCTTCGCGGCAGCCGCGGAGCCCCCCGACGAGGCCGGTGCCGACGAGACTTTGCTGGCGCTGGAAACACTGGACGGACGGCTGGCACCTTCGAGGCGCTTGATGTTGCCCTCGATGAAGGCACCGGCTTCGATCGCCAGGCTGTCGTGAATGATATCGCCGATGACCCGCGCAGACTTGGCCATGACAACCGACTTGGCCTTTACCGCGCCATCGATGGTTCCGCAGATACGCACCGAATCACAGCTGATGTGACCCTTCACATGGGCCCCCTCGCCAACGGTCAGCGTAGCGCTGTCGATGTCGCCTTCGACCGCACCGTCGATCTGGATGTCGCCGTCGCTCTTCAGATTGCCCGTTATTTTCAGGTCGGCGCTGATGATCGACGGAACGCCGCTGTTCCCGGTGCTGCGCTTGGGCTCAGGGCTACTGGTCGAGGTAACCGGTTCTGGGGAAGTGGAGGATTCTTTAGTCTTTGAAAACATGCTTGCCTGCCGTCAAGAACTTCATGGGGTTGAGCGGAGTACCGTTGTAGCGCACTTCGTAGTGCAAGTGAGGGCCAGTACTGCGGCCCGAAGAACCTACCAAACCAATCTTCTCGCGATTAGCCACCGACTGTCCCGGTTTGACAAGGATCTTTTTCAGGTGAGCGTAACGCGTCCGTATGCCGTGTCCATGATCGATCTCGATCATCCGGCCGAAAGGCCCGCTCCAGCCGGCATAGGTAACCTTACCTGGAGCCGTCGTATAGACCGGTGCACGCATGGCAGCGCGGAAATCGAGACCACGATGGTACGCAACCCGACCATTGAGGGGGTCTTTTCGCTTCCCGTAACCGCTGCTGACGGAATACTGATCGAGGGGCACGGTCAGCGGCAGGGTGCGCATCACTTTCTGCAAGGCGCGCCAACGACTTAACCTGAGGTCCAACAACGACAAAGAGATCTCAAGCTCAGAGTCGCCATCGAAGTCACCGCTGTAGTTCCCAGCGACGAATGGCCCGCCTTGAGACGACCCGCTGCCTCCGATGCGCGCGAGGAGTTCGTCGAGCTCCAGACCGGTCATCGCCACGGTCCGCTCCATGGCGTCGACGCCCAATTCGGTACGCTCTCGCAGTCGCTCGACGATGTTGTGCTGGGCGGACCTCATGTCGGTCATCCGACGGGTCAGTGTCGCCAGCTCACTCTCCAGGCCTTGTTTCTCGCCCTGTAGTCCATCTCCGCGATGGATGGCGTTGCCGAGGGAGGCCTGTAGCCCTGCGATCTGCCGCTGTAGGCTGTCTTCCCGGCTCGAAGCAGCCGTCAACTGAGACTCTAAGACAACAATCTCATCGCGAAATTCAGTCGCGGCGGCTTTCGTGGCCGTCTCCTCCTGACGTGCCCTTGCTATCTGCTCCCGCAGTTCAACGATGGTGCCGGTCATCTGGCGCTTGGCCGCAGCCATCGCCGCGAGTTCGTTCTCAGCCTGCTCAAGGCGCTGCCCCAGCTTTGCGCGTGCTTCGTCGACCTGAGCCGTTTCTTCGCGGGCATCGGAAAGTACGTCTCGCGTCGCCTGAACCTGCTCACGCAACTCGGCGTCCCGCTTGGCAATGTCCTGGAGGTCGCTCTCGAAGCGCTTCAGCTTAGTGCGTAGTCCATCGCGCGCGACCACAACTCTATCTTGTTCAGATGCGCTCGACTTCAACCGATCTTCGATCTCGGAGATCTCGGGAATGGTGTCTGCGTCGTCTCTTAGCATCGACAGCAAGTACGACTGATTGTCTTCCAAATTGCGCGTGATGCGTGAGAACTGCTGGTGGTATTCGCTGACTTCGCTCAACAGTTCGAAGTAATCGAGCCGCTGTTGATCGATTTCCTGGTTCTTACCCGCAATGGTCAACTCTTGGACCAGCACGCCGGTACTTGCCAGAACAGTCCAGCTCAACAGGAGGAAGAAACAGAGAATTAGGCGCTTTTGGGTAGGAACGGACAGCCGAAGCACCGTGATCCGGTCGTTGGCGCGCAGGATCAGTTCACGAGGAACAAATACCTGGTCCAATCGGTCTGCGGCCCGGCGTGTCAGGTCCTTCCACATGCTGTGGAGCCTACTCCCCTCTTCCTTCGGTCCGTCGTCAACGGACCATCGGCGGCAAGGCCAACGCCTGGGCGCTTCTGCGTTAGAGCACTGTCCGGCTCGATTCAGGGCGACGCCGGCGGTTCGTATGCCGCTTATGTATCTGCTCGATGCCAATGCGATTGGTCAGGTCGGCTCCGGGCTCGACGCCCCCTTGGGCGCGCCGGTCGGACGCAGTTCGGCAGCCCTGGCGCGGCCTCACCAATCGCACTGAATTTCTTGCGCAACTATGAACGGCGATTCCTAAGACATCATGAACTGTCACAAATCCTGCGCGATTGAAGCCGAATCAAAGTTAATCAGGGGTTAACAGCGCCGAATTGACATCCCGTGACCACTGGGATTGCTGTCTTGGTGAGGAACCGGAAAGGTGACCGCCGCACGGCATCGCTTCGAATTTGAGATGATCGCCCGGTCGGGCACGGCGGTTACCCGGCATCTTTCCCCGGATCATGAGCTCGAAGGTCACAAGACGGCCCGCCAGTCCGTCGGCAAACAAACAGGCGCGAGCCATCAAGCTCTTGAAAAATCGATACCATTAGGAGATGGCGGACAGGGAGGGATTCGAACCCTCGATGCAGCTCTTAACCACATACTCCCTTAGCAGGGGAGCGCCTTCAGCCACTCGGCCACCTGTCCGTGCCGGGAAAGCGGCTGATTTCCTAACGGTTTGTCAGGGGACCGCGCAAGCCCAAAGTGCGAACGGGACTCCAAAAACGGAACCCCAACGACGGAATCGACATTCAAGCTCAGGCTTGGGCCACCGGGAAAGTCCTGCTCCGCCGAGCACTTTGGGCGCTAACTTCCACACGGAGCTTTGGTTACGTAGAGGCAGACGGCGTCGACGAGCCCGGTTCGGATCTCAGGCGCAACATTCTCCCACAGCTCGGCAAGCCGACCCGCCAGATCGCTTTCGACCTGGGACCGTGCGAGTTGCCCTTCAAACCCGCGCAGCCCGGAAGCGTCATAGGTGATGACGGTCCCGTCCGGCGTTGTGAAGGCGATGCGGGCAGCTTCGGCCTCCTTGCCGGACAGCCATTCGGCGACCACCGGTTCTCGGCCATCCTCTCCCGGATAAATGATTCGGCCGGCCGTCATCCCTGCGTAGTTCGGCGGCGACCAGTTGAAGGGCGAATAGGATGCCTCCGTCCCTGCAGGCCTTTCGTCGGTCTCAAGCGATTGCTGGCCCGTGGGTCCGAAGGTTGAGCACCCGGTCAGAGCGAGGACAACCGGGAGGGCGATCCCCAAAGCGGTCCGTTTCATACGAAGATCACTCCAGTGTTGAATCAGGTTTGGCTTGGGAAGCGGCGTGGTCCCCAAGAGCGCCGCCGCTTTGGATCGTTGGCCCTGGCAGAAGCCTCAAAGGGTCGCAGGCGGAAAGCGCGAGGCCGGTCCCGACCAAAAGCAGCCTAAGGACAGCCACGCGGCTGACTTGTTCCATGAGATCCTCAGACCGGGGACCTGTTGGGAACCAGCCAGATCAGACCGGCGGTCAGCAGCGTGCCGATGGCACCGATCACCTCGGGATCAAGCGCGGTCAGGGCAGCCAGAATACTGGTGACGGCTGTACCGATTGCACCGGCCGCCGCCTTGTCATAGGCGGTAAACATGGAACCTCCGGATCGTCGTGGAGTGAGCAGGGAAAGCAGTCGGAATCGAGGGTGCTAGAGCACCTTGGTCAGAAGGAACCCGCCGAGCAGAAGAATGACGCTGCCCTGGCCGCCGATGATCCAGCCGGTCAAGCGACGGTGCCCCTGCTCCATGGCAAGCCGCGTGTCGAAGAGCCGCTGCCGCATGTCCTTCATCTCATCGCGTGCCTCGCGCCAGCGCTCGCTGCAGCGGTCTTCATGGGCATCGATTTTCTGATTGGCAGTCTTCGCCTGTTCGCGGGCGAGACGGTCTTCGACCAACTGTCGCATCCAGGCCATCACGCGGCCGGCCCGCGGTTCGGGGTCGCCTGATGCAATTGGCGCCAGCCCTCGCCACTGGAAACCAGACAGGTTTGCCCTCCCGGAACCGTAACCAGCACCGACCAGGACCCGGCGGGCCCGGCCAATACCTCAAACAGGGCGCCTGAAGAGGTTACGCCGCGTCCGACCGGCCGCTCCTGGTAGCCCTCCGCCAGCGCGCGCAAGAGCGTGTCTCTGGGCCCGCACTGCGCCCCTTGCCCCTGCGCAACACCTGATACAAACACCAGAGCCAGCGCCAGAAGCGCCGCCCCAAAGAACTGAGCGGCTTTCATGAGTCAACTCCTTACGGAAGGGGCGCAAATCGTACAGTAATTGTATTTCCCGATTGCGCTCAAGGTGGCGGCTGAAGTGGTCGAACGCTGCGGTGATGCCAGAACCATCAATACCCAGCAGTCGCCCAGTTCTCGTCACCACTGATTGGACCTGTCATCAGATGATCCGGACAGACGGTCCTGGCCGTCGCGGCTCCGCTGTACTTCCCAGCGCCACCATGATCGGCGTCCTTGGATTGAGCGAGATGGTCAGTTTGTCTGGGACCACTCGCAGCACTCCTGCTGCCACGAGGCGTCGTCTCGGCATGGACATCGAGCCTCAACCGAAGGTCATCTAAGATGTTGCGGTTAACTATTCGGAGTTGGCACAATCGCAGCGGCAACGATGAGGGTCGGGAAAGGAGCCCCCATGTCTGAAATTGCAACCTCATCGGCGACCAAGACCGTTCTCCACGTCGGTTGCGGGCCTTGGCGGCCCACTGCCCTGCACGAGACCTTTCGGAAGCCCGAATGGAAGGAGATCCGCCTGGACATCAGCCCCAAGGCCGAACCGGACATTCTTGCATCGATGACCGATATGGGCGCTGTGGAGACAGGGTCCGTCGATGCGGTGTGGAGCTCCCACTCCTTGGAACACCTTTTTGCCCACGAGGTGCCCGCCGCCTTGAGCGAGTTTCATCGGGTGCTGTGTCCGGGTGGCAGCGCGTTGTTGAGGGTTCCGGACCTTGAAAAGGTTGCTGAACTGATTCTCAAGATTGGGCTCAACAGTGTTGCCTATCAGTCACAAAGTGGTCCCATCACGCCGCTGGACATGCTCTTCGGCCATGGTCTTTCTATCAGAAGCGGCGGGTCGACCATGCTGCACAAGACCGGCTTTACAGCACAGTCGTTGGAGAATGCGCTAAGCAAGGCGGGCTTCTCTGATCTAATCGTTGAGCGTCGGAACCACGATCTCTGGGCTCTCGGCAAAGCGTAGGATTAAGCGGCCCAAGAGATGCGGGCGTAACCGGGTTGCCCATCGTTCTCTGCGGCTCCTCCGTTGCCAATACTTCCGGGGTAGTCCGCATCCGAGGTGTTCGCAACTAACGACTGCGATCCCTGGGTCAGTGTTCCGGTACCGGTACTGTCATAGCCTGAACCGCCACCGCCGCCGCCGCCTGCACTCTCGTCGCCGCCACCACCACCGCCGCCGCGGTAGCCGCCGCCACCACCACCACCGCCGGTATGGAAGAGACCGCCCCCTGCGCCACCGTGACCGAATGATCCCGCGGCGGGTCCGTCACCAGACCCGGCAGACCCATTGCCGTTTCCGCCGTCACCGCCCTCGTAGGTACCATCGGTCTCGCCGTCTTCGCCATCACCAGCACCGCCACCACCGCCACCAACCCCGTGATCGCCGCCGGCGCCGCCTGTCAGTTGGGTACCGCCCGTTCCGCCGTTGCCTTCACCCGTGTTCCCTGGAGGACCCTGGACTTCACCGTCCTGACCGCTAATGCCGCCACCAGCGCCGGCATTGCCGGGCGATCCGAAAGAGTGGTGGCCGCCGCCACCGCCACCACCACCAGCGATTGTCAGGGGCGTAGTACTTCTGAAGACACCAGTGAGGCCACCTCCTGAACCGCCCTCGCGATCGCCAAAGGTACCGCCTAGCCCCGCACTGCCGACAAGAACTGTCAGCGTTTCGCCGGCCGTAACAGGGAGGGTTGCCTCGGCAAATCCGCCGCCGCCGCCGGAACCAGCACTAAAGAGTGTAGACTCTCTTGATCCGCCTCCACCTCCTGCCCCCCAGAGCTTGACGGTGATCGAGGTTACCCCTGTGGGAACCACAAAGCCGTGGCTACCGGGCGTTGAGAAGGCTATGAAGCTCCCAGACCACACCTCCGTCGCCCCGTGATAGACCTGGGTGATCGGGATCGATCCTCGATAGATGGCCGTGATCGGCGTGTTGCCGAAGAAGATCTCACCCGTGGCCGCGGCACCTACCGCTGGGAAGTAGCGTCGCGGGAAATAGCGGGTGGGAAAGTAGCGCCCGGCAAACATTAGGTGTTGTCCAAGGTGACGGCGGAGCGATTGCCGTCGGCGTCCACCGTGGCGCTGATGCGGTTCTTTGTGTCGCCGACATCGCGGATCGCCACGCTTGTCGTCGCCGCGCCCGAAAGCTTGCCGGCGGCCGCGGCCAGGATGATGCGCAGGGCCTCGCGCAGGGTCCAGCTTGCCTCGATGCCGTTGGCCCGATCCAGCAAGGCATAAGT
>JANQQD010000017.1 GCA_028285185.1 Anaerolineae bacterium | reverse complement strand
CAGAACGACATCCTGAAAGAGTTCATGGTCCGCAACACCTACATCTACCCGCCATCGCCTTCGATGCGGATCATCAGCGACATCTTCGCGTTCACGTCGAAGAACATGCCGAAGTTCAACAGCATCAGCATCTCCGGCTATCACATGCAGGAAGCTGGGGCGACGGCCGATATCGAGATGGCCTATACGCTGGCTGACGGTATCGAATATGCACGGGCCGGCATGGCGGCCGGCCTGACTATCGACCAGTTCGCGCCGCGGCTGTCGTTCTTCTGGGCGATCGGCATGAACTTCTTCATGGAAGTCGCCAAGATGCGGGCCGCGCGCATGCTTTGGGCGCGCCTGATCAAGCAGTTCGACCCGAAGAACTCCAAGTCCATGTCGCTGCGCACGCACAGCCAGACCTCGGGCTGGAGCCTGACGGCGCAGGATGTCTACAACAACGTGGCACGGACCTGCGTCGAGGCAATGGCGGCAACGCAAGGCCACACCCAGTCGCTGCACACCAACGCGCTGGACGAAGCGCTGGCGCTGCCCACCGACTTCAGCGCCCGCATCGCGCGCAACACCCAGCTGTTCCTGCAGCAGGAAAGCGGCACGACGCAGGTGATCGACCCCTGGGGCGGCAGCTATTACGTCGAGCGGCTGACCCACGACCTGGCCGCCCGCGCGTGGGAACATATCCAGGAGGTCGAGGAAACCGGCGGCATGGCCAAGGCCATCGAGGCCGGCATTCCGAAGATGCGCATTGAAGAGGCGGCAGCCCGCACCCAGGCCCGCATCGACAGCGGCCGCCAGACCGTGGTCGGCGTCAACAAGTACCAGCTGGACGAAGAAGAGCAGATCGACGTCCTGAAGGTCGACAATGCTGAGGTGCGCCGCAGCCAGATCGAGCGGCTGCAGCAGCTGCGCGGCGACCGCGACGAGCAGGCGGCACAGCAGGCACTGCACGCCCTGACACGTTCGGCAGACGAAGGCGAAGGCAACCTGCTGGATCTGGGCGTCCAGGCCGTGCGGGCGCGCTGTTCCGTCGGCGAGATCAGCGACGCGTTGGAGAAGGTGTATGGCCGCCACAAGGCGGAGATCAAGGCCATCTCCGGCGTCTATACCGGCGAAGTGGGCGAAAGCGCGGAGGCTGTCATGGGCGTGCACAAGATGGTCGACGAGTTTGCCGCCAACGAAGGCCGCCGGCCGCGCATCCTGGTCGCCAAGATGGGCCAGGACGGGCACGACCGCGGCCAGAAGGTGATTGCCAGCGCGTTCGCCGATCTCGGCTTCGACGTGGATATCGGCCCGCTGTTCCAGACGCCGGAAGAGACGGCCCGCCAGGCGGTGGAAAACGACGTCCACATCGTCGGCGCCAGCTCGCTGGCCGCCGGCCACCTGACCCTGGTGCCGGAGCTGCGCAAGCATCTGGACGACATGGGCCGTGAGGACATCATGATCGTGGTCGGCGGCGTGATCCCGCCGCAGGACTTCGACGCCCTGTTCGAAGCCGGGGCTGCCGCGATCTTCCCGCCGGGCACCGTCATCAGCGAGGCCGCGGTCGATCTGATGGAGCGTCTGAACGAGACCTTCGCACCAACGCCGAAGGCTGCGGAGTGACGTGCCACACCCCAAACCACCCGCCCGGGCTGTAGCACCAGCCCGGGCGCGATCGCGCACCCTTTCGGTCGACGACCTGGTAGACGGTGTCCTGGCGCAGAACCGCGCCCTGTTGGGCCGGGCGATCACGCTGGTGGAAAGCGTCAATCCCCAGCACCAGGCACTAGCGCAAGACCTGCTGCTGCGCCTCTTGCCCCATAGCGGCAAGGCGCACCGCGTCGGCATCACCGGCGTGCCCGGCGTAGGTAAGAGCACCTTCATCGAAGCGCTCGGCTGCATGCTGACGGGCCAGGACCGCAAGGTGGCGGTGCTGGCCGTCGACCCGTCGTCCAGCCGCACCGGCGGCAGCATCCTGGGCGACAAGACCCGCATGGCCGAACTGGCGGCCGATCTGAACGCGTTCATCCGGCCGTCGCCGTCGTCGTGCACGCTGGGCGGCGTCACCCGCGTGACCCGCGAGACCATGGTGGTGGTTGAGGCCGCGGGCTTCGACGTTGTGCTGGTGGAAACGGTCGGTGCCGGCCAGTCGGAAACGGCCGTGTCGGACATGGTCGACTTCTTCCTGGTGCTGATGCTGCCCGGTGCGGGCGACGAGTTGCAGGGCATCAAGAAGGGCGTGCTGGAGATCGCCGATATGATCGCCGTCAACAAGGCCGACGGCGACAACGAGATCCGCGCTAAGCGGGCGGCGCGCGAATACGAAGGCGCCCTGCACATCATGGCGCCGGCCAGCCCCAACTGGACGCCGCCGGTGGTCACCTGCAGCGCCATGCGCGGCACCGGGCTGGACCGGTTGTGGGCCAAGGTGCTGGAGCACCGCGAGCGTTTGACGCTCTCGGGCGAATTACAGGAACGCCGCCGCAGCCAGCAGATCCACTGGATGTGGTCGATGGTGGAAGACCGCCTGATGCGGGCGCTCCGCCGCGACCCCGCCGTGGTCGACGCCATGGATCGGGTGGAGCGCGGCATCGTCCAGGGCAAGCTGACCCCGACCCTCGGCGCCCAGGACATCCTGGAGGCCTTCGGCCTGACCGTGCCGGCCGCACTGGCGGAGGTGGGGGACTGAGCGGCCCTCGGCCGCACGCCTAAGGTCTGGCCGGTCGATCGAACTCCCACTGTAGCTTGCTGCCGAGACTGCAGCGTCTCAACCCGTGTCCGTAAACGCTGTGTTCACTGCAATCGGTCTAAACACGCAGAACGGCCATCGTTAGGGACGCTGCGAGGGCAGCGGTGAACGGCGGGCGGCGCGGAGCGCGGCGGGGTGAGGGCACAGCACGGCCCAATGGATCGGATCAGGCGGCTCGCTAACGCGATGGCCGTCGTGCTTGTCCTGTTTCAGACGGTGACCACCGCACACGCGGCCGAGCTGTCGCTTACGGCCGACGAGCAGGCCTGGCTGGAAGCTCACCCGGTGGTGCGCGTTGGCGCTGATTTCTACGCGCCGGTCGTCCTTTTCGAAGGGGTTGTCGGGCCGCTCGAAGGCGTCGCCGGGGACTATTTGGCGGCCGCGGCCGACCGGCTTGGCGTGCGCTTCGACGTCGTGCTGAGAACGCATCAGAGCCACGGGCGCGTCATGCGGAGCCTGCGGGAAGGCGAAGTCGACCTCGTGCCCGCGGTCATGGCCAATCATCCCGACATCCGTGCTGGGCGGGCCGCGGCCACGACCGCCTATCTTGAGATCCCGGTGGTGATCGTTACACGCGTCGACGCACCCCGCGTCGACACCTTGCGCGCGCTCCGCAGCCAGCGGGTGGCCGCCGTTCCGCCGATAGCGGGTCGGCTTCGTGAAATGGAATTCGAAGCCGGTGTCGAGGTCGCACCCCCGCATCTCGGCCTGAGCGGCGTAGCCACGGGGCGGTGGGATGCCTATATCGGCGACCTTCCCACGATCACCCATCATCTGGGTGAGCAGGCGGTCACCAATGTGAAGATCAACGGTGAACTGCCGATGCCCAGCCGTGTGGCCATGGCGGTCCGCCCTGAAGATGCGGTGCTTGTCCGCCTGCTCGATCGGGCCTTCGAAGCCATCCCTGCTGAGGAGCGCGACGCCATCTGGCGACGCTGGTTCCGCGTGACTTACGAGCAGTCGCTGTTCGTCTCGCCCTGGCTTTGGGGTGGGGCAATCGCCTTTCTGGTGATGCTGGGCGTCGTGCTTGCACGCGTGCGCCGCCTGTCGAAGCGTGTCCGCACGATCCAGGCGACCGTCGACAGCCTGGACCAGCACCTGCTGAGCGCCCATCTCGACGCGGAGGGGAGGATCGCCGAAGTCACCAACGCGCTCTGCATGGCCATTGGCTTTGCAAGCGTCGATCTGCTGGGGCGGCGCTTGAGCGAAGTCGGAGCACCCGCCGCGACTGAGGACATGCCGGTGGAACGGCTGATGGAGGCCGTCTTCGCCGGCCGGGCATGGACCGGTGAGTTCGCTCTGTCACGCAATGACGGTACCAGCTTGTGGGCCAAGGCCGTGGTATCGCCGCGCCGTCGCAAGGGCGAGACCGTGGGCTTCACGGTCCTCTGGCAGGATATCTCGGAAAGCAAGCGCTACCGCGACCTCTCAATGAGCGATGAGTTGACCGGCCTCTTCAACCGTCGCTGCTTCAACGCCCAAGCGCCCAAGCGCCTGGCGGATGCGCGGGAGAATGGGATCCTGTTCTGCCTGATCTCTATCGATGTGGACAACTTCAAGGCATACAACGACACCTACGGCCATGCCGCTGGCGACCGCGTCCTCGCGACCGTCGGCGACGTGTTGCGCGAGGGCCTGCGGCGAGAAGATGATCTCGCTTTTCGCCTGGGCGGCGAGGAGTTCGTCGTCACATTTGCCGTTGTCGAGGGTGCCGACGCCCGCCGCATGGCTGAGGACCTGCGCCACCGTCTGCAGGCGCGCGCCATTCCCCATAGGAAGGCCCCGTCGGGCGTGGTGACAGCGTCTTTCGGGCTCGTTGTCTCCGGCCCAGGCAACACATGCGATGTTGAAGCGCTATTGGCGGCTGCCGACACCGCCCTTTACGCGGCGAAACACGATGGGCGCAACCGCGTTGCCGTGGCAGGCTCCCTCGGAGGTCGCTCGCAAGCAGGGACCCCAGAGCTGACTCTCATCACGGAGCGTTCGGCGGATCACTCCGGTGGCGCAGCAAACCTTGCGTCGCCACGGTCGCCATCGGCGATGCCGGACGAGCTGGATCCAATTCCACCGAAGGCGAAGACGCTTTAGGCGGGCGAGCCCCGGGGCCGTCTGCCCGCCCAACTACCCTGACACCAGCACCTGCCGAACCGTTTCGCGTGGAGCGCGGTAGCGCAGCGATGCGCCGGTTCGGACGAAACCCAAACCCAGGTGGAGGGCAATCGCATGATCGTTGCGAGAAGAGACCTGCAAGCATGCCGACTTGCCCGGCCGGCGCAGCGAGGACGTGGCAAGGCCGACGAGATCGCCATCGCCTTCGGCAACAGGAAATCCAGCCCCGCCCGCATTGACGTCGAGCCGCAGGAAGCGATCCCAGTCCTGTTCGCCTATGGGGTGGACGGTGGCATCTGCCGCGGCCGTCCGAGAAAACAGAGCCAGCACCCGCTGCGCGTCCGATGCCGCATATCGGCGGATGGTGCGGGACATTCTCCGCCTGTTTCTGCCTGATCGCGACAGCATAGCACGGCCGCGCCCAGTGCCGAGCCATGCGCAGCCGTCACCAGGGCAACCTGCTCCCGCGATAGTCGAAGAAGCCGCCGGTATCGTCGGGCTTCAGGCTGTCGACGACGTCCAGCAGGCGGTCCACGGCCATGACCGGCATCTGGACGTCCAGGCCGGCCTTGCCGAACGGCGTTGACAGTCCGGTGTCGACCGTGCCGGGGTGCAGTGCGACACAGATGGCCTCGCGCTGTCGGCGCGCCAGCTCGATGGAAGCGCAGCGCACGAACTGGTTCAGCGCCGCCTTTGATGCGCGATAACTGTGCCAGCCGCCGAGTTGGTTGTCGCCGATGCTGCCCACCTTGGCTGATAGCGTGGCGAAGACGGATTTTCCGTTGCGCGGCAACAGCGGCAGAAAGTGCTTCATCAACAGCGCCGGGCCGGTGGCATTGACGGCGAAAGCCCTGGCCATGTGCGCCGGGTCGAGCTGGCGCAGGCCCTTTTCCGGCATGAAGCCGTCGCCGTGCAGGAAGCCGGTGGCGTCAATGACCAGCCGCAGATCGGCGCCCATATCCGCCACATGGCGGGCAGCTTCGGCGATCGTCCGTTCCGACTCCAGGTCGATAGGGGGCGTGCTGGAGCGGCCAAGGCCAATGACTGAGGCGAAAACGGACTCGCCACCAAGCCGGTCAACAAAGGCACGGCCGAGCCCGCCGAAGGCGCCAATGACAACTGCTATGCCATCAGATGGAAATGATCCAAGGGCGATGCCGTTCGACGATTGCAGAGCAAGGACGGTCATGAAAGATCGAGCGCGTGGCGCTTCAGTTCCGCCAAATCGACATGGTCCAGAGCGGCGCGGTGCGTCGCCCACAGCGAGACCGGCGGTGCGGCGCCGGCCGCCAGCGCCTCTTTCCAACGCTCGGCACAAAGGCACCAGCGATCGCCCGGTTTCAGCCCGGGAAACCCGAATTGAGGGCGCGGCGTCACCAGATCGTTGCCGCGGGAGCGAGAGAATTCGAGGAACTCGGCGGTCACCTGGGCGCAGACCACGTGGCGCCCTATGTCCTCCGGCCCAGTGGAACAGCATCCGTCGCGGTGAAACCCGGTCATCGGATCGCTGGAACAGTCGCCGAGCGGTTCGCCCAGCACGTTGAGGTCGTCGTCAGCCATTGTTGTCCGTCATTCCTGCAGGCTTGCCGCCTTCGTCGCGGGCGCTGATCTAATACGCGCCAAATCCGAGCCCAGTTCATGAGGTAGGCCGCCGTTCCGTCGTCGACAGGTATCGGTGCCCCTTGGACTGTCTTGGCCTCGGTGGGTAATCTCCCCGCGGAAAGGGAGGCAATGTGGAACGCAGGCTCGCTGCAATCCTTGCCGCCGATGTGGCGGGCTATTCGCGGCTGATCGGTGAGAACGAAGCCGCGACGTTGGCCGCCTTCAAGACATTGAAACGGGAATTCCTCGATCCCCTGCTCGCACGGCATCGCGGCCGCATCGTCAAGTCCATGGGCGACGGGTTTCTGGTGGAGTTCGTGAGCGTCGTCGACGCTGTGACGGCCGCTGTCGCCTGGCAGGAGGGCCTGCAGGCGCGTAACGATTCGCTGCCGCTGACATTCCGCATCGGCGTCAATCTTGGCGACATTGTCTTCGAAGATGGCGACATCCACGGCGACGGTGTCAACGTCGCCGCGCGTCTGGAAAGCGTGGCCGAACCCGGCGGCATCTGCATTGCCGACATGGTGCATGCCAATCTCTCTGGCAGGGTCAACGTCGCCTTCTCCGACATGGGCGAGGTCGAGCTGAAGAATATCCGGCAGAAGATCCGCGTGTGGCGGTGGCAGGCGGAGGCGCCGGCCGTCGGGGCGACGCCGCTGTCGGAGCCGGAGCGCCTGTCGATTGCCGTTCTGCCCTTCGACGACATGAGCAGCGACCCCGAACAGGCTTATTTCTGCGACGGCATTGCGGAAGACTTAATCACCGAGCTCGCCCATATCCCGGGCTTGCTGGTGATCGCGCGCCATTCCAGCTTCGCCTACAAGGGCAGATCCATCGATGCGCGGCGCATCGGCAGCGAGCTGGGCGTGCGCCATCTGGTGGAGGGCAGCGTGCGGCGCGCCGGCAACCGGGTGCGCATCACCGCCCAGCTGATCGACGCCGACAGCGGCGGTCACCTTTGGGCCCAACGCTATGACCGCGACGTCCAGGACATCTTCGCCGTGCAGGACGATGTCGTCCGGCAGATCTCAGCCGCGCTCTCCGCAGCCATGCAGCTGCCTGACCTGCCGGTGCCACGTATCGCGCACCCGCGCAACCTGGACGCCTATGAGCATGTCATGCGCGGCCGGCAGAACATCCTGCGGGCGCAGCGGCGCGCCGATGTGAAGAAGGATCTCGAGAAGGCGATCGCGCTGGACCCGCAGCTCTCCGACGCCCATGCGTGGCTCGCCGTCTACTATTACACCGACTGGTTCCTCTATCACCACGAGCCGGGGCGGGAGAGCCTGGCGGCCGGGTTCGCCGCGGCAGACAATGCGATCGAGACCGGGCCGGAGAACTCGCTGGCGCATATGGCGCTCGGCATGGTCAGCCTCTATGCCGGCCGCCGCGCCATTGCGCTGCAAACCCTGCATCGTGCGCTAGAGCTGAACCCCAATGAGGCCGACGCCCGCTGCCTGATCCAGGACGCTTATACCTTCGACGGCCATCCGCAAAAGGGCGTCGACAGTGTGCGGGAGGCAATACGGCTGAACCCGCACTATCCGGAATGGTACCTCTGGCACCTGGGCTTCGCGCTCTACTGCGCGCGGGACTACCAGGGTGCCGTGGCGGAACTCGCCAAGCTCAGAGACATTGCCGAGCCGCTGCGCATCCTCGCTGCCGCTCACGCCAGGCTCGGCGAGATGGAGCAGGCGCATGCCGTTGCGGCGCGGTTCCTCTCGGCATTCCCCAACTTCTCAGGCACGGCCTGGGGCCGAACCCAGCCCTTCCGCCACCGCGAAGACCTGGAACATGTACTTGAAGGGTATCGCCTGGCCGGACTTCCGGATTGAAACTTGGGCGTGGCGCGTTCTCTCATCGACGTGTCGGGCAGCGACCGATCGGCCCAGGGGGACCGAGCTGCCTGGGCGCCGGACGGCGCTGCCTGTAACGTCTCGGCAGTGCATATCCGGCCGATGGCCGGGGACGAAGGGGCTGGCTTATGGCAGTGATGCCGGATTTCGATAAGGCGGAACGCGACCTGCAACGCCTGATGGCGGCGTTTCGTGAGGTGCTGGTAGAGCTGGGCGACGGGGCGGTCGCCGACCTGTTGCCCTGGCAGCAGAACGGCCACGCCGAAGATGCGGCCGCGGCCGCCACATCCGCCGTCGCCAATGGCTGGCCGGATGGGCTGGCCGAGCGGATGACGCAGGCTTATTCCATCGCTTTCCAGCTTCTGCATCAGGCCGAGGAGAATGCGGTCGCCCAGATCCGGCGCCGGGTGGAGGCTGAAGGGCGGCTGGTCAGCCAGTCGGGGTCGTTCGAGGCGTATCTGAAGCGCCTGAAGGATTTGGGATGGACGGGCGAGGCGCTCGCCGACGCCCTTGCCGGGGTCTCCGTCGAACCGGTGCTAACGGCGCATCCCACGGAAGCCAAGCGCGCTTCGGTGCTGCATCACCACCGGGCGCTCTACCGGCTTCAGGTGGAATCGGAAAACCAGATGTGGACCCCCGGCGAACGGGCTGAGCTGGATGACGATATCCGTGCCTGTCTGGAGAGGCTTTGGAGCACCGGCGAAATCTTCCTGCAGAAGCCGACGATCACGATGGAGCTGGAGAATGTGGTGCACTATCTCTCCGGCGTCTTTCCCGACGTGCTGCCCTGGGTCGACCGCCGCTTCAGAACGGCGTGGCGGGCAACCGGGTTCGATCCGGCGCTTTTGGAGGATCCAGCGCGGCGCCCACGGCTGACTTTCGGCGACTGGGTCGGCGGTGACCGCGACGGGCATCCGGGCGTGACGGCGGACTGCACGCAGACGACCCTGGACCGCCTGCGTTGCGAGGCTCTGGATATGCTGGCACGGCGGCTGACGGCGCTGGCCGCCGGTCTCAGCATGTCGCCGGGGCGCCAGGGTATGGACCAGGGGGTGCTGGACCGTATCCGGTCATTGAGCGAAGCGCTGTGGCCTGCGGCCGACGCAGAGCTGAAGCGCAACGCGGAAGAGCCGTGGCGCCAGTTCGTCAATCTGATGATCCTCGCACTGCCGCGCGAAGGCACGGGTGCACCGGCCACCGGCACTTATGTCCGGGCGTCGGAGCTGCTGGACGATCTGGAGATCCTGCGTCAGGGGCTGATCGCCGTGGGTGCGCGGCGTCTGGCCGCCAGCGACGTGGCGCCGCTGCAGACCCTGGTGCGCACCTTCGGCTTCCATCTGGCCAAGCTCGACATCCGCCAGAACAGTGCCTTCCATGACCGCGCGCTGACGCAGCTTCTGGTGGCTGCGGGCATAGATGCGGCCGACTTCCCGGAATGGGACGAGAAGCGGAGGCTGAGCCTGCTCTCGCGCGAGCTTGCCTCGCCCAGGCCGTTCACACGGCCCGGCATCGCGGCCGGGGCGGAGGCTGCCGCGGTCCTGGAATGCTACGGCGTGCTGACCAGACACATCGCCCGACACGGGGCAGACAGCCTGGGCTCCATGATCGTCAGCATGACGCGCGGCGTGTCGGACCTGCTGGTCGTCTATCTGCTGGCGCGCGAGACCGGTCTGTTGGTGCATGAGAACGGCGCGGCCGCGTGCCTGTTGCCGGTGGTGCCGTTGTTCGAGACGATCGACGACCTTGAGCGCAGCCCGGCGGTCCTCGAAGCCTTCCTTGACCACCCGGTGACGCGCGCGAGCCTGGCGCTGCACCAGCGCCGGCAGGGAGCGGACCGCCCCATCCAGCAGGTGATGGTCGGCTATAGCGACAGCAACAAGGACGGCGGCATCCTGGCCAGCCAATGGGGCGTCTATCGGGCCCAGGCGCACCTCACCAAAGTGGGGCAGGAGCATGGGGTCGGTATCCGCTTCTTCCACGGGCGCGGCGGCACCATCAGCCGCGGCGCCGGCCCGACGCACCGCTTCATCGACGCCATTCCGCACGGCAGTGTCGACGGCAACTTCCGCCTGACCGAACAGGGCGAGACCATCTCGCAGAAATACGCCAACCGCATCACCGCAGCGCACAATCTTGAGGTGCTGCTGGCCGGCACCATCGGTGCGACGCTGTCCTGCAGCCGGACCGATCCGCGCAGCCACCCGCTGGAGTCGGTGATGGACGGCCTCGCCCGGGACAGTCGCCGCGCGTATCAGGCCCTGTTGACCGCCGACGGGATGATGGCCTTCTACAGCGAGGCCACGCCCATCGACGTGATCGAGGCCAGCAATATCGGCTCGCGTCCGGTGCGGCGCACCGGGCGGCGCACACTGGCCGATCTCAGGGCCATTCCGTGGGTGTTCAGCTGGAGCCAAGCCCGCTTCTATCTCTCAGGCTGGTACGGCGTCGGCACCGCCCTGGAGGTCTTGAAGGCCCAGACGCCGGAGGCCTTCGCCGTGTTGGCCACCGGCAAACGCAACGAGCGCTGGCCGCCGCTGCACTACATGATCAGCAATGTCGCGACGGCGCTGATGACCGCCGATATCGGCGTCATGCACGCCTACGCTGCATTGGTGAACGATGCCGCGGTGCGCGAACGGTTCCTGAAAAACATCCTGGCGGAATATCACCGCACCCAGGCCATGCTTGAGGAAGTGTATGACGGCCCCCTGGCGGAAACGCGGCCGCGCGTCCACCGGGCGCTGGTCTTCCGGCATCGGGCACTGCTACCGCTTCACGCCCGCCAGATCGATCTGATCCAACGCTGGCGGGCGCTGCGCGGTGACGGCCGGGATGCCGAAGCCTATGCGCTGCTGCCGCAGCTACAGCTTTCGGTCAACGCCATCGCGGCCGGGCTGGGCGCCACCGGATAGGGCCTTGCGCCGTTTTCGGCGAAGCCGTTTTGTCAGCTCTGCGCTTCGTCCTGCAGCGGGCAACGCTCTGCGTTGTCCGATGCCGCGTAGAGCGACGGGCTCATATGTTTCGGCGCGAGGCTCGGTGCGGCTGAGACATCGGCCTCGCGCTCGCTAGGGTCCAGCAGACCCATCTCCACATAGTGCTCGTTGATCGCAAGCACGTGTTCCGACGGGTGGTCTTGGATGATCGCCGCCAATGCGTCCCCATTATGCGGGTTCGGCAGTGCGGCGAGGCCGGCCATGGCGACGCCCCAGACAGCAAGACCGCCTAGCCAAGCGGACACCATCGATGCGTTGCGGGTCATGCCCATTGTCCTCCTGTTCCAGACCGGGCTGTTCGTCTCCAGTAGATATATAACGATACGATATAGGTCATACTCTTCATATGGGCGTCCATTTCGCCTTGCGCAATGAGGATCACGCCGTTGTGAGTGTCTGGACTGTCACCTTGCCGGTGTCGCCGTCATCACACGACATCTTCGCGTCGCACGGCCCGCCATTGGCCTGGCGGCAGGACACCAAGCTCCAGCCGTCCAATGGAAATACGAACCAGCCGCAGAGTCGGATGCCCGACTGCCGCGGTCATGCGTCGCACCTGCCGGTTGCGCCCTTCGCTCAGCGTCAACTCAAGCCATGTGGTCGGTATGCTTCGGCGGTACCGAACCGGCGGATTGCGGGGCGGCAGCTGCGGCGTCTCCTGCAGCCGGCGTGCCCGAAGCGCACGGGCCGGCCCATCTTTCAGGATGACGCCTTCGACGAGGCTGGCAATCGCCTCCTCCGCCGGGTTCCCTTCCACCTGCACCCAATAGACCCGCTCGTGCCCGAAGCGCGGGTTCAGCAGCTGGTGAATGAAGGACCCGTCGTCGCTCAGCAGCAGCAGACCTTCGCTGTCCCGGTCAAGCCGGCCCACCGGATAGACGTCCGGCGGGAACCCGAAGCCCGCAAGCGTTGCCGCCGCTCCCTCTGCGGTGAACTGCGACAGCACGCCATAGGGCTTGTTGAACGCGATGATGCGGGTCGGGCGCGATTGCCGGCGCGTCCTATTCGGTATAGAGCGCGCCGGCATTGACCAGGGTGACGAGCAGGCGTGCGCCAGCCGGATCGGCCATGAAGCGGCCGAGCCGCGCCGCAGGCAGACGTGTCTCGGAAGCCAGGAGGCGCGCCAGATCGGCCGTCCGACCGGCACAAACCTGGGGCTCGCCGTCGACGAACAGCAAAACGGAGCCGCCGCCCCGATCGACGAAGGCGATCCGCGACCCATTGTTGCGGTGCAAGGCGACGCCGCTGTCGAACAGGGCGCCGAGGGACGCCGCATCGATGCGCATGTCCGGTGCCTCGACGGCCTCCGGCACCTTGGGCTCGGTCGACCAGCGGCCGAGCCACTCGGCCAGCAGATCGGCATCGTCCAGTACCGTCAGCATCATGCTGCGCAGCCGGTCGAGAGCTGCAGGCGCAATCTCGCCCGGATTGTCCTGCAGGGTCAGATCCGGATCCCGGTACCGTGCGCTGTCGCCGTGCCGTTCCGCCGCCAGGTCCGCCATCCCCGCCAACGCCTCGGCCACGCCAGGGGCGCGAAAGCCTATGGAATAGGTCACGCAGTCGCCGACGGCGATGCCATCGTGGGCCAGCCCTGGCGGCAGATAGAGCATGTCGCCGGGGTCAAGCAGGTGGTCTTCCCGCACCGTCATGTCGCGCAGCAGCCTGAGACGGTCGTGCGACAGGAGCGGCGTCGTCTCGTCGCACGGATCGCCCACCAGCCAGCGCCGCTGCCCGCGACCCTGCATCAAGAACACGTCATAGCTGTCGAAATGGGGGCCGACGCCGCCGCCATCCACGGCATAGCTCACCATTACGTCGTCCAGGCGCCAGTTCGGCAGAAAGCGGAAGCGGTCGATCAGGTCGCTGACCGCCGGGACCCAGTGGTCCACGGCCTGGACCAGCAGGGTCCAGTCGCGATCGGGCAGCTCGGCAAACCGCTCGGGCGGCAACGGGCCATCTTCTACGGTCCAGCGCGATGCCCGTCGGTCGGCGACCACCAGCCGCGATTCCACGTCGGGCTCGCACGCCAGACCGGCCAGGCTGTCCGGGTCGATCGGTTCACCCAGATCGGGAACAGCGCCGCGCACCAGCAGGGGGCGTTTCTGCCAATAGGCCGACAGAAACTCTGCCGGCGACAGCAAGCCGAAGAGCCGGGACGGTGTCATGGCGACATGTGGGTGACGGATGTCACGCCCGGGGAACGGGCGCAACGCATGGCGCTCGAACGAGATGAACGCCGCTAAGCGGCGCGGCGCACACCCGGCTTCTCGGGCCGGCCCGCGACCTTCTCGCTCATGTCTTTCAGCGCATGGGCGATCGCCGAATCGCGGTCGGCGAACGGTCCGTCCATCTGATCTTCCCCCTCGCCGCGGTAGTACCATCCCGGCGCACCGTTGCGCCGGTACAGGACGACCGGATAATCGGCCGTGATAGCGCTATCTTTGGTCATTCCCCCGTTCTCCCGGCCTCCGGAGTGTTACCCGCGGAACGGTCCCCCCCAACGGATGCGGGACAATACACCCATATCTGGGGCAGAAAACGGCGGCGGGATCAAGCGTTTAGACACGCGCCGCACGGTCTTCCGATTTTGCGGCGCAACAACGCGGCCCGGTGTCAGGACGTTCCGTCGTCGGCCAGAAGGTCCTCTAGGCTGCGGTTCAGCCGCTCGGCGATGGAGTCCTCAAGCCGAAAGGCCCAGCCGTCAAGGCTCCGGGCGACATCCTCTGCGCGCGTCCGCGCCGCTTCCGCAGCCGCGGCCGATTCATCTTCCGAGCCCTCGGCAGCAACGGGAGCCTCTTCGTCGCCGGCGGGATCGCCATCGGCCTCGGCGTTGTCCTCCGACGCATCCTCCGCCGGCATCGCGTCTTCTGAGAGGGGGCCGACGTAGCGTGCCGTAAAGACAGCCCAAGGTTCGCCCTCGACCGTCGCCAACTCGGCCAGCACCTGGACGCCGTCGAAGGTGGTCACGGAAACGAAGCTGCGCCGATCGGGCATGTCGATCTCGGCCGCCGGGCGCACATCGGCCAGCCGGGCGCCGACCAGCAGGGACGCGGTGCGGTTGACGGCCGTCTGGTCCGGCGTCTGGCCCTCCGGCAAGTCTTCCAACGTCATCTCCGCGTCCGCATCGGTGCGTGACGCCGCGTACGCTTCGCCGTCGGCCGGCACGGCACCGACATGCCGAACCTCGGTGCGCGGGATGTCGACGATCTCGCTGGCCAGCCAGTCGACCACACTCTCGCTGACATCCAGACTGCCGCTGGCAAGCCAGGCGCGGTCATCGCCGCCGCGCCGCACATAGGTGCCGCCGGTGGCGTAGCGTGAGGCCTGGGAGACGCGTTTGCCGATATAGGCTTCCGCCAGCACCTCGCCATCGCCGTCGGTCAGGCGGATGTGGCGGGAGCGGGCGTCGACCCGGTCCACATCCTCCACCTCCAGCCGGGCGAAGCGGTCGGGGCGGCTGGTCTTGGCTTCCAACAGGCGCATGTCGGCCAGTGCCGAGATCAGGTCCAGCACCTGCTGGGCATCCACCGGATAATCATAGCGGTCGATCGCTACCCATTGGTCATCGCGCCGTTCGAGCGTGAAGCGTGCCTCCGCCGTTGCGATTTCCACAGTCGCCACGGCATCCGGGCGGGCGCGCAGGTCGGGAAAGGCGGGGTCGCTGGAAACCGCAGCTGTGGTCAGCCCCGGTTGGCCGCTTACGGCCACGATGGCGGCGGCGATGGCCGCGGCAGCGGCAATCCACCAGATGACGAAGGTGCGCGGGCTCATCTCGCTCTGGCTCCCCAAGACAATCGCGGCTGCGAATGGCCGGTGCTCATGCCGTGACCGTGCGGCGCCGGGACATGCGGACCCGCCGCACGATGGCGAGGCCGATGGCAATAAGGGCGATCAGCGCCGGCACGGCCCAGATATTGGCAATGCGGATCTGCTGCTCCACCCGCTCCACATCCTGGCGCAACGAGTGTTGCACGTCGCGCAGCTGCTGGCGGAGCGCCAGCATCTGACCGCGGAATTCGTCGATCGTCTGCTGTTGGGCACCGGTCAACAGAATGCCGCTGTCCTGCTCTTCCTGCCGTAGCTGGGCGATGCGGGCTTCCGCCTCATCGATCTGGGTCAGCAGCGTTTCTTCGGCGTCCCGAAAGCGCTGCTCCGCGTCGCGCTGCATGGCTTGCAGCAATTCGAACGGCCGGTCCGTAAGCCCGCGGCCGCGCAGCGCAATCAGGCCTGCGGACCCGGACAGGTTTTCCAGCGCATTGACGGCGAAATCACCGTTGTTGGCCGTGGGCACGGTATAGCGCTGGCCCAAGAGCGCCTCCGTCCTCAGCCAGGACCGGTCGCTCAAGATGTCGGCGTCGGCGACCACGATCATGCTCAGCGGCGCGTCGCCCTCCGACCTGTGCGCGTCCACGATTTCCTGATCGGTCACGGCCTCGGGCGGGCCATCGGGAAAGGCGCTGGTCACGGTGCCGCTGACACGCGCGGCATAGGTCAGCACGTCCCCGCCGGGCTGGAAGGTCTGAATCAGGCCCACCGGATCCGGCATCATCGTGACCATGAAGGCGTCGACCAGGCCGGCTTGATCGGTGGACTGCAAGATCGGCTCGAACGTCGTGGCCGCGCCGTCGATCGGGCGCACGATGCCGGCGCTGTTCAGGTGGATGCGTTCCAGATTGGCCAGGATCACGTCATCGCCGGCCATGGCATCGGGCCCGAGCGAGACCCAGGGCAGATAGGGCACGATCGCCGGCCGGCCGGTGCGGTCGGCGGCCTGCACGGCAACGGCGTTGTCCGGATCGCCGACCACCTGGTCCATCGGGATCTCGATGCCCCAGGCGGTCAACAGCGGTGTCAGCGCCTGGAAGGTCGGTGGTGGCGTGCCCGGCTGCTGGCCGGCAACCATGATCTCCGGCGCGGGGTCCAGGAAGCCCAGCACGTGGCCGCCGCCCACGGCGTACTGGTCGATGGCATAGAGGGTCTGGTCGTCGATATTCGCCGGCTGTGCCAGCACCAGCACCGACACGTCGTCATCGATCCGGTCGACGGTGCCGCCCAGAACGCGCACGTCGAAGAACTGGCGCATGATCTCCGTCACGAACCAGGGCTGATACCGGGTCGACGGATCGCCCATCAGCTGCAGGTCGCCGATCACCGCCACCACCGGCTTTTCTGGGTTGGCGAGGTCGTGGACCAGCCGCGTCAGGTCGTATTCCAGGAACATCGCCCGCTCCGGCGCCAGATAGGCGATGGCGTCGCGGTCGTCGGTGCTGTTGAAGCCGGCCAGGCCGAAGAACAGCTGGTCGCCTTCACGGCTGATCGGGATGCCCTCAAGCCCGTCGGCGACGGCCAGATCCTCCTCCGGCGAAAAGGCGGCGGGGTCGTAGGTCTCGATGATCAGCATGCCATCGGCATGGCGGGCGTATTCGTCCAACAGCTCGGCCACGCGGCGGGCATAGTTGCGGTAGAACGGCCCAAGCTCGTCGATAATGGCGGATTTGTAGAAGCGCAGCGTGATCGGCTCGTCGATCTCAGCCAGCGTCTCGCGGGTGCCGTCCGACAGGGTGAACAAGCTGTCCTGCGTCAGGTCCAGCCTGGCGGTCTTCAGCCATACGCCGGCCGCCATGTTCAGACCGAAGAAGACGATCAGGGCGGCGACGATCACGCCGCCGGCAAGCCACGACCGGTCCCATTTGCGCGAAGCCTGCGACATAGGCTCACGCTCCCTTCTTCATTTCGACGACGGCGGTGTTGACCGCCAGGCCGATGCCGATCAGCGACAGGAAGTAGACGACGTTGCGCAGGTCGATCACGCCCTGCGAGATGGCGGTGAAGTTGCCCAGCAGGCTCAAATCCGCGATCGTGTTCAGCAGCGTCGGCGGCACCCATCCGCGAAACGCGGATTGCACGAAGTCGACGCCGCTCATCATGAAGATGAAGCACACGGCGACGGCGCCGACGAACGCGATCACTTGGTTGGCAGTGAGCGCCGAGATGCAGGCGCTGATTACTAGGAAGCCGCCCGCCATCAGCCAGCTTCCCAGATAGGCGGCGAAGATCACGCCGTTGTCCGGCTGGCCCAGTACGTTGACGGTGATCCAGATGGGCGCGGTGCAGATAAGCGCGATGCCGGCGAACAGCCAGGCCGCCAGGTATTTGCCCACAACCGCTTCGGCGGCGGAGACCGGCAGGGTCATCAGGAACTCCACCGTGCCGGTCTTGCGCTCCTCCGCCCACAGCCGCATGCCAACGGCCGGGATCAGGAACAGATAGAGCCAGGGGTGGAACTGGAAGAACGGCTCCAGATCCGCCTGGCCGCGCTCGATGAAGCCGCCGACATGGAAGGTCAGCCCGCCGCTCAACGCCAGGAAGATGACGATGAACACGTATGCCAGCGGCGAGGCGAAATAGGCCGAAAGCTCGCGGGCCGTGATCGCACCGATAACGCGCATGAAAGGGTCTCCGAAAGGAAAATCAGCGGTCAGGCGGCCTTGGTCAGCTCGCGGAAGATGTCGTCCAGCCGGCCGCGTTCGAGGCGGATCTCCTGGATTTCGATCCCGTCATTGGCAACGGCCTTGCGCACGGCATCCAGAATGTCCTGCTGGTCCGCCGGCACGGCCAAGAGACGCGCCGACTGCTGATTGCCGCTAAGCGCGTCGATCCGGGCAACGCCCTCGACGGCCTCCAGTGCCGATCGGGCCGCGGCCTCGCGGTCTGCCGCCACGCTCAGATAGACGGCATTGTGGCCGGGTGCGCGGGCCTGCAGCTCATCGGGCAGCGCGTCGGCCACCACCTGGCCGCGGGCGATGATGATCGCGCGGCTGCAGATGGCCTCCACCTCCTCCAGGATGTGGGTGGAGATGATGATCGCTTTGTTGCCGGCGATTTCCCGCAGCAGATTGCGGACCTCGTATTTCTGATTCGGGTCCAGGCCGTCGGTCGGTTCGTCCAGGATCAGCACATCGGGGTCGTGCACGATCGCGGCCGCCAGTCCGACACGCCGTTTGAACCCCTTCGACAGGGTCTCCACGGGCCGGTGCAGCACGCCTTCCAGATGCAGGCGGTCGATGACCTCATCAATGCGCCGCTTTCTGTCGGCCGCGGAAAGCCCGCGGATGCGGGTGACGAAGCGCAGCAACGAAAGCGCCGACATGTCGCCGTACGATGGCGCGCCTTCCGGCATATAGCCGATGCGGGCCTGGGCGGCATGGGCGTCGCGTACGACATCGTGCCCGCACACCGCCACGCTGCCGTCGCCCGGCGGCAGATAGCCCGCCACCATGCGCATGGTCGTCGTCTTGCCCGCCGCATTCGGTCCCAGGAACCCGACGACCTCGCCCCGCGCCACCTGGAACGAAACATCGTCGACCGCAACGATCGGGCCGAAGCGCTTGCTCAAATTGCGAATGCCCAGCAGCGTCTGCATGCGGTGATACCCTGCGCAACCATCTGGCGGCGGCGATATAGGCCAGCCTGTCGGCGACTTCAAGATGACGTGAGCCGCCCTGCTAACGGCGAAGAGGCTTTGGCGCTGGGCCGGGGGCTGCCGTTCACGATTTGAGAAGCAGGCATTCGGCTATAGAACGATCTATGGACACTGGATAGAGCCGCAGATGACTAAAATCGACCAGGGATCGAATCAGATCGATGATCGTGCGACGGAGGGGCAGGACTCTACCGATCCGGCCTATATAGCGTGGAAGAAGCGGAAGATCGAAGCTGCCGTGAGGGATGCCGATCAGCAGCCGGCGGAGTCGCTGACGGAGAGGGGCGTCTGGCAGAAACACGGCCTTGATCATTAAGTTCTCTAGGGTCGCCGACCGCGACTTGGATGCCATCAGGTCTTTCATCGCCGAAGACAACCCTGACGCGGCCGAACGGTCCATTGTCCGCATTCTGCAGAGCATCCGACATCTTGCCGGCTTCCCGCTCCTCGGACGGCTTGGTCTGGTTTCCGGAACGGGAGAGCTCACGGTCGCAGGACTGCCTTACAGGGTCGTCTACCGGATCACCGGGGACGTTGTAGAGGTCCTTGCGGTCATCCACGCGCGGCGGCAATGGCCATGAATGTATGGGTGGAACCATGTCACTATGCTCTGGCAGCCTGGTAGCTTCCTCCGATGCAAGTCACAGGATTACCGATCACTTTGCTAGGTAGAGGTCCGGGATCGCCCGGAGATTGAATCGTCTTTCAAATAAATCCGAATCTTGTGACGGCCGTCACCGCGCGGCCCCCGTCAGCTGGATAGCCTCTGTTCCAGACAACGAAGCGCAGGGCTTCGAACGAAACTGGAAGACGAGGACGAGACACATGAACGCGAAGCTGACAGGGATCGCCGCCTCCTTTGCCGTC
>JANQQD010000012.1 GCA_028285185.1 Anaerolineae bacterium | reverse complement strand
GTTGTGGGGCACGTAGGCGGCGAAGGCGACCTCCTGGATCGACTTCTCCTTGTCCGTGCCGGCGACGGTGAACTTGCCGTCCTTGAACTCGATATCGGCCTCGCTCGCTTCCATCAGGTGTGCCGCGATCTTGCGGCCCTTGGCGACGATCTTCTCCGCCGCCTTCACCAGGGCAGAGCCGCCGACGGCGAGCGAGCGCGAACCGTAGGTTCCCATGCCGAAGGGGGTCTTGTCGGTATCGCCGTGCACGACCTCGACCTGGTCCGTCGGCACGCCGAGATGGCTGGAGATCAGCTGGGCGAAGGTCGTCTCATGCCCCTGGCCATGGCTGTGGCTGCCGGTATTGACGATGACGTTTCCTGTCGGGTTGAAGCGGATGCTGCCGCTTTCCCACAGGCCTACGCCGGCGCCCAGCGAGCCAACCGCAGCCGACGGCGCGATGCCGCAGGCCTCGATATAGCAGGAGAAGCCGACACCGCGCAGCTTGCCGCGGGCCTTGGCCTCGGCCTTGCGTGCGGCGAGGCCGCCATACTCCGCCAGCTCCAGCGCCTTGGTCAGCGACGCGTTATAGTCGCCGCAGTCATAGGTCATGATAACCGGCGTTTGGTACGGATACTCGTCCGGGCCGATGAAGTTGCGGCGCCGGAGTTCCGCCGGATCGATCCCCATCTCCCGCGCGGCCGTCTCAACGATCCGCTCGACCACATACGTCGCTTCGGGTCGCCCGGCGCCGCGATAGGCATCCACCGGCGCGGTGTTGGTGTAGACGCCGTCAACCTCCGCATAGATCGCCGGGATCTTGTACTGGCCGGACAACAGCGGTGCGTAGAGGTAGGTCGGGACGCAGGACGCGAAGGTCGAAAGATAGGCGCCCAGATTGGCGATGGTGTGCACCCGCAGGCCGAGGAACTTGCCATTTGCGTCCATGGCCAGCTCGGCCTTGGTCACGTGGTCGCGGCCGTGGGCATCCGACAGGAAGCTCTCGGTGCGCTCCGCCGTCCACTTCACCGGCCGGCGGACACGCTTCGAGGCCCAGAGGCACACGGTCTCTTCGGCATAGATGAAGATCTTCGAGCCGAAGCCGCCGCCCACATCCGGTGCGACGACGCGCAGCTTGTGCTCCGGCGCGATGCCCACAAACGCGGACAGCACCAGGCGATGCACATGCGGGTTCTGGCTGGTGGCGTAGAGGGTGAAGCTGTCGCTGCCGCGGTCGTAGTCGCCGATGGCGGCCCGCGGTTCCATCGCGTTGGGGATCAGGCGGTTGTTGACGATGTCCAGCCGCGTGACATGCGCGGCACCGGCAATGGCGGCGTCCGTCGCGGTCTTGTCCCCCAACTCCCACTCATAGCAGGTGTTGTCGGGGATCTCGTCATGCACCGTCGGCTGGCCGGCGGCCCGCGCCGTGGCGGTCGAGGCGACCGCGCCAAGCTCTTCATAGTCGACATCGACAAGCTCTGCGGCGTCCCGGGCCTGTTCCGGCGTCTCGGCTACCACGACGGCGACGTGGTCGCCGACATAGCGGACCTTGTCCTGCGCCAGAACGGGGTGCCCACCGGCCTTCATTGGCGATCCGTCCTTCGACGTGATCATCCAGCCGCAGATCAGCCCGCCGATGCCATCCGCCTTCGCGTCGTCCCCGGTCAGCACGGCCAGGACACCTGGGGCTGCGGACGCCTCGCTCGTGTCGATGCTGCGGATCCGCGCATGTGCGACCGGTGACCGGACAAAGGTGGCATAGGCCTGGCCCGGGCGGTTGATGTCGTCGACGTAGTGACCGTTACCGGTGAGGAAGCGGTAATCTTCCTTGCGGCGCACGCGGGCGCCGATGCCGTCGGTGCTCATGATCGTGTTCCCTCCCTGCCTGCCGGCCTATTCCGCCGCCTGGGGCGTGGCGCGCATCTTGTCGGCGGCATCGAGCACCGCCTTGACGATGTTGTGGTAGCCGGTGCAGCGGCAGAGATTGCCTTCCAGCCACTCCCGCACCTCACGCTCGCTGGGTGACGCGTTGACCTGCAAGAGGTCGACCGCGCTCATCACCATGCCCGGCGTGCAGAAGCCGCATTGCAGGCCGTGGTGTTCGCGGAAGGCCTCCTGCATCGGGTGCAGCGTGCCATCCGCTGCAGCCAGGCCCTCGATGGTCGTGACCGTTGCGTCTTCGGCCTGGGCCGCCAGCATGCTGCAGCTTTTCACCGATTTGCCGTCGACATGGACGACACAGGCGCCGCATTGGCTGGTGTCGCAGCCCACATGGGTCCCGGTCAGGCCCAAATGCTCTCTCAGATAGTGAACGAGCAGGGTGCGCGGTTCCACGTCCCGCGACACCGCCTTGCCGTTCACCGTCATCTTTACGGTGATTGGCATGACATCCTCCCTGAGTTTGTGTCATCGGCAGACCGGAACTTTGGTCGCCCGGCTGCCGCATCCTTAACCATCGAACCGATGAAATGACCCTAGAATTGACTCAACCACTGGTCAAGCAGGCGTCCCGGCGCATGGCGACGCACCGATGGGACCAGCCCCAGCTCACGCGGTGAAGATCAGGATAAGCACCAAAACGAGCACAACGACTCCGCCGATCCAGACCACGGGGCTCAGGCCGGCGCGCGCGGGCGGCGGTGCTGCCGGTTGCTCTGGCGGCGCAGCCGGAACGTCAGCCGGCGCTTCGGCTGCTGCCGGCTCGGGCGCGGCTGGTTCGGCCGCCACCACCTCGGCTTCCTCAGACGGACCGTCGACCTGTGCATGCACGGCCTGTGAGAAGCGGTTGAAGAAATCGTCGGCCATCTTCTTGGCCGTGCCTGAAATCAAGCGTGCGCCCAGCTGTGCCAGCTTACCGCCGACGCTGACATGGACCTCGTAGGACAGCACCGTCGCATCGCCGTCTTCAGCCAGATGAACCTTGGCGCCGCCCTTGGCGAATCCCGCAGCACCGCCTTTGCCCTCGCCCGAGATCGTGTAGCTTTCCGGAGGATTGAGGTCGCTCAACGTGACATTTCCGGCGAACCGCGCCTTCACCGGACCGACCTTCGCGGTGACTTTCGCAGTCAACTCTGAATCTGAGAGTTTGTTGATCTCCTCGCACCCAGGAATGCACTGCTTCAGCGTTTCCGGGTCGTTCAATGCGTCCCAGACCACCTGCCGCGTCGTGCCGATGCGGTATTCACCGGTCATATCCATGGTTTGATCGCGCCTCCCCCCGCCTTGCCGCGCTTCAGACGACTCAATTCGCGGTAGCGGAGAGGCTATGTCGCGGGGGCAGGCTCGGCAACCCGTGATCCCGGCAGGGGATATGCGATTGCGACTTGAGAGGGGGCCACGAATACGGCACACCGAAGCGCCCCGTTCGCAGGCAGAAGGAAGAGGCGAGCCCCATGGCCGTTCGAAAGCTGACCGTTGCCGGCGCCGCAGTGATGCTGGCTGCCTGTTCGTCGCCGGGCGGGTCCACGCCCGTGGGCTCGGCCACGGCGTCCGGACCGACGCCCGTTCCGGCCCAACCGGTGGCGACCACAGCCGCGCCCGCGCGGCCTGCGACCTTCGAGGAATGGGTGGCCGATTTCCGTGTAGAAGCGCTGGCAGCGGGCATTTCGGCGGCCACCTTCGATGCCGCCTTCGCCGGCCTGACGCCGAATCCCCAGGTGATCGAGAACGACAACTTCCAGCCCGAATTCTCGCGGCCGGTCTGGGAGTATCTGGACAACGCGATCTCCGATGCCCGCGTCAGCGGCGGCCAGCAGCGCCTGCAGCAGCATGCCTCGCTGCTGTCCAGCGTCGAGCGTCAGTACGGGGTAGAGCCGCGAATCATCGTCGCGATCTGGGGACTGGAAAGCGGCTACGGAGGCAATGTCGGCAGCTTCGACGTGATCCGGTCGCTGGCTACGCTGGCCTATCAGGGCCGCCGCAGCCAGGCCTTTCGCGAGTTCCTGCTGCAGGCGCTGCAGATCCTCGATCGCGGCGATATCTCGCGCAGCCGCATGGTCGGATCCTGGGCCGGCGCAATGGGGCAGACGCAGTTTATGCCTGGGTCTTATCTCAACTACGCCGTCGACTTCGACAATGATGGCCGGCGCGACCTGTGGGACAGTCTGGCGGACGTGTTCGGGTCCACCGGCAACTATCTGGCCAATGCGGACTGGCGCCCGGGTGAAACATGGGGCACTGAGGTCGTGCTGCCGGCCGGCTTCGACTATCGGAACACCGGGCTCGAGGTGCGCCGCAGTACCGCGCAGTGGGACGCTGCGGGCGTCCGGTCGGCAAGCGGCGGCCCGCTGCCGCCGACCGGGGGCCAGGCGTCGGTGATCATCCCGGCCGGCCATCGCGGCCCGGCCTTTCTGGTCTATGACAACTTCCGCTCCATCCTGCGGTACAACAACGCCACCAGCTACGCTCTGGCGGTGAGCCTGTTGTCCGACCGGTTTGCCGGCGGCGGCCGGCTGGTCGCCGCATGGCCGCGCGACCAGCAGCAGCTGAGCCGGCAGGACCGTATCGACCTGCAGACGCTGCTGACAGCCCGCGGCTATGACACCCAGGGCATCGACGGCATCATCGGGCCGAACTCCCGCCAAGCCGTCCGCGCGTTTCAGGAAGAGATCGGGGCGCCGCCCGACGGCTATCCCACGATGGAGCTGCTCAATCAGCTACGGCGGCTTTGACCGATAGGCGAGCAACCGAGCGAAATCCCAGTTAAAACAAGCCGCTGCCGGACAATCAGAGCCGTCGACCAAAGATCCGAAACGGCGGCGCCAGTTTATGGTCTATCGATTGGACCAGGTTGCCCACAGGTCGACGGCGGTACGAAGGTGTCCGTCGGTAACGTGAAAGCCGACGACCTGGCCGGCTGCAAGCTGACCAATGCCGGCGTCGTTGACTGCCGTCTGCTGCACGCTGATCTCGCGGCTGCCGTCATCCGGCGTGATCCAGCCATGGCCGGATCGGGTGTTGAAGCACCTGACGGTGCCGAATCTCAGAGATTTCACTCTTTCTCTCAGTCGTTGTTTTGGTTGGCACTGCTGCCGACGGCCGCGGCGCGACTACCCGACCTATCACCGGGTCGTCGCGCTGCGACGCAGCGCGTCAGGCAAGCTGCAGGTTCGTGGCTTGCGGCCCCCGGCCGCGACGATCGTCCTCGACTTCGAAGCTGACCTTGTCGCCCTCATTGAGGGCCCTTAGGCCGGAGCGTTCAATCGCGCTGACGTGCACGAAGATGTCCTTGCCGCCGTCGTCCGGCGCAATGAAGCCGAAGCCGCGCGTAGCGTTGAAGAATTTGACGGTTCCGCTGACTGGCATTTCTAGGTCCTTTCCCGAGGTCAGTCGCAAGTTTCGCTTGGAATACGGGTCCGAGGGGCACAGACACGCTGTACCCTGCGAACTCACAGATTGTCGGGAAAAACCGTTCTGTCCGGCCGTTGCCATGCATAAGCGCATACCAACCTGGCGAGGACTGCGTGCTCTAACCGAAGGTCTGAGGAAGCGTCTCTTCCAAGACAACGCGCTTCGACGTTGCTATTTGGATGCGCTGATGATGAAGTTCAAGAGAATTGAAGCTCGTACCCGCGGCTCTGAATTCGTGGTTCCCGACACGGACTTTGTCAACGCGATGGCATCGAAGCTGGCGTAGCAAGCCTGTAGCTTGAGACGTACGGCAACCGCGACATTAGCTGTTTGGAGGATCACGATTTGACACCGGTGCCTGGCACGCGGCGGACGGAGCATCCGCTGAAAGACTCTGCCGGGGTGCCCATGATCGAACCCTTGTTGCTGACGTCGGCTCACATCTTCACGTTCGAACAGCAGCGGCACTTGACGAATGCGAGCGGATTCTTTTTCGAGCGGGAGCGGCGACTGTTCCTCGTGACGAGCCGTCACGTGGTTTCCGACGAGCCGAGTGGGCATTTCCCGGACCGCCTTGAAATCGAGTTGCACATCGACCCGAAGAACCTCGCCAAGTCTACCGGGTTCTCGATGCCTCTCTATCGGGACGGCAGGAGCGTCTGGCGCCAGGGCGTGGACAGCGCCGGAGAGATTGACGTGGCGGTCCTGGAGATCGAGCGTGCGGCGCTGCCGGAGACGACTGTGTATCGTGCCTACAAGCCTGACGATCTACTTGGGTCGAAGCCGTGGCCCGAAGTCGGGTCCACGCTGCTTGTCGTCGGATTTCCGCTCGGCTTCCATGACACGCTGCATCACATGCCCGTTGTCCGACACGCGGTCATCGCTTCCTCGTTCGGCCTGCGCTTTCAGGGCAAAGGCTATTTCCTTACCGATGCTCGAACGCACCGTGGCACCAGTGGTGCTCCTGTCGTGATGCGCGCTACCGGCCGGGATCGAGAACCGGGCGATCTGCCGTGGACGCTCCTCGGCATCCACTCCGCGCGGCTCGATGTGGGGACGCGTGACGTGCATCTGGACGAAGCGCTTGGACTGAACTGCGCCTGGTACGCCGACATCCTCATGACGCTCACCGAGAGTTGAGTTCGGCATTTCACTGAACCGCCGGTGGCTGTTGACGACCGCGTCACCTTGCGGTGACGGCGCATTGCAACGACCGGATCTAGATCTCGGCCGTTCGACGCCTGCCCGACGTCACGTTCCATACCATGAAGGCGATCAGCGCCGCCGCGGCGCCGATATGCAGCACTAGGCCGCCCGGCCATAGAAGGGCGGCCCCGACGGCCGCGAGGGCAGGGCGGACGAACATGGGGTAGGGGGCCTCCGCATGGCCTTCGATCGCGGCGATGACCGCGTAGACGCCCAGCACGCCGAAGCCGAAGATCTGCAGCGCCGCGGCGACATCGCCTGACAGGAAGGGCGTGTAGGCGAACAACAGCGGCACGATGTAGAGCACCTTGGCGATCTTCCACGCGGTGAAGCCTGTCGCCATGGGCGTAGTGCCGGCGATGGCGGCTGCGGCAAAGGCGGTTAGGCACACCGGGGGCGTCACATTGCTGTCCTGGCTGAGCCAGAAGATGATCATGTGGGCGGACAAGAGCGCCGTGGTCACGATCGCCGGCGCCAGCAACTGGCTTTGCAGGTCGCCGGCAAGGGCGGCAATGTCGGGCACGTTCAGCAGTGACACCAGCGCCTGTGCCTGGGCCTCCGTCAACGCCTCGCCTGCTGGCACGGCAGCGGCAAGGGCTGCCGCCATCTCAGGCGCGAGCGCAACATTGGCGGCCGCAGCCGCTTCCACCAGCTGGTCGGGCGTGAAGAGGAGGAAGATGGCGCTCAGACTTCCGGGCGCGCTGGTACCGGCCAGCACGGTGACCAGCTCCGTCTGCAGGATCAGGTCCTTCAAGGCCGGCGCCGAAAGCGTCGCCAGCACGATATAGGCGGCCGTCACCGGCAACCCCATGCCCAGCACCAAAGAGGCGATGGCGATCAGCAGAATCGCGATCAGCACGCTGTTGCCCGACCATGCCGCGATCATCAGCGAGAAGGTGTTGCCCACACCGGTCGTGGCGATGACGTTGACGATCAGGCCGACGCTGACCAAGAGGATCGCCGTGAGAATCATGTTGTGGGCGCCCAGCGCCAGGGCTTCCACGATCTTGCGTGGGCCCATGCGGTTGGGCGTCAGCCAGCTGGCCGCAACCACCGCCAGAATTGCGTAGCCGGCCGCGTAGGTCGGCGTGAAACCCTCGACCAGCATGAAGATCAGCACGGCGATCGGCAGCAAGAACGCGATGCCGCCCTGGCGCAGCACGGCCATGACCTTTGGCGCGTCGTGATCGGCGCTCTTCAGATGGCGGCGCTTTGCTTCGATCCGGACGTAGAAGGCGATGCCGAGGAAATAGAGGAAGGCCGGCAGGAAGGCGACCGCGACGATCTGCAGATACGAGATGCCCGTGAGGTTGGCCATCACGAAGGCGCCGGCGCCCATGATCGGCGGCATCAACTGGCCGCCGGTCGACGAAGAGGCCTCGACCCCCGCGGCGAAGCGGGCCGGAAAGCCGGAGCGCTTCATCAAGGGGATGGTGATGACGCCGGTCGACACCGTATTCGCCACCGCAGAACCGGAAATCGTGCCCATCAGGCCGGAGCCCAGAACCGCAACGAAACCGGGCCCGCCGATCATGCGGCCGGCGGCGGCACGGGCGATGTTGATGACAAACTCACCGGCCCCCGACTTCACCAGAAAGGCGCCGAACAGGATGAACATGAAGACGAAGCTGGACGAGATGCCGGCGATGAAGCCGAACATGCCGTCTTCGTTATAGGTACTGCGCAAGAGCAGCACTTCGTCCGACAGCCCGGGGAAGTTCAACGCCCCGCCGACGAAGCGGCCCCAATAGACCACATAGGTGAGGCCGGCGACGATGATGATCGGGATGATCCAGCCGGTCGTACGCCGCGTGAACTCAATGGCGATGGCGATGATGGCCGTGCCGGCGGCATAGTCCCAGAAGCCGTAGTCGAAGCCGCGGTTGGCCAGCGGCACCTCGTTGATCAGAAGATAGACGACCGAGGCAACAAGGATCACGGCGATGGCGATGTCGATCGCGAAGATGATCCGTGCCGATCGGCCGCGAGCCCTCGTCATCGGGAACACAAGCGCGCACAGCACGCCAAAGGCCGCGAAATGCAGTGCCGATTTCGTCAGGTCCGGAAGCAGGGCGACCGTGTTGTACCAGATATGGGCCAGGCTGATGACCACGGCCATGGCCATGACCACGCGGCCCAAGGTCCCGTCCAGCGACCGCAGCTTGCTGCCACTGTCCGGCGATACCTCTTGTTCCGCATCCGACGCGGTTGTCATGGGATACGCCGCCTCCCGAAGAAGCGCCGCCGGCGCCTGACTGCAGCGATCCGGGCGACCGTTGGGCCGCCCGGATCGCCGCTAACGCCGGTAGACGTGGGACGCGTCGTCAGGGACGAAGGCGGTCCGGGATCTCAAGCCCGGCCTCTTCAAAATAGCGCAAGGCACCGGGGTGCAGGGGCACCGGCAGGCCGGCCAGTGCGGCCTCCAGAGACATCGCCGACGTGGCACGATGGATGTTCACCAGGAAGGGCAGGTTCTCATAGATCGCCTTGGTGATCTGATAGACATGCTCCTCATCGACATTGGCATTCACGGCCAGGAAGTTGGGCTGCGCGATCGTGCGCACGTCTTCTTCCTGCCCGGGATAGGTGCCGGCCTCGATGACGAACGGGGTCCACAGTTCGTAGCCGGCATTCGCCGCCTCGACCTGCTCGTCCGTGAACTCCAGGATCGTCACCTCGTCGCCCACGGCAGCCATCAGCTGAGTCATGGCACCGACCGGTGCGCCGGCCGCCGGATTGACCGCGTCGATCGTGCCGTTCTGGAAGGCCTCGACGCTGGGCGTGTAGCCGACGAACGCGACTTCGAAATGCGCCTCCGGATCGGCGATGCCGAGGCCGCCCAGGAGATGGCGGTTCGATCCTTCCGTACCGGAATTGCGGGCACCGATGGCGAAGCCGTGGCCTTCCATGGCGATCAGATCGGCGATTGTGCCAGTGTCCACATACTCGCTGCGGATGGCGAAATGCTCGACATTCTGCCACAGCATCGAGACGGCCCGGACGTTCTCCTGTGCACCGTCTTCGGCCAGCGGGCCTTCGCCGGACTGGGCGTAGGCGCCCCAGAGGCCCTGGACGATGGCGAACTGTGCCTGGTCTTCACGCAGCAGCTTGATGTTCTCACCCGAGCCGGCCGAGGTGATGGCCGACATGGCGATACCCTGGCTGTTCTCCAGCCGGACCTTGACCAGCGTCGAAATCGCAACGCCGACGGGATAGTAAGTGCCGCCCGTACCGGCCGTCGCCAGCAGATATCCACCGTCCTGCGCGCTTGCAGCACTGCCGCCGAGCATAGCGGCGGCGAGCATCGCCGCGCCGGCCACACGACCGAAAGAGCTTGCCTGGAATCTCATAACTACGCTGCCTCCTCACCTGTCGATGATTGTGATTTGTCGGGTCGGCGAAAGGGCAATCCACGACCCGTTCCATAAGGTGCAGTATGCGAAATAGCACGTCGGCGCGCTAGGCCAAGCAATTTCCTTCGCCGTTGCGGGCGAATGATCGTGATCAAACTGCTTGGCAACCGGCCGGAACCCGCTTGGCCGGCTTTCTTCGTTTCGTCATACTGCGCCACTCGCGCCTCGGGGCGGCGAATCCCCAATCCCGAACGATCCATGAGACGATGCATCAGCCGATCCTCTCCACTTGCCGATCCCGGCTCTGCACCGCCTTTTTGGCATTTCTCGTTCTTACGGCGGCCCTGGCCGGCGTCAGTACTGGCGCCTGGGCGCAAGACCACACGCCGGAAAGCGGTCATGACACCGTCGTCGACGATCATGCGGGCGAGGGCGCCGATGATCATGCAGAGGACGGACACGCTGGGGATGGGCACGCGGACGGAGATGCCCATGCCGCACCGCATCTCGACGGCGGCGCCCTCGGCCTGATCTGGGTCGTCCCGTTTGTCGGGATCCTGTTGTCGATCGCCATCTTCCCGCTGGTGCTGCCGCATTTCTGGCATCGGCATTTCGGCTCGATATCGGCGTTCTGGGCGCTGGCCTTCCTGGCGCCGTTTGCAGTGCTTTTCGGCGCTGAGCTTGCACTGTTCGAACTGCTGCACGTCGCCCTGCTTGAGTATCTGCCCTTCATCATCCTCTTGGGCGCGCTGTTCACGGTTGCCGGCGGCGTACGGCTGACCGGCAGCCTGGTGGGAACGCCGATCGTCAACACCGGCATTCTTTTGATCGGCACCGCGATCGCCAGCTGGATGGGAACAACCGGTGCGGCCATGCTGTTGATCCGTCCGCTGTTGCGGGCGAACGAGCGACGGAAGCACAAGGTTCACACCGTCGTCTTCTTCATCTTCCTGGTGGCCAATATCGGCGGGTCATTGACTCCGCTCGGTGATCCACCCTTGTTTCTGGGCTTTCTGAAAGGGGTGAGCTTCTTCTGGCCAACGACGCAGATGTTCGTGCCGATGCTGTTTGTTTCGTCAATCCTGCTCGTCATCTACTTCCTGCTTGATAACTTTTTCTACAGGAAGGAGACGGATGAGGTGAAGGCGCCGCCGACGGAACGGGAGCCCCTGGGCCTGGAGGGTAAGGTCAACATCTTGCTTCTGGCGGGCGTCGTCGGGTCGGTGCTGATGTCCGGCATCTGGCACCCCCATGTCGAATTCAACGTCTATCACGTGCATGTCGAGCTGCAGAACCTGCTGCGCGACGTGCTGCTGATCAGCATCGCCATCCTGTCGCTGAAGCTGACCAGCAAGGAGAGCCGCAAGCTGAACGGGTTCACCTGGTTCCCGATCCTTGAGGTGGCGAAACTGTTCGCCGGCATTTTCATCACGATCATTCCGGCGATCGCGATCCTGAGGGCCGGTACCGACGGGGCGTTGAGCTTGATCATCGAAGCCGTCAGCGTCGACGGTCAGCCCATTGATGAAGCCTATTTCTGGCTGACAGGCATCCTGTCCAGCTTCCTCGACAACGCACCGACCTATCTGGTGTTCTTCAACACCGCTGGCGGCGATCCGGACGTCCTGATGGGGCCGCTCTCCAACACGCTGCTGGCGATTTCCGCCGGCGCGGTGTTCATGGGCGCCAACACCTATATCGGCAACGCGCCGAACTTTATGGTCCGGTCGATCGCGCAGGAACGTGGTATCCCCATGCCCAGCTTCTTCGGCTACATGGCGTGGTCCGGTGTGTTCCTGCTGCCGATCTTCGTGCTGGTGACCTGGGTGTTCTTCCTGTGACCGACGGTCACGGCCGCCGGTCAGTGTGACAGCAGGACGGGCCGCGTCGCGTGGCTCAACACGTGGTCCGTGTTGCCGCCTGTCAGCATCTCTTTCCAGCGGGCGCGCCCGTAGGCCCCCATCATGATCAGGTCGCAGTCGAGCGCATCCGCGTGGCGCAGGATCGCGCGGCCCACATGGCGGGTATCCGCGTCGCGGACCGTTTCCACCTCCAGTTCGTGCCGCCGGAGATAGCCGACGATGTCGCGGCCGGCATCGGCCGATTTCGCATCGGCAACGGTCAGCAGATAGATTTTCTCTGCCGTGTTCAGCAGTGCCCGGCCCCTGCGGACCACGTGGCACGCTTCCGGCGAATCCCGCCAGGCGACTATCACGCTGCGTACCGGGTCGGGGAAGCTGCGGCCGCGCGGCAGCACCAGCACCGGGCAGGATGCCAGGCTGATCAGGTTTTCCGGCCCCTCCAGCGTCACCTGTTCGTCGGGGTCGATGCCGTGGTTCTGGCTGACGATGATGCCGTCGGCAAACAGGCTGCGTTCGGCCAGGGCCTCGTTGTGCTTGCCCTCAAGCACCTCCCATGTCCATTCGACGCCGACGTTGCGGCAATGTGATATCACCTCTTTCTGGATCTCCGCAGCCCGTTCCCGCGCAATCTCCGTTGCTTCGGCGAGATAGACCGGCGAGGCGCCGCGGCCCTGGATCTCCGCCGGCATGCCCACGGGGCTGACCATGAAGGCGATTTCCAGATGGGCGTCGTACCGGCTGGCCAGCCGCAGCCCGCAATCGAGCCGTGCCATGTGCTCGGCATCGCCGGCCATGTGCAGAATGATGTTCCGAATGTCGGTGCGGGGCATGGGTCGCTGTCCGTGGTCCGCCGATGGGGCCGATCCAGCGTAAGGCTTCAGCAGCGGATTTGACAACCGCCGGCCCGCCGCCGTCTGGACAGGGATATGGGCCGCTGGCATAGCTCTGAGGACGCACGAGGGTAGGGCAGGGGGTTGGCATGCGATCGTGGGTTATAGCTTTGGTGGCCGCCGGGATACTCGCGTCGACCGGTGCAACGGCCGGCGAGGCCGATGTCGTTTCAGCCGAGGCGACGCGGTCGCCAGACGGAACCTGGCGGTTCACCGTGACCGTCCGGCACGCCGACACCGGCTGGGACCACTATGCCGACGCGTGGGAGGTGCTTGCGCCGGACGGCACGCTGCTGGGACGCCGCGTTCTGCTGCACCCCCATGAAAACGAGCAGCCGTTTACCCGAAGCTTGAGTGGTGTCGAGATCCCGGAAGCCGTCGACCGAGTGACCATCCGGGCGCGCGACAGCGTGCATGAATACGGCGGGGCGACGGTTGAAGTGGTGCTGCCGCAATGATGAGATCGAGGTCACATCGATCCTGCGGACTTTATTGTTCGTTTACAATCTAATGTTTTCCAGATCCTGAGCCAGCGCGCGGTTTACCGGAAGGTAAGAGGTGTGTGACAGATTTTATTCGGCATGACCACCGATTTGGTCTATCCTGTTACGGATTGTAAGAGATTGTTCGGAGTGCCGACTGATGGACGATCAGCTCTTCATCGAGGGCATGGACATCCCGTATGTCGAATGCCGTCGGGCCTATCCCCGCATGGATGTGGATTGGAAAGGCTGTATCTACTCCAACAGGGACTCGACGATCTGCTGGATTGAGAATGTCGGCCTGACCGGGGCCCGTATTCGTGCGCCGCATCGATTGCGGCGCATGCCCGGCGCGGTTCTGTCGATCGACGGCATCGGGCACTTTCCCTGCCAGATCGTCTGGACCGACGGGAATGAGTACGGCGTGTCCTTTCTGGAGCCGCCGGAACGGCTTGAGCAGTTTCTCGGGTTCACGCTGCCGTCACCGCGAGTCGCCTGACCGCGATCCGCTTGCCTGACCAAATCGGTCGACGTTCGCAAGCAAAACCCGCCCCCGCGCGAGGCGAGGGCGGGCAATGCCATACGTTGAGTCTTCGCGTTCAGATTGCGCCTAGCAGCTATAGTACATCTGCACTTCGATCGGGTGCGGCGTGTGCTCGAAGGCGTAGACCTCTTCCCATTTCAGCTCGAGGTACCCTTCGATCAGGTCCTTGGAGAAC
>JANQQD010000010.1 GCA_028285185.1 Anaerolineae bacterium | reverse complement strand
GCGGCGCTCAGCATGATCGCCGCGCTGGAAGGCGCGATGATCCTGGCAAGGACCTTGGGCAACCAGGGCATCTTCGACGACGTGGCAGAAGACATTTTCCCGCAGCCGCAACGCTGAGCCGGCTGGCTCGATCCGCTGCCACAACGAAACGGATTGCCCGCCGTCAACCCGAAGTTAACGGGATGACGGCATCGTTCGGGTTCTGAATGTGGATGAATGCTCGGTTTGTGGAAACGCCGGGCTCGCCATACCGGCTGCCATGTGCCAGCGCCGACGGCAGCCGGATCGTACGAAAAACAGGGTTTGGATCGTCATCACGCCGACTGCCGGTGACATCAGGAGTCTTACCGCGAGGAGAGGACGATCGATGGACGGTAGCGTTCAACCGCGTCGGACCGCGCCGAAGCGGTTGCCCTGCGACGCGACCGACGGGTCACAGGATGACGGGCAGGGCGACACGCCCGATCCTACCCCGTTGGACCTGGAGGCCGCGAGCCTGATCGCGGCGGTGCGCCGGGATGTGGACTACGCGTTCCAGCCGATCGTCAGCCTGCAGACCGGTGCCTGTTTCGGCTATGAAGCGCTGCTGCGAGGCCACGCGCGCTTGGGACTGCCGGATATCGGCGCACTGTTCGATAGGGCATGGCAATTCGGCAATCTTCACACGCTCGACCTGGTGCTGCGCCGCAAGGCGATGGAGGCCTTTGCGCGCCTGCCGCGGCGTGACGACACGCGCCTGTTCTTCAATCTCGACAACCGGGTGCTGACCTCGCCCGACTACCGACCCGACCAAACGCATGCCCTGCTGGACGAATTCGGCTTTCCGCCGTCCGTCTTCTGCTTCGAGCTTTCGGAACTCCACGGCCTGGATACCGTCAGGCTGTCGCAGAGCGTTCTCTCCCGCTATCGCGCACAGTCGATGCTGCTGGCCATCGACGACTTCGGTGTCGGTTTCTCCGGCCTCAGCTCGCTCTACGCCAACCAGCCGGACATCGTGAAGATCGACCGCATGTTCATCGCGGATATTCATGGCGACCGGAAGAAGCGCGTCCTGGTGGCGTCCATCGTCAACCTGGCCCACATGCTCGGCATCACCGTCGTCGCCGAGGGCATCGAGACCGCCGAGGAACTGCTGGCCTGTCGGTCCGTCGGCTGCGATCTCGGACAGGGCTTCTTCATCGCCTGGCCCACGACAGACTATTCGCAGCTTTCGGCCGACCATCCGGCTGTTTCTCGCCTGGGCCGTCAGGAACGACGCGAAGTCGGCAAGAGCGACCATTCGCTGATCCGAGAGGAGCTGTCGGAGATCCCGCCTGTGCATATCGGCGACGAAATGGCCGACGTCTTCAACATGTTCCGGCGCCATCCGGCGTGCTCTTTCTTCCCCGTGCTCGACATCGATGGCCGGCCAATCGGCATCATTCACGAAGAGGCGTTGAAGAGCTTCATCTATGCGGAATACGGGCGCGACCTGCTGCGCAACCGTTCGCTGGGCCGCCGCCTGCATGACTTCGTCAGCGAATGCCCCATCGCCGACTTGCGCAGCGATGTGGAAGAGGTTCTCTCCATTTACGCCATCGACGAGAATCCGGCCGGCGTGTTGATGGTGGAGGATCGCGTCTATGTCGGCATGCTGTCGGCCAGTTCACTGCTGCGCGTGATCCACGAAAAGACGCTGGCCCGTGCCAGCGACCAGAACCCGCTGACCAAGCTGCCCGGCAATCTCGGCATCAGCGATTTCCTTGCCGGTGCAATCGACAACCAAAGCGAAGCCTACGTCTTCGCCTATTTCGACCTCGACAACTTCAAGCCGTACAATGACCATTACGGCTTCCGGCAGGGTGACCGGGTCATCCAGCTGTTCGCCAAGCTGCTGTCGCAGGGCTTTGCGCCGCTTGCTGCCTTTATCGGCCATATCGGCGGCGATGATTTCTTTGTCGGCGTCACGGGGCAGGGTCCGGATACGGTGCGCGAGCGGGCCACGTCAGTGCTTGCGTCGTTCCGGCGCGATGTGGAGAGCTTCTACGATGCCGAGGCGCGGGCTGCCGGCGGCATCGTCGGCAGGGACCGCAGCGACCGGACCCGCAGCTTCCCGCTGATGACCGCCAGCGCAGGCCTGCTGGCCTGCGGGACCGGCGCTCGGTCCGTGACCGTGGATGCCCTCACGAGCCGGCTCAGCCGTCTGAAACGCACCGCGAAGACGGTACCCGACCACGTGGCCGTGGAAGACTGCATCTGTGGATCCAGCTGTGCCGCATAGGCGGCACCGCCCTTCCCCTTCATCAGTATCCTGACCCCCTGTTTTATGCCGGTAGCCCGTGGCGGCGAGATCCGCCATTCTCTTCGCATGCTCCAATACCGGACTTGGAATGCCCGCACAGCCGCCTTGCGAACCCACGGCCACACCGACCCCGCCTGCGCTTGCGCCGCGGATCGCTGAGGCCCTCGCCACATGTGATCCCGTGGCCAAATGCGCGGCCGTTCGTGCGGCCGCCCGTGACCGGACGGCTGGACGTCTGACGGAAATCGGCCACTGCCGGGTCCCCGGCCGGCCGGGCCGACCGGATCGGCCGCCGTTGCGTCCGCCGCGCGAAATGGCCCGGCGCAGCCGCGGGCGTGCGGGACGGGTCGCCCTGTTGCACGCCGTGGCGCATATCGAGCTGAACGCCGTCGACCTTGCCCTCGACCTGATCGCCCGGTTCGCCGATCCCGAAGCCGCCGGCGTTATGCTGCCCGACGCGTTCTTCGACGACTGGATGGCCGTCGCAGATGACGAAGCGCGGCATTTCATGATGGTCAGCGGCCGGCTTGCCGCCCTTGAGGCGGCCTATGGTGACCTGCCGGCCCATGACGGGCTGTGGCAAGCGGCCGAGGCGACGACCGGTGATCTCTTGGCGCGTCTCGCCGTGGTGCCGCTGGTGTTCGAGGCGCGGGGGTTGGATGTCACGCCCGGCATGATCCGTACCCTTGAGGCCGACGGTGACAACGAGTCCGCCGCCATATTGCGGGTCATCTATCAGGATGAAATCGGCCATGTGGCGGCGGGCCACCGCTGGTTTCTGGCGGTCGCGGCCATGCGCGGGGTGGACCCGGTGGCCACCTGGCAATCATTGGTCCGCACGCATGTCCCGCGCGCGGTGAAGCCGCCCTTCAACACGCCGGCCCGAGATCAGGCCGGGCTGTCGCGCGAATACTATCTGCCGCTCGTGGCGCCGGGGATCGATCCCTCTTCTCAGGCGCCGCCAATCTGAGTCCGCGGCCCGACGGTCCGGTCCGCGGTCCGGGCTGCTGCCTTTTTGATCCTGGTTGCGCCGATGCGGTTGCGGCCCGCACGCTTGGCGCCGTAGAGCGCCCTATCCGCGCGGTTCAAGAGGCCGGTGATCGTGTCGCGCCGGCGGGCCTGAGTCACGCCGATGGATACGGTAACCTGCCGGGCGACGCCAAAGCTGCCGTCCGCGATCGCGCAACGCAGCCGGTCGGCCATGGCCACACCGTTCTCGATCGTGGTCTCGGGCAACACCAGCACGAATTCGTCGCCGCCCCACCGTCCGAAATGATCGGTCGCCCGCAGTCGGCGTACGACGCGTGACGCAACCCCCTGCAGCACCCTGTCCCCGGCGCCGTGCCCGCTGGTGTCGTTGATCGCCTTGAAGCAGTCGATATCCAGGACCGCGACGGTACATGGGCGCCCGTGGCGATGGACGCGTTCCAGTTCACCCGCCATAAGCGTTTCCAGTTGCCTGCGGTTGGCAACACCCGTGAGCGGATCGGTGCGGGACATCTGCTCAAGCGAGCGGATCAGGCGTTCGGCCGATCGGCAGCGGCTGTCCAGCCTTTGCGCATGGCGGCGGAGTGCCGCGACCTCCGAACTCAGCCGCGCCTCAGCGGCGACCGGCCCGCTCGCGCCGTTGCCGGCGAGCAGGCGCTGCCCCCGCAGGTGCAGGCGCGTCGCGAAGACGGTCAGATCGGCCAGGATCGGCTCGACCTGCTGCAGAAAGTCATCCCGGCCGCCATGCATGCCGAAGTTGACGCAGCCTTCAAGGTCCGGCGAGGTTCCCTGTACAGGGACACTGACGGCGGACCGAATGCCGATGTCATCCAGCGTTCCCAACAGACAGCGTTGGCGATCCGTCTCTGCGGCGTCCCAGTCGAATGACCGACCGTAGAACATCGACCCGCCACCGCTTAAAACATTGTCTTCGACCAGATCGACGTCGCGGATCGACTGGGACGGATAGAAATCCGCGTGGAACCATCGCGGATAGTTGGTGAACAGCCGTGGCGGGTCGATCACCTCGGAGCTGTCGCCGAAGTCCATCTGAACGCGGCCAAACCCAAGCTCACCGGCCAGATCGTGCAGGATCGTCCACAACCCCTCCGGCGTATCCGCTAAGGGGATCACGGCAAGTCGTTCGGCTATCCGAGGGTCCACGGCCCATCCCTCCGCCAGTCGCACCGACTTCGGTGACATCCTATACAGTGGCGAAGATGTCTTAACCAATACTTCCCGACAACACGCTGATTTGTCCCGGGTCCGGACGTCGGGCCATGCCCGGGACCGGGTGTTCGGCGATCGTCGGGTCACCCATCATGGCTGGCGCCAGGATGTACGCTGGTGGCCGGCCTGAGACGATCCGGCACAGCTGACCGGAGTCTCTCTTTGCGCGAAGTTCATTTCGCGTTGCGCACGGCAGATGCATGTTCAAAAATGGAATATTGAATGAAAAGGTTAACTCAGATCGCTTACTTTCATTTGTGTCTATATCGGATCCACAAGCGCAGAGAGCTCAATGGTCGGTTTTGGGAATTTCAGACTGGTTACGCGCGCCATACGAGACGAAACTGACCCACCGGATGATGTGATGGATGATCCACGCACCGTTCACCTGAGGCGCGGTCCGCACGATTCTCCTTCGCCGATGCCCCTTCAGAGCAGGTCAAGATGACAGTCTACACCCTCGACGACACGGAAGCGCGCGCGCTCTCCGAGGCTGGCGTTCACCCCGTTCCCAAGACCTTCCGGAACCGTGCGGCCATCGTCGTGCTGCTGCTTCTGACCATCGGGACCAGCGTCTGGCAGTACGTGATCACGGATGACACCAGCCACTCGCTGGTGCCGCTGCGTCTGGCGGTCGCGGATATCGGCCAGAATGTCGCGGAGTTCCACATCTGGCTGGAAGAGAAGCTGCAGGGCGACGAATACCTGACCAGAGAAGAGGTGATGGGGCTGATCGATGCCGTTTCGGACCGGATCCAGACAATCCGCACCGGTGGCGTTTTTGACGGCGCGACGCTGCCTAACATCGACGATCCGGCACTGCTCGCCGTCCTGACGGAACTGGACGGTCAGATTATGGAGCTGCGGGATCTCGCCGAACAGCGCTTCGCCATGGGCGATCAGGGCGTGTCGGGAACCGAGATCGACCAGATGTTCGACCGCCACTACACGGCAGTGGTCAGCACCTATGGGCGCGCCGTCTCCAATCTCGACATCCACATCGCGGATAACCTCTCGCGGGTGACCAATGTCAGCCTGCTGCTGGTGGGCTTGTCGATCGCGGTCAAGGTGCTGATCGTCGGTCTGATGCTGTCGTCCCACCGGTCGCTGCATAGGTTGATCGCCCGCCTCTCCGGCGAGATCGAGAAGACCGAGAGGGCGCTCCGCGAAGCCGATCGGTCACAGAGGGCCAAATCCGCGTTCCTGGCCATGATGAGCCATGAACTGCGGACACCGCTGAACGCCATCATGGGCTTCTCGGAAATCATGAAGCTGGAAATGTTCGGCAACCTGCACTCAAAGTACAAAGAATACTCACGCGCAATTTACAGCAGCGCAGAGCGGTTTCTTTCCGTCATCAATACATTAATTGATATATCAAGAATAGAAAGCCAAGAAAAATTGAATGGGCTAGAGCCCGTCAATGTTGCCGATCTGGTGAGAGAAATACACGAGATACTAAGCCAACGCGCGGAGGATGGTGGTGTCTCAATTCACATCGACATCCACGACGACGTGAATACGATCATGGCGAACAAGAAGGTGTTCGGCGACATCGTCATCAATGTCTTCCACAACGCGGTGAAGTTCACGCCGGCCGGCGGGGAAGTCCGCGTCCGCTGTCGCGGGGACGGCGACAGCGTCGCACTCAGCATCGAAGACACCGGCATCGGCATGACGGAGGAGGAAATCGACATGGCGATGCGCGCATTCTCCCAGGTCAATCCCCATCTGGCGCGCACGGGGGAAGGATCGGGCCTGGGGCTGCCTCTCGCCAAGATGGCGACGGAGAGTTTGGGTGGCACATTCTCGATCACCAGCCAGAAGGGTGTGGGCACCCGCGTTCAGGTGTCGCTGCCCCGCGGGACGTGAGTGGCGTCGCAGCTCAGATTCTCGCTGATGGGCTATTGGCTCCGTCCCGCAGGCGGGTGCGCCGATCAACCCGCCACCCGTATCCAGGTCATCATGCCGGCAGCGGAATGCTCAAGCATGTGGCAGTGCAACAGCCAGTCGCCGGGGTTATCGGCCGCGAAGGCGATTTCAACGGTTTCGTTCTGCGCGACCAGCGTCGTATCGCGCAGCGGCCCCAGCCGGCCGTCTGAAGCAATCTTGCGGAAGTGATGGCCGTGCAGATGCATGGCGTGCGGCCAGGCGGTGTCGTTCACCATCTCGATGCGCACAGTCTCGCCCGCAGCGGCGGAGACCAGGGGTTCATCCGGCATGTCGGCCCGCCCGTTGAAGGACCAGACCCGGCCGGCCTCGACAAGCTGGCGCATGTCCATCATTCGGCCACCCATCATGGCACCGCGCATGCCGCCCATGGCACCGCCTTCCATCCGCAATGAGACCCGATGAGCGTCAGCCAGGGATCCCGGCACGGGAACGGGATTCTCCGGCAAAGGATCAGGTGTCGGCAAGCGCAGGCCACGCACCTCGTCGGCGACCTCAAAGGACGCGATCGGAAATCTCTCGTCCCGATCAAGAAAGGTGAGCGACGCCTCCGCTCCCGGCCCAGCGGTCACGTCTACGATCAGATCCATGCGCTGGGCGGGCGCCAGAGTCATGCGCCCGATCGGCTCGGGTGATGCCAGGGGCTGGCCGTCGAGCGCTACGATCCACCCATCCAGACCTTCCATTGCGAGGGAGAAGACCCTTGCGTTCGCGGTATTGACCAGACGCAACCTCAGCCGCTCAAGCTGGCCCACCGCCAGCCTGAAGTCCCCTTCGCCGTTGACGGTGAGCCAATTGCCCAGCCGGCCGGCATGGGACCAGTCCATCATCGCGCCGAAGCTCTCGTCGATGCTCGCGTCGTCAGTCAGGCGCCAGTCATCGATCAACAGAACCTCGTCCCTGTCGACCTCAGGCGGATGTGGCTCCTCGACGATCAGGGCGCCATAGAGGCCGCGCGCCATCTGCTCCCATGTCCGGTTATGCGGATGGTACCAGTAGGTTCCGGCATCGGGGGCGACGAAGTCGTAAAGGAACTCGCCACCCGGCGGCACAGGGGCCTGGGTCAGATCGGGAACCCCGTCCATCGCATTGTCGATTCTGATGCCGTGCCAATGGACGGTCGAAGGCTGCGGCAGCGCATTGACGAACAGGCGCGTCAGCCGCTCTCCTTGCCGGACGCGCAAGATGGGTCCGGGGGTCGCGCCGCCATATCCCCAGATCGGCGTCTTCGGATACTCCGCCGGCGCCAGCCGGGCGGTCCCTGGGGCCGCCCGCAGGACACTCACCGGATCCGCCGCACTGTACCGGGTCCCCGCACCTGCGATCGCGAGTGCGCCCGTTCCTGCAAGGAACGGCCGTCGTCCAATAATCATCGGCCGGTCTCCGAATCCATGATGTATTCCGCAATCGCCGAAAGATCGGCATCGGACCAGTATTGTGTGGCTTCGCGCACGACCTCTGCCATCGAACCACCGAACACGTCCCCATCGGGCAAGACCCCGGTGCGCAACGCGAACGCAAGCGAAGCCTGGGTCCACCCACCGTCGGTCAGCGCGTCCGGCGTGATCGGCGGAGCCACCTCCCCACCCCCGCCAGCGCCGCCAGCGCCGCCAGCGCCGCCAGCGCCGCCAGCATAGCGGCGACCCGTCTGCCGTACGCCCAGTATGTTGCGCGGCGTATGGCAGGCGCCGCAATGCGCTGGTCCGCGCGCAAGATACCGGCCGCGTGTCCAGCTGTCGGTTCTGCCGTCGACCGGCCCCAGTTCTCCCGGCTGAAGCGCCATCCGCTTCCAGGCACCGAGCGCAGGTCGAAAGCTGAATGGAAAGCGCAGACGATGATCAGGTGGACCGCCTTCGACCGGCGGCAGCGAGCGCAATGCTGCCCAGAGATCGACGATGTCCTGATCTGCCAGCTCCGTATAGAACGCGTAGGGAAACGAAGGATAGTAATGACGGTCGTCAGGGCTTTTGCCTGCCGTCAACGCGCGGGCGAAGTCGTCCAGCGTCCAGCTGCCGATCCCGTCTTGCGGATGCGGCGTGATATTCGGTGCGTAAAAGCTGCCGAAAGCGGTCTCGATCTCCGGTCCACCCGCCAAGACGGCACCCCCGCCTCTGACATCGGTGTGGCAGGCGACGCATCCGGCGAGGCGCGCGACATAGGCCCCCCGGTCGACATCTCCTGTCAGGCCCGACAGTTCGCGCTCAGGCACATTCGGTCCTGCGACTGCCCATGCCGCCAGGGCAACGATGATTGCGGCCGCCGCAGCAGACCAGCCAAGCCGCCGCAACTATTGCTCCATCCGGAAATCCTGGTGACAGGCGGAACAAGTTTGGGCGAGTTGCCGGAAGGCCGCATCCGGCGGCATCTCCGACAGCTGCTCTACCGTCGGCCCGGACAAGCCGCCGGTCAGCAGACCACCAGGCCCCGGCATACCCTCGGTGCCCGGCCTCGCCCGTTCGTTGCCTGCCGCCGTCTCCAGCGCGAATGCATAGGCCGACGTCTGGTCCGCCAGGTGGGAAAAGTGCTCCCAATCCGTCCAGATGGCCGGCAAGGCTTCGGTCGGATGATCGAGGCTGCCTTCGGGGAACAGATCGGTCAGCGCGTCTCCCCCATGGTTGCCGATCGACCGTGCCAAGTCTCGCACGCGCTCGGCATCATAAGGCTCCTCGTCGCGCATCATCGCCGTCAGGGACCGCATGGCATCACCCATGGCTTCCATGAGGTCCATCCGCTGCGCCACCACACCGGTTGCGCCCCCATGGCCGAACGCGCCGACGGACACGATGACAGTGGACATCGTCGCCGCTGCCGCTATGGCAATCCTCCATTTCACAGCTCGCCCCCTCTCTCCACGCGAACGTCGCGGCAGACGGGCATGCCGATCAAGCCGCTGAGTCGCCCGGTTTCCCGGTATTGCGGCGTCGAAATCCACGGTCTGTTCGTCCGATGGTCCCGCAGTCACCGAAACGACCCTGAACTGTCCAGAGGCTGGAAGGTCAAGCAAATATGTCGACCCTGAGCCCTCTCCGAGAATGGGTCAGGTTGGGGAAGTCGCCGTCCCCCGCCAGCGGCAGCATCAGGCAGTCATGGGCCAGGGAGTCCCGGTCGATGCGGGGAACGTCAAGGCGCAAGAGATGCGGCCGCGCAGCCGTGCCGAGTTCTTGCCGCGCCAAGAATGGGTCAGCGCGGAAGCGGGGCGAAGGCAAAGCAGGCTGTCAGACGTCCCGAAGCATCAAGATCGCATCACCGTCGCGGTAATGCAGGGTCGGGTGCGGGACCAGGGGACGGCGGTCCACTTCGCGGTAACCTCGGCGGCAGTAGAACGCGAAGGCCCGTTCGTTCCGTTCGAAGCAGATCAGCGTTACGGCCGGCAGCGCTCTGTCGGCCGCCAACCGTTCGACCCGATCCATCAGCAGAGCCCCTACCCCGCCACTGCGGCGGTCGGCATCGACGGCAAGGCCGGAAAGATAGAGCGACCCTTGCCACTCCAACTCGCTGTAGGGCCGGAGCACAGGATCGCCTTCCGCCGTAGCATCGGGATCTACGGTCATCTCGAAAGCGTGGGCCATGCCGATGATGCGACCCGACGAGACGGCCACCATGCAATTCTCGTAGGAGAAAGGTACGCCACTGCGGGCATACCGTGCCGCACCGATCTGCTCGAGCGTAAGGCCCGGCATGTCCATCTTGCTCCAGATATAGGTCGCAAGCCCGTCTGAGGAGATCATGAACAAGCGGGCGATGTCGCCCGCATCCTCGCGCTCAGCCCACCGGATGGTCGCATCCATGGACGATGATGTCTTGCTGTCCGCCATCAATCAGTCCCCTCGCCTTTGCTCCGCCCCCACCGATTACGGATCGGCCCGACGGATGCGGGGGCCGACCCGTATCTTCGCCCACCTTCGTCAGGCGGCAAGCGGCGACGCCATCCGGCCACCCCTGGCACGCTTCAGGAAGCGACGGTTGACCGGACTGTGCGGCTTCATCGCCAGCCGCTCTTGGGCCATCGCCTCCGCCACGTCGCTCAGGCCGCCCCGCAGCGCCGCTTCGGTCAGCGTCCAGTCGATCACATCGCGCTGCGCATGGCTGCCGCCGAACCCGTTGGCGATGAAGCGTGCCGGATGCAGCAGCTCGACCGCGCTCTGGTAGTCGCCGCGCCAGAAGGCCATGAATCCCCCGATCAGAGGCCGGCCGGTCTGCTGTGCCCAGCGCACGTTTTCAGCGCCCCCCGTCTGGCCGCTGCCGTAGGCGGCAAGGATGCCGTCCAGGGCCGCCTCACGGCCCGCGCCGAGATGGGCCATGGCGGCGTGCCAGTCGTTGAAGGGATAGAGCTTGCCGTCGGCATGCGCCTCCCAAGCCTCCGACAGTTCCGTCCACCGGTCACCCACCTCTACGCCCGCCATGTGCAGGCGCCACAGCAGCGCGGATGCGTCGACCAGGTCGATCGCGATGCCGCTGCGGTCCACACGCACCGGACCATCATAGAGCGCCAGTGCCTCATCCGTCTGGTCGAGATCCAGGTGAAAGAGTGCCCGATGCCACCAGTTGTGGACCTTGAAGAAGTTGTCGTCGCCCGACCAGTGCGGCTCACGCGCGATCATCCAGCCGATGCCGTCCTCAGCACGGCCCTGCATCTCCATCACATGGGCAACGGCGTGGTGCGCCCAGCAGTCCAGCGGCTGCAGCGCCACGGCCTGGCGGCCCATCTCTTCCGCCCGGGCGTAGTCGCCGCATTCTTCAAGCCCGAAGGCATACATGCCCAGCACGACGGGATATCCCGGCATGTCCGCCGGCCAGTTCGTCGCGGCACGGGCGATGCGGTCGCGCAGGTCGCGGGCATTGGCGCGGAAGAAGTCCATCAGATGGCCCGACTGCAGCGCCAACAGGTCGTGCGGATGGCGCATGCTGTGGCGGTCGAGCGCCAGGGCAGCGCCCGTCCAGTCGCCTCTGAGAACCAGGTTCAGCGCGGCGACATGTGACCGCTCGCGATCATTGAGCGGCATGCCACTCACCTCGGTAACCGTTGCGGCGGCAGCGGCAGCAGCCTCCGGCTCGGTCGCCAGGGCATAGAGATGCGCCTTGGCCAGATGGGCCATGGCAAAGCGGGGTGCGGCCTCGATCGCGCGATCGAGCAGGGCGATCGGGTCACCTCGGTAAAGATTGAAAGCCTCAGCGGCGCCGTCGAACCATACCACGGCCTCAGCCGTGGCGCCGCTCAGCGCATTGCCTTGTCTGTCCGTCAACATGGCACAATTCCTCTGCCAAGTGTCAGTGGCGCGGTATGCGGCCACCGAACGTGGCTTCCTCGTTGATAGCCCCGCTGCCGCCTGCAGTCCGGTCTGCCGGCACGGCTGCTTCGGTGTCCATTCTGTGGGACGGACGCTAATCTGGGGATGTAGACCGCCATTGCAATTGACTGGTCTGCCAGTTCATTTGATCGATCTGCCTGAATTGGGCCGAGAGGCCGGATCCATGGATGCGCTGACGGAGATTCTGAGAAGCCTGCACCTGACCGGCGCGGTATTCCTGGAGGCCGAGTTCACGGCACCCTGGTGCGTGACAGCACAGGTTGGCCCGGAGGACTGCGGCCCGTACATGCCGATGCCAGCCTCCGTCATCGCCTATCACTATGTCCTTGAGGGGACTGTGCATCTCGAGTTGCCGGGGGAGCCGTCCGTTGCGCTGGGGCCGGGCCAGCTGATGGTCTTTCCCCGCAACGACTGCCATGTCCTTGCCAGCCATCCCGGCCTGGAGCCGGTCAGCGCCGACGATCTGATCGAGCCGGCGGGCGCGGACGGTCGCGCGCGCATCCGCTATGGCGGCGGCGGCGCGCTCACGCGCCTCTTCTGCGGCTTTCTCGGCGGCGAAGCCGGCAGCAACCCGCTGCTCGGCAACTTGCCGCCGGTGATCACGCTGGATCTCGCGGGTGGCCGAAAACGGACCTGGATCGAAGGATCGATCCAGTATGCGGTGGAGGAGCTGGCGCGCGCCGGTCCGGCCGCCGGCCACAGCCTCACGCGTCTGGCGGAACTGCTGTTCGGCGAATCCGTCCGGGAGTTTGTGAGCGGTCTGCCGGATGGCGACACCGGCTGGCTGCCGGGTCTGCGCGATCGCCATGTCGGACGGGCCCTGGCTCTGCTGCACGGCAGGCCCGATCACGACTGGACGCTTGACGAACTGGCCCATGACGTCGGCCTTTCCCGCTCAGCCCTGGCCGAACGGTTCGTGCGCCATATGGGCCAGTCACCGATGCGGTATCTCAGCCGGCACAGATTGGCGGACGCAGCGTCACGGCTGACCAGGGGAGGTCAGTCCATAGCGCAGATCGCAGGTGCGGCCGGCTACGAGTCCGAAGCGGCGTTCAGCCGGGCGTTCAAGCGCCTGCACGGCTGCTCGCCCGCAGCATTCCGCGAAGCCCGCCGCAGTGGTTGACGCCCGGCATCGGTGCCGGCCGCAAGACCCGGTTTTCGATCGCCCCTGGCTGGAAAGGTAGACGAAACGTAATGCGAGTACGCAGACGCACTGCCATCACCTCCGCCGTGGCGACGCTGGTTGCGGCATGCGCGACAGCCCGCCCCGCGGGGCCGGGCGCGGCCGCTCAGCAGGCCGTACCGGCAGGCAATGATGTCGATATCACGACCGACGGCCTCTACCGGTACATCCGCAGCAACGGCATCCCGGACCACGCCACCGGTCGGTTTCCCAACCGCGGCAATCCCCACCCGATCTCTCCGCAGAACCACATATACCGCGTGCCGCTGAACCCGCAGGAGGCATCACGGCCCAGCCCGGTCGGCCTTTCGCCGTTCGGCGTTGCCCTGAACGGCGTCCCCTTCGACCCTGGCGCGGCGGAATTCTGGCGTAACGACCCCAATTCCGGCTGGCAGTACGAGGCGCTGTCGGGAGCGGTCAATCTCGGTCTCGACGCGGCAAACGCGCATGTGCAGCCGAGCGGCGCCTATCACTATCACGGCCTGCCGACGCCGCTGCTTTCCGGACAATCGCCGCAGGCCCATTCACCCTTGATCGGCTATGCCGCGGACGGGTTTCCCATTTATGCACTCTACGGCTATGCCGACCCTCAAGACCCGACTGGCGGCGTATCCCGCCTACAATCGAGCTATCGGCTGAAAGCCGGCACCCGGTCCGGGGGCCCCGGCGGCACCCATGACGGCAGCTTCGTGCAGGACTACGAATACGTCCCTGGCCTCGGCGATTTGGATGAGTGCAACGGCCGTCGGACGATCACGCCCGACTATCCAGACGGCATCTATGCATACTTCCTGACGGACGACTTTCCGGTGATCCCGCGCTGCCATCGCGGGACCCCCGATGCCAGCTTTCAGCGCGACCCCGGCAGACCGGGCCGACCTAGCGGTCCCGGCGGCAGACCACCTGGCCCGCCGCCGCGGCGCTAAATCGGAAGTTAGAGTCCGCCAGCCTACCCGCCCAACAGCAGCAGCCGCCGGTTCAGCGGCTGCAGCGGCCGGAAGTTGGCGTTGTAAAGCGCGGCGAAGTCGGCGATCTGGCCCGCCGATGCCGTCATCGGCGCGGACATCACCACCCAGGTGACCACCTCCGAGCACGGCGGCGTGGTCAGAGAGCCATAGTAGAGATAGGCCGACCGCGCCTCCGGCAGCATGGCATTGGGGTCCACCGGCTGACCGTCGATGTCGACCTCCCCGGGGGCCGTCGGCATGGCGCCCCAGACGGTGGACAGTGCGGCATTCTCTGCGCCTTCTTCGAACAGAACGCCGACCACCGACAGGCTGCTGTCGGCGGCCCGATGGACGAAATGCGCTTCCAGCGGGAAGCGCTGCCCGTTCAGCGTGTGCTCGCTGTCATGGTGGAAGTGGAACTGCAGCATCCCGAAGTCTTTGCCCAGAACAGTGGTGCGATTGCCTTCAGGCACATTCACCTGGATTGTATGACCGTTGTTGACAACGCCGAACTGGCTCATGGGCTGCCACGCGATGTCCGCCGGCGACATCTCAGCCTGGATGGCGCCAGCAAGGTCGATCGGCGATTGCTCCGCACCGCCGGAACAGGCGGCATAGTCGGGCGACAACGAGCCCCAGCGCCCCGGCCCCTCTTCGCCGGAATAGGACCAGTGGGGCGCTTCCTCAGAGCCGAACGCCCGGCGACCGGCCAATCCGATACATAGCGGGCACGCGACTGCCGATGTACTCATTAAGAAATTACGCCGCCGCATCGCTGCCTCCTTCATCTATTGAGCAAATTGATGCCACTGACCTTTATCGGACAATGCCAGATTGACATAGCTCCAACATGTCAGATTTACATTTTATGATGAATATACTCGAACAGGCGCGATTTAGGCAATAGACGAGAAGATCATCTTTTTGAGTTCTCTGCCAAATAGGGAGGCTCTAGTGAAGCATATTCAACTCTTACGCACATTTTCGGCGCAAGCTCTCAAGGCTCATGCATGGGCCGCGGTCATGGAGGATGCCCGCCAATCGGTCATGGCGCATGACGGGCGCAACGGGCCCCGTACTGCATCGGCGCCGCCCTCCGTCGGACAACCGACGCCCGGAGTCGGTCAGCAGATGCTCAACGGCCTATGGCCGGAAGTCGGTGGGTCTGGGCGGCATGGAGAATCCTCCAGCCGCTGGACATGCTCCATGAGAACGAAATCCGATCCTCAATACAGGCCTTTGACTGCGATTATCATATCGACGTTTTCGCCATCGCTCGAGAGTGGAAGGCGCAAGACTGAAAAGTCGCGCAAGAAGCCAGATCGGTTGACGTAGGAAATGAGACAAAGTTGGGGCTGTCTTCGCTCAATCAACTCGCAAAAATCCTGCCAGACATGACGCGTATAATTTTCTGACGCGAAATCCCGGATACTGTGCCAGGTTAGCTCCTTGCCATGTACGTCAACGATCTCTGAACCGGACAAACGGAAACGGAAATCGAGCGGGTCGCTGAAAACGTCGATCAGCATCATCACCGGCAAGACAGGCTTGAAGTCCCAGGGCTCGAAATCCCTCCTCGACGGTGCAAGCCGCTCACCCCGGCGCTCGTTCCAAAGCTGCATCGCGAAACGATGACGCTCGCTCTCAAGCGGTTCGATCGGCTGACGCATAAATCTGGGTGATTGGTGCTCCATGGGTAGATCTTAGAGTCCCTGCAATCTCGCCTATGCACGTCAATAGATATTATTGGATGCGGCACACAAACATATCGATGGAGTTTTTTAGATCAAACGTCCGTGCACAATTATTTTCTGCAATTCCTTCGGCGGCAATTTTTATACTTCACAACCGCTAGTCAAACGGTCGGTGATCGGGGGCACCGTAGTCCAACGAAGGCACCTTACCCGGACATGCCATATGGCCGGCGCTTCGAGTAGCCCCCAGGTGATGATATCGCAAGGATGGCAATGGGTTGATGGTGTTGGAGCACGGCGTTGGCATCGAACGCGGCGGGCGAAGCCAGTTCGGCGCCTTTGCGGCTCCAATTCGACGGCTCCGTGAGGCTCGCGTTCCTGGAGGGCCGCGATCAGCTCGGGCGATGGCTCGCTGCTTCATCGCAAACTGGACGATGCCCTTGGCCTGACAGACTTGGCCACCAGCCTCCTGGTCGATGCCCGCACCGGCCAGAACGGCCGCCACCCTCTGGCCAGGCTGCTCCGGCCGCCGAGTATCTCGCGTCTTGCAGGGTATGAGCATGTTAACGAGGCCGACCGGCTGTGCAGGGACCCGGTCATGCGGCAACTCGTCTGCGGACGTGCGGTGAATCAGGGCTCGGCGTCCGTGAGCACTATGGGATGGTTCGAGACCGGGATGCAGACGCGGCCTGAGAGCCTATCGTCCCTCACCGACCGGCCGGGACGCTGGATCGACGCGGCGCACGGGCGCCGACCGCCCAAGGGCATCACTCTTGACACGGACAGCACCGAGAGCCCTGTGCACGGCGATCAGGAAGAGGCTGCATTCGACGGCCGCGATGGGAGAGTCGTGCCATGGCCAAGCCGGAATTGCATTCCTCACCCCGGGCGATGGCCGGCAACGGGCCTATTGGCCTTGAGAACGGCGACACGACGCCCCGCTTGGCGGAGAATCCGGTTCCAGGATGCCTTGATGGCCGCCATTTGGATCGCATCGACCGAATTGAGGACTCGCGGCTCATCCCAATTCCGTTCAACTGGCGATCAAGGTAGCATGGCTTTGGCTCGAGGGTTCATGGCGGTGCCCTTGGTGGCGAACACGTGAAGGCTCGAACGATCGAGATTTGCCCTCGAAATCATCGGCTTGTGGGAAATAGCATGCACCGATTATTATTTGCCCTTCTGGCCTTTTGCGGCTCGGTAGACCATTCGGTTGCACAATTCAATGTTGAGACTGGGAAAGAATTATTGGAGACATGCCAGAGTAGTCCGCCATTTGTGTGTGAAGTGGCCATCATGAATTTGACTAGTCCATACACCTATTCGCTCGGGGAGCATGACGAGAGAGCGTGCTTGCCTGCCTTGTTCGACGATGATGGCTTCGCACGTACCGTCGTTGAGTTTCTTCAGCATGATGAAACCTTGCTCGATCAAAGTGTAGACAATACCATTGTCGCAATACTTGATCACTACGGCCTAGCCGGCGCTGCATGTTCAGCGGATCGCTCAGAAAGCCAGTATGCAATCATCGATCGATGTGTTTGGGGGCGCAATCCACGTTGCGAGGAATTACTGAGGGAAGCGATTTCTGATTTGGAGATGTTGGGCGAGTCGGTTTGTCTGCCGACAACAGTCGACGTCGACGAGCTTGAAGACTTGGTGCGTGACGAAGTGCGTGGAAATCTCACCGAGCGAGGCCGAAGCGCCTCTGAGATCGTGCTCTCCGTCGCTGCAGAGCACGGATGGTCAGGGGACGCATGCCCGGTCATTGCCGGCGATACTCGCCACGCCGATGGTCCCGCCAACGAAGTTGCTGAAGATTTTGGTGCCGTTGAGACCTTTGTCGAGCGGTGTCATTCAATAGGCTTGGTGGAGTGTCACGATTACTTGGAACGCGTGGTGGTGAGCCTCCATTCTGGCGAAGGCACAGTGTGTGTGCCTGATCGAGTGTCGCGCGACGCGCTTTATGACTACCTTGCACTTGCTGTCGCCAGCAATCCGCCACCACTCGGCAGCCCGGCAGAAGACGCCGTCGTCGATGCTCTTGTGGCGATCGAATGGGCCGGCGATGCGTGTTCCGGCGAGCAGGTCGGCACCGGCCAGACATTCCTGCTGAGATGCGGCGGACCCGTGGACTTGGCGTGTAACACCTATATGAGACAGCTATACAATGCCCTTGATGACCAAGGCATCACGACATGTGTCCCTGGCTTTGTTACTGCCGAGCAAGTGGAGCTGATATTCACAGAATTCCTTAATGAAAATGCGGAGTACCTGGATGCACCGGCGACGGAGGGATTTGCAAAGTCGGTCCAGGTGTTCGGGCCCTGTTAGAACGGTGCTTTCCTAGAGAACGTTTAGCTGGGTCGCTGACCCTTTCGGTCTTCAGGCTGGCATCGAGGACCTCGTGGGCTGTGGTCGGCTATACATTGGCGATGCTGCAAGTCGCCGCAACGCTGCCCGATGACCCGCCAAGGGACTGATCGACGCTTAAAGAGGATATTCCTTCGGTTCGCCGGCCGAGGCAGCGGCGATCACCCTCAGGGACACTCGAAGCTCAGCAGCAAGAGCACCATCCCGACCCAGCCACGGCCGGCGATGGCGTTGGTGAAGGGACCGGTCTGGGACCAGGGGTCAGCGTGGTACGCCTCGATGCTCACCTCCACCAGCTCTGCGAATTGCTCGCCGGCGATCGGGTCGGCCGGAAAGCGCTCGTCCCCCGGCAGAATATGTAGGCCGGTCATGATCCGATCCGCCACGCGAACCCGTTCGGTCCACGCACGTTGGGCGTCCGACAGCGCGTCATCGGCGCTGAAGCTCGAGATCGCCTGCTCCAGGCCGAAACTCTCGACCTCCGCCGTCAGCCATTTCCCGAGCGCCCGCTTGGCCAGCAGGGCATCGTCCAGGAAGTGTTCAAGCGCAACGCCGTAGCCCCGTTGCTGCAGCAGGGCGAGGGCCGGTTCGCCCTCGGCCAGGGCCTCCAGCTCGGCAATGGCCGCTGCACTGAACGCGTAAGCTTCGCCGGCCAGATAGGCCTCGGCGACCGGTGCCATGCAATTGCGTGTCTGGATGATGGAACGTTCGGTGATGGTTGGGAGAAAGGCGGTGAGCGACACGGCCGCGGGATCAGCCAGACGGTACCTGTGCTCCTCATGACCGGCGACGATGACCAGGCTGTCGCCAAGCTCGGTCTCGCTGCCGCCGCGCCGGCCAACGGTGATCCGCTCTCCCTCCATCTGGAAGGGGCTCGGCCGAACGCTGCCATGGAGCAGATCATACGGCCCCTGCGCAGGCGTCGGCATCAGTTCGACCACCTCCCAGGTCAACGTATCCGGACCGATTTCGACCGTCCCGGTCATTGCTACCCGGCGCAGATTCACCAGGTCCAACCGGCCCAAATCGGCCACGGTCAGGTCGGGCAAGTCCTGCAATATGTAGTCGAACTCAAATCCAACAAAATCGAGAAACTCTACAGCATTGTGAGACCAGTGCTGGTAGCCCACCTCGATCCAGTCTGGACCTGCCGGGTCGAGTGTGATCTCCACGTATTCGTGGATGGCGATCAGTTGACCGGACTCTTGCAGCGCGAAGTCGTCGGCGGAGACATAGTGCAGGACGGTGACTTCGGCGCCCGCAGCGCCGCACCCCAATGTGCCGATCCCCAGCGCGACCAGGGTCAATGCAGATTTGTAGGGGATCATAGTCGTCCTCGCTGTCAATGCTGCACACAGATCGGCGGACACCCGGTCAGCGGTTCCGCATCCATCATCCGGCATTCGTTGGTGCGCAGGAAAGTGACTGTCGTCGTGTCCCCGGGTCAGTCGGGAGTCCTCGTTTAGACCCATCCGACCGTGCATAAAGGCCATCAAGGCATCAGGGAACCAGGTTTGCTACCACTTGGGCTGTCGGATCGACGATCCCGAGGCCGACACGCCCGTCGCCAGCGGCCGCTCGGCGACGGCGGTTCATCGACCGCCCGGCCTGCTCAAGAACGGGACCACAGCTCGCACTGTGATCCGGACGGAGCAGCTCCGAAGAACTGCCCCGTGGGTCAGATCACTTACGTAGCCAGCCCCTTTGTGGCTGGAACGGGTGAGTCAAAGCGGCTGCCAACCTACTCCGCCAAGCTCAGGAACCGGGTCGGGTGGACGTCCTGGATGTTGTCTTCCCAGCCGACCACGTCCGGCGAGACCAGGTTCAGCGAGACGTAATAGTAGATCGGCAGGTACGGCAGCTCGTCCATGAAGATCTGCTCCGCCTGGAACAGCAGGTCCGCGCGGGCGTCGAGGTCGATGGTCGCGGCGGCCTCGCCCATCAGGCGCTCGTACTCGTCATTGCAGAAATTGGCGTAGTTGAAGCCCGTGTTTTCGCATTCCACCAGGAACAGGAAGTTCTGCGGGTCGCTG
>JANQQD010000007.1 GCA_028285185.1 Anaerolineae bacterium | reverse complement strand
GGGCTCCACGCCCGGCGCGCTGGAACCAACCAAAACAATGCGCTACCAACCCCAAGGACTCCCCTTCTGACTGAGGGCGCCTCGGGGCTCACACCACCTCGATATCGCGTTTCTGAAAACGCAGAGCTAATCTTGGTTGACCGGAACGCCGGAATTACAGAGGCAGAGATAAACCGTCTTTTGTACGGGGACAGCCATCGAAATTGAGTAACCTATGGCTCAGCAAGTAATTCAATACCAACGGCGATAATCACCGTCCTGTGTGTGCCCAGTCACGCATTCCGATGGACATGATCGTCTCGGGCTGGGCGATGAGCCGTCACTTCCTGCGCGGGCGCGAACGTCCGCCTGGGGTCACGAGCGGCAGAACGCCGACTGACCGCAGCTGAGGGTATAGCGGTCGATGACGCAGCAAGGCGCCCGATCGACCGCTCAGCGCCGATACCGGAATTCCAGAGCTAATTCGGCAACCAAACTCACTCTTGCCGAGAATGGACGCCCCGCCGCCGGCCGCAACAACGGAACCATTGGTCCTCCCCACACCTACTGTGCCCCTGGACACCTGCCCTCTGCTCAACGTGCCCGCCATCCCGCCGGCGAAACCCCCATCAGGCGCTTGAAGGTGCGGCTGAAGCCGGGCTCGGACTCGTAGCCGACGCGGCGGCCGATTTCGGCCACCGGCAGCGGGCCGTCTGTCAACAGACCTGAGGCCATCTGCATGCGCCACAGCATCAGATAGCGCAGCGGCGGCTGGCCGACGCGCTTGACGAAGCGCTCGGCGAAGGCGGAGCGGGAGAGGCCGGCGAGCGCGGCCAGCGTCTCCACGGTCCAAGGCTCGCCCGGCTGGGCGTGGATGGCGCCAAGAGCGCGGGCGATCGGCGGGTCGTCCAGCGCGGCCAGCCAGCCGGGCGGCTTGGGGCCGGGGGCGGCGATGTAGCGGCGGAGCAGCTCCACGAACATCAGCTCGCTCAACCGCAAACCGACGCCGCGGCCGCCCGGCAGGCCCGCCTGCGCTTCCGCCATGGTCATCTCGATCAAGCGGTCCAGCATGTCCGGCTGCCCCCGCGGCCGGCAGAGGCGCAGCATGCGGGGCAGGCTGGCGAGGATGGGGTTGAACGGCCGCGCATCGCAGCCGAGGAAGCCGCAGATCGTCATGGTCCGCGGTGGCTGGCCGCCGCCTTCCGGCACCACGAAGGGCAACGAGCCGTCAGCCAGCGCCTGCATGAAGCTGAGCACGCCGTCGATGTCGAATTCCGGCGGCGTGTCCGGCGCGTTCTGCATCTTGTACCCGTCGCCCTGGGGGAAGACGAGGATGTCGCCGCTGTCATAGGCCACGGGCGCCACGCCCGGCACGCTGGCGAAGCCGCTGCCCGCCACCGTGACGTGATAGGAAAACACATGCTCCGCCTGCGGCAGGATCATCTGCGCATAGCGGCGGACATGCGGCACCTCGATGCACCAGGGCGAGGTCGCGTCGACAACGAAGAACAGCGCGCCCTTCAGCCGCACGGAGGCCAGCACGTCGCCCAGCGGGTCTTCGCGGGTCTGGAGGGCGGAGGACGCGACGGGCCCCGGCTGCACGCCCGCGGCGGCGCCCGCGGGCAGCTCTGCCGGAGGAATGGTCAAGAGGTCCGGCATCCCCGTCATTCGCGATCCCGCCTAGCCGTGGTTTTCTCCCGCCCCGCGTCAGCACCCTACGCCGCAGGAGAGGGCGTCGCAACGAACCGGCGCCAACGGGGTCATCTCGCCAACACGAATGCAGGATGACTTGAGCCATGTCTGAAACCCTGAGTTTTGCCGCGACTTCAAACGGGGCCGCGGCGATCGATGCCGACAGCTTTGCCTTCGCCGGTTCGGCATTCGCCGACCCGATCAAGCAGAGCGATGCCCGCATCGGCACCGCGCCGGTGACCATTCCGCTGGATGTGGCGGGGGCGCTCTGGAAGCTGGTGGATCTGCTGGCCGCAGCGCCGTTGGAGACGGTGGAGGCGCTGTTATCCGCCATGCTCGACGGCATGGCGCTCGGCCGCACCGAAAGCGCCATGCCGGAAGCCGAAGACCTGCCGAAGCTGGCCGGCGACCTGACCGCCGCATTGGAGGGCGACGAGGCGGCCACGGCCTTCGACATCGGCCGCAGCCTGGGCAAGGCCAGCGCGCCCGTCGAGGCGATGACCGAGGGCCTGCCCGATCCCGCCGGCCTGGGCAAGGAGGGTGCGGACGGCGCGCCGAGCGCCATGGACGCGTTGACCAAGTCACGCGACGGCTTGCAGGAGACGTTCGGGCCCGCGGTCGAGCACCCCTCGCTCATGGGCAGCGGCCGCGGGGTGAGCGGCACCGACTCTGCGGACTCGGGCTCGACCGCCAATGACGCACAGGCGGCCGCCAAGGCTGAGACGGAAGCGGAACCTGCCGCGGATGGCGGCAGTCCGCCCACGCCCCTGGAACCGGACGATGCCATCGACTACGGCGATGTGGCCGTGGCGGCGGCTGGTGTGGCGATCTCGCTCAGCGTCGTTGCGGCCGGCATTACGGTGACGATGGCGGGCGCGGCCGCGACGCCGGCGATCGCAGCCGTAACCCTCGCGCTCGCCGCGGGGTCGCTGGCGGTCTCGGCCGTCGCCCTCGTCGCGTCCGAGGGTGGCTGGCGGCCGACCGACGACACGCCCAGCGCGGCGGAGACCGAGATGTCACTGGAGGAGTTCTTCGCCGCGGTGGCGGAGAAGGTCGGTGGGCTGGTCCTGACCTCCCTCGACGATCCCTCCGCCGTCCGTCCGGAGGACATGGCGGCCTTCGAGGCCAACCTGCGCCAGGCCCTGTGGGACACCGTCTCGCGCCCGGCCGACACGGGCGATACCGGCGGCGAAGGTGGAGGGCTGGACCCGGAGGAGCTGCAGCACAAGCTGGACCCGGACACGGAGATCGACTCGCCGCTGCCGGACGACGTGAACCCCTACGAGCCCATCGACCCCACGGGCGGCGGGGGCACCGGCGCCGGAGAGAGCGATCTCATCTTGTAGTCGGCGAAGTCGAGCCGCCTCCACCAATGGGCCACGAATGTCATGAAACACGCCTGAACCGGTCCCGCCAATGCGGCGTGAACGGTTCGGGCCCCAGGGTCTGTCGACATTCAGAAGTCCCTCCCCCTTTGATGGGGAAGGACTTCAGTGGGTTACGGCCATGAATGTCGACAGTCGCTAAGTCGCGGTCAGCGCCATCGCGCCCGCGTCCCTTGCCTCAGCGGCCTTCGCGGGAACGAGCGCCAAGCCCTCCTTGCCCTGCAGTTGCTCGACCGTATCCGCGGCGGCCAGCGCCTCCATCTCAGCGGCGTGGGCGTGGATGTCGCTGGCTTCGTTCACCGCGCGGCCGAACACGTCGTAGACGTATTTCTGGACCCCGACCACGGACCCCAGAACTGGGCCCGTCGCCACGCCGATGCGGCATCGCCATTGCGTGTCGGCATTGTCGTTGCGCCGCGTCAGATACCGGATGAACCGGACGGCGGCGTTCGACACCGCCGCGGCGTGGTCGATCGTGGGGTCGTGCATTCCGGCGATGCAGAGATACGTGTCGCCCGTCGTCTTGATCCGCTCGCAAGAGAACTGCTCGCCGATCCGGTCGAAGGCGCTGTAGAGCTCGTTCAGCTCGCTCACGAAGGTGGCCGGCGGCAGGGTCTCGGCCGTCTCAGCGAAATCCACGAAGTCGAGCACCAGGACCGATACGCAGGGGTACCGCTGCGGTGCCACGATGCCTGAGCTGCGGTATTCCTCATACGCGCCGCGCGGCATGATGTTCAGCAGCAGCTTCTCGACCTGCTCTTTCTCGCGCTGAATCTCCCGCGTGTTGCGCTCCACCATCGTGGAATAGCTTTCGATCATGAACTCCAGCTCGCGGATCCGCGTGATGTTCTGGCACTCCAGCACGATCACGGTCTCGTCCCCGACCTCGGCCAGCGTGATGATCTGCGCAATGATCAGCGTGCGGCGCTTCTTGCGCACGCGCAGCTCGGTGCCGTAGCGGCCGTTCGTGTCCAGAGCAGCCCGCATCGCGGCCAGATCGAGCTGCGGGAAGATCTCCGCAAAGGTGGCGCCCACGGGCGCATCCTCGAACCACGTGGCAAACACGTCGTTCTGGAAGCGAAGCACCTGCGACTCTGCGTCGAAGAGCGCGATCCCGACACCGACCGCACGCAGCAGCTGTTCGTTGATGGCAGAAAGCGACATCGCGTCAGGTCACGACGACTGAGCGGCGCACCTCGATCGCGGTCAGCACCTCGTCCACATCCGGAGGATCGAAACCGTGCTCTGCCAGCGTTTCGCCGAAGAGGCGCTTCATCTCGTCGAAATCCGCTTGCGTGAGATGAAGATGCGCATGCGCCTTTGCCAACCGCTGATCGTCCAGCTCCACCGGACCACCCAGCAATCCGGAAACGAACTTGGTCTGGTGGTCGATAAGTCTCTTCATATCGACGTCTTCGAAGTACTGGCCGATCTGCTCAGAGTCGAGGACAACATCGTAGAATGCCATGACTATCTGGTTTATGCGGGCGAACCCGCCGTACTTTTCGAAGAGCGATTGGGGTTTCATCGGCGGAGCGGAAAGACTTGTCGTGAACGTATGAATTGAACCATGCGGTGCAACTGGAGACAATGGCGAATCGCGGCGGGTACGCGTTGGAGAAATCCCCTTGAACCTTGCAATGGACCCGACGGTTACCGGCGAAGACAAGCAGGCTCGGCAGATCGTCTCGGCGATCGAGGCCTTGTCCGAAGGGTTGGCGCTGTTCGACGACGAAGACCGGATGGTCATGTGCAACGACCGCTTTCGGTCCGCCCATCCCGGTCTGGAGCGGCTGCTGACGCCCGGCCTGTTGTGGCCGATGTTCGTGGCAGAGGCCAGTCGGCGCGGGGCGGGCCGCGGTCTGGAACAGATCGACGCCCATCTCTCAAGCGGCGACGACTCCTCAATCGTCGTGGAGTCCCAGCGTCCCGGCGACCGGTGGGTCCGGCTGGGCCTGCACCCGACCGCCCAGGGCGGCTTCGTCTTGACCCACAGCGACATCACGGAGATGCGCGCCGCCGAAGAGATGCGGGCCGAGGCGGATGACGCGCTGCGCGAGCTCTTGGACGCCTGCGCACCCCAGATCGTCGTTTGCCGGATCGGCGATGGCAAGATCCTGTACCGAACCCCCGCATGGGAGAGCGTCTTCGGCCGTGTCGAGACGATCGGACAGATCTACTCCGACCCGGCGCGACGGTCGGACCTGCTGGCGGACCTCCTGTCCACCGGCAGCCTCGATGCGTTCGAGATCGAGCTGCGGCGCAAGGACGGCACGGCCTTTCCGGCGCGTATCGCCGCCCGGATCCTGGATTATCACGGCGAAGACGTCGTCGTGTCTTCCATCCAGGACATGACGCAGCTCTATGCGCAGCGGAACGAAATCGTCCGCACCAACCAGCGCCTGTTCGATGCGATCGAGGCCCTGGATCAGGGCTTCGCCCTTTTCAACGCGGACGACCGGTTGGTTCTGGCGAACCAGCGCTGGATGGACGTGAACGCCGCCATCGCCGATGTCGCGCGCCCCGGTGTTTCGAATGAGACGATCGTCCGCACAGCCACCGAACGCGGCTGCGAGCCGCGCATGGCCGGGCGCGTCGATGAGGATGATTGCAGCGCTTGCAGGCACGTCGAGGTGCGGCTTCAAGACGGGCGCAGCTTCGTCATCTCTCGGTGCCTCACAAGCGATGGCGGGTTCGTGCTGGCGTGGCGCGACGTGACGGAGCGCAGGGCCGCCGAGGCGGAGTTGGCGCGCCGCCGCGAGGCGTCCCACCAGAACGAGAAACTGACGGCCATGGGAGAGCTGCTGGCCGGTGTGGCACATGAGTTGAACAATCCGCTTTCCGTCGTGGTGGGCCATTCGCTGATGCTGCGGGAGGAGATCAGCGATCCCGACATTGCCAAGCGGATCGACAAGATCAGCGCCTCGGCCGAGCGGTGTGCCAGGATCGTCAAGATCTTCCTGGCAATGGCCCGCGAGCGGCCGGCAAAGCTGGAACCCACGAGCCTGGCCGCGATCATGCGCACGGCGCTGGAGGTGACGGCCAACGGACTGCGCAGCGGCGGCATCGAGGTGGAGACGCAACTGGGCGACGGGCTGCCCCCGGTGCTTGCCGACGGCGATCAGATCGCCCAGGTGCTGGTCAACCTTCTGGTCAACGCGGGACAGGCCCTGAAGGAGCAGGAGGGGCCCCGCCGCATCGAGGTTGCGATCCGGCATCATCCGGCGGCCGGCCGCGTGGTCGCGATGGTCGCGGACAACGGGCCCGGCGTGCCGGCACACCTTCGCGCGCGCATCTTCGAGCCGTTCTTCACGACGAAACCGATCGGCGACGGGACCGGGGTCGGCCTTGCGCTCAGCCACCGGATCGTCAGCACCCATGGCGGCAGCATCGAAGTTGGACAGAGTCCGCTTGGCGGTGCGCTGTTCGCCGTATCGCTGCCGATCGCAGCGGCCGGGACGGAGGCGGAAGCAGCAGCCGAACGAAACGCGGCGACCGCCGGGTTTCGAGCCCTGCTGGTCGAAGACGAGGACGATGTGGCCGACATGATCGCCGATGTCCTGCAGGGGTTGGGGATCGACACCATGCATGCGCCGAGTGCGGAGGAAGGCCTCTCACTGCTGGAGGCCGGCGAGAGATTCGACATCATTCTCAGCGACCTGAAGATGCCGGGCATGGGCGGCCGGGGCCTGCTGGACGAGATCAAGCGGCGCTGGCCGCACCTGGCTTCGAGGGTCGCCTATGTGACCGGCGACGCGATGAGCCCGAATGCGGCCGCCATCCGCAAGGAGTCCGGCAACCGCCTGTTGGAGAAGCCAATCTCGCCGGGCGATCTGCGCAAGCTGGTGCAGGATCTTCTGCGTGACACAGCCGATCGCGGACAATGAGTGATCCGAAACTTCACATCCTGGTCTGCGACGACGAACACGACCTGCGCGATATGGTGGGCGAGTATCTGGAAAAGCGCGGCCACCAAGTGACGCTGGCCGCCAACGGCGCAGTGCTGGAGGACATTCTGAACGCCGGCACCGAGGTCGATGTGGTGCTGCTGGACATCAACATGCCGGGCGATGACGGCCTGACGGTCCTGCGGCGGCTGGGCAGTGACCGGGACTTCGCGGTGATCATGCTGACGGCGGCGGGCGAGGTCGTCGACCGGATCGTCGGGCTGGAGATGGGGGCCGACGACTATCTGGCCAAACCCGTCCACCTGCGGGAGCTGGATGCCCGGATCAAGGCCGTGCTGCGGCGCCCCGGCCGGCGCGATGCGGCAGCCGCATCGGAGCCCGGGGCCGAAGGTGAAGCCCGCACCGGGACGGTCCGGTTTGCCGGCTTCAGCCTGGACCTGTCGGGGGCCCGGCTGTTCCGCGAAGACGGCGGCGAGGTGCCGCTGACCTCCATGGAGTTCCGTCTCTTGAAGGTTTTCGTGGAACATCCCGGGCGCGTGCTGAACCGCGACCAGTTGCTGGAGCTTGCCCACGACCGCGGCTGGGACCCGTACGACCGTAGCATCGACATCCGCATCTCGCGGCTGCGCCGCAAGATAGAGACCAATGCCGCCAAGCCCGAACTGATCCGCACGGTCCGCGGCCTGGGCTACATCTTCTCCCCGGACGGCACGTAGGCACCCGGCCGTCCAAGCTCCTCACCCGTGCGCAATTGAACCCGACCGGTCTCGCGCGCCGGATGACGAAGAGCACGAACCCTGGGAGCTGCCCACGACGGTCATCGAACCGCATATCGCCCATCGCTGTAGGCGGGAACGTCCACGGCGTGGCCCGCGTCGACCAACGCCTGAGCGATGTCGCGGCCATCGATGCGGCAGAGGCGGACGGCGTGGCGCGGGGGGCCCTGATCTTCGCCGGAGGGGGGAACCTCGCACTCCAGCGTCCGGCCCTCAGTCAGTCGGCGCAGGTAGTCGGCGGCTTCCGCACCGCCCGGCTCGTCCAGTGCCGCGGCGTCGATGCCCCACAGGCGCAGACGGACGACCGGTCCTTCGGTCACGTACAAGTGGACGGTGTCGCCGTCGATGACGCGATAGACCGTGCCGGTCCATGCGTCTTCTTCTGATCCCCAAACCGCCCAAACCACGATGCCCATCAGGAGCACCCGTAGCGCGGGACTGATCCAAGTAGTTGTCACGGTTTCCTCGCTATGCAAATCGCCACACGGGGCAACTTCATGCACCCGTTAGCGTTGGCGTCCTCAAGCGCCCCGCGAAACCTGAGGCGCGGGCGTTCGATCGGCACGCCGCCATGGCGCGGGCCGTAGCGCCTGCGCCACTGCCGTTTCGCCTACGCGATCATGTAGTCGAATTCACCCATCGGCCGGTCGCCACCCACTTCGAACCCGAAGCCCTCCGGTGCACCGTCGCCGATGCTGTGGAGGACGTCGCCGCTTTCGACCATCTGGTCGAGCGCGGTAGCGTCCACGTTCTTCAACTCCGCAATGAACACCCAACCGTCGGAGGCGGTGTTCGCCAAGAGCAGCGCGTCGGCCCCATTCGCCCAGACCATCAGAACGTCTTCCAGTGCCACGCCGTTGCCCAGGTCCTGCGCGAAGAACCCCTCGCCGAACGACAGGCTGTCATGGGCCAGGTCGAAGTCGAAGACGGTGTCGAGGCCGATATCCCCGTCTTCCCAACGCACGACATCCTCGCCCTCCCCGGTGTGGATGTCGTCGTTGCCGGCGCCGCCGGTCAGCGTGTCGTCGCCGTCGTTGCCGTGCAGGTCGTCGTTGCCGAAGCCGCCCTCCAGTCCGTCGTTGCCGTCACCGCCGTACAGGTAATCCGTACCAAGATGGCCAAGCAGGGTGTCGTTTCCATCCTCGCCGAAGATGACGTCATTGCCCACGAACCCATCGGCGGTATCGTCGCCGCCGCCCAGCGCCAGCACGTTGTCGGCGCCGTTGCCGAACACATTGTCATTCCCTTCGCCGGTCGCGGCCCATTCCACATTGGCGACCGTGTCGTCGCCGAGGGCGCCTGAGGCAGTGCCGGCCATGAGGTCGAGGACGACGTCGCCGTTCGTGTAGTAGAGGACGCTGTCGATCCCCGCACCGCCGTCGATGGTGTCGTTGCCGGCGCCCCCTTCGATCGTGTCGTCGCCCCAGCCGCCTTCGATCGCGTCATTGCCCGCGCCGCCGTCGATCGTATCGCTGCCAAAGCTGCCATCGATCGTGTCGTTTCCGTTGCCGCCATCGATGATGTCGCTGGCGTAGCCACCGTCGATCGTGTCGTCGCCCCAGCCGCCGTCGATGATGTCGCTGCCCCAGCTGCCGTCGATCGTGTCGTCGTTCCAGCCGCCGTCGATCGTGTCATCACCGGAGCCACCATCGATCGTGTCGGCACCGTGGCCGCCATCGATCGTGTCGTCTCCGTTGCCGCCGTTCAGCGTGTCGGCGCCTGCGCCGCCATCGAGCTCATCGTTGCCATCCTGGCCGTAGAGCGTGTCGCTGCCGACCTGGCCGAGGATCGTGTCATCGCCCCCGCCGCCTTCGGCGTGGTCGTCGCCGGCGCCGAGCAGGATCACGTTGTCGATCGTGTTGCCGAACACCGTATCGTTGCCCGAACCGTCCATCTCGACCCGCTCGATGCCGAACACCGTGTCCACGCCGAGCGCGCCTGTCGCCACACCGGCCAGCAGGTCAAGCACGATATCCCCGTCGGTGTCGTAGACGACGGTGTCGAACCCGGCGCCGCCTTCAATGGCATCGTTGCCGGCGCCTCCCTCGATCACGTCGTCGCCTTCGCCACCGTCGATCACGTCGTCGCCAGCTTCGCCGAACAGCTCATCGTCACCGTCTTGTCCCCAGATCGTATCGTCGCCGACGAAGCCGGTTGCGAAGTCGTCGCCGCCGCCGAGCCACAGCTCGTTGTCCTCGGCGTTGCCGATCACCGTGTCGTTGCCCGACGCGATCATCAGGACGTTCTCGACATTGGAAATCGTGTCACTGCCGAGGGCACCGAAGGTGACCCCACCCAGAAGATCGACAATCACGTCGCCGGTGTGGAAGTAGACGACCGTGTCAACGCCCGTGCCGCCATCGATATCGTCGTTGCCGGCACCGCCCTGCAGCGTGTCGTTGCCCGAGCTGCCCAGGATCTCGTCATCGCCGTCACCGCCATCGATCACGTCGGACCCCCAGCCACCGTCCAGCCAATCGTTGCCATCGCCACCCAGCAGGTGGTCGGCGCCGAGATGACCGCTCAGCGTATCGTTCCCCTCTTGGCCGAAGATGGCATCGTTGCCCGCGAGGCCCGTGGCGTCGTCATTGCCGGCGCCGAGCCACAGCACGTTGTTGTCGGTACTGCCGACCACCGTGTCGTTGCCGTCGCCCATTTCGGCCCGTTCGACGTTGACGACCGTGTCGTTGCCCAGGGAGCCGGTGGCGAAGCCCTGCTGAAGGTTGAGAGTGGTGCCGGACAGGTTGTCGTAGATGACCGTGTCCGCCGTCCCGAAGCCGCCGTCGATGGTGTCGTTGCCCGCGCCGCCTTCTAGCGTGTCGTCGCCAAAGCCGCCGTTGATGATGTCGTTGTGCAGGCCCCCGTAGATCGCATCGTCGCCATCGCCGCCGGAGAGGTCGTCGTAGCCGGCTTCACCCCAGATCTCGTCGTTGCCGTCATCTCCTTGAATGTCATCGCCGCCGGCACCGCCATACAGGATGTCGTTGTGGTGGCCGCCCCAGATATCGTCGCTGCCGCTTCCGCCGTCGATCGTGTCATTGCCGGTGCCGCCCAGAAGATCGTCGTCGCCGTCGTTGCCCCAGATCTGGTCGTCGCCGGAGTCGCCGTCGATGAAGTCGTTGCCGGACCCGCCATACAGAATGTCGCCCTGGTCGCCGCCCCAGATGTCATCGTCGCCACCTTCGCCCCAGATGGTGTCGACGCCGGCATGGCCCCAAAGCTGGTTGGCGGCGCCGCTGCCGACGATGTGGTCATCGTTGCTGCCGCCGTGGAAACCCTCGATCGAGGTCATCAGTATCGGTTTGAATATCTCTGTCGGAACCCAACCACCGTGGCCATCCGAGGTCAAAGCTGTCGCATCGACAGTTACAACGCCCGCGGTCAGGTTCACCACCAGCGCATAGTCAGACGATGTCAAGTTGACGACGTCGAACCCAGAGCCACCATACCAGCTTCCAAGATTATGGTTCGTCCCCCCATAACTCATGAGGTCGACCATGAAGTAATCATCACCATCTAGGCCATAGATTTCCCCATTCCAATACACAGCCGGATCAAGGAAATTGTTGGAATTTGCATCCATATAGAAGAAATCGTCGCCCGAGGTACCGTAGAACGGCTCCGGAACGATCTCCACAGGATCCTTTGCCATCTTCAGCCTCCATCGTCGGAACGCGCGCTTCCGCAGCGTTCTTGATTAGGGTTCCAGCTGCCGGGTGATGCCGGCAGCTGCGATGGAAGGCAGATGGAGTTTGAAGGTTTCCGTCGTGTTTCCGTCAGCCGGGGAACGTGTTTCAATTGTTTCCGTAACGGACCTCAACGCCGCAGGCTGAAGCCTCCACCCCCGCAGCGTTGTTCGCTGAGGCTATCCGCAGCGCGCCTACCGATTCGGCTCCGTCGCAAGACCAAAGCGCCCGCTGCGAGGTCCGAGCCAATCGGAACCCTGCGTGGCATGGAGTCCGCCCAGGACGGTCACCGGGCCGCATACCGCCCATCGCTATAGTCCGGAGCGTCCACGGCGTGGCCAGCGTCGACCAATGCCTGCGCGATGTCGCGGCCGTCGATGCGGCAGAGGCGGACGGCGTGGTTCTCCGGGCCCTGATCTTCGCCGATGGGGGGAGGCTCGCATTCAAGCGTGCGGCCTTCCGTCAGGCGGCGCAGGTAATCGGCGGCCTCCGCGCCACCCGGCTCATCCAGTCCGGCGGCGTCGATGCCCCAGAGGCGCAGACGGACGACCGGCCCTTCGGCCACCTGAAAGTCGAGGGTGTCGCCGCCGGTGACGCGATCGACGGTGCCCGTCCACGCATCATCTTCCGGCCCCAGCAGTACCCAAAGCAGGGCGCCGACAAAGAGCACCTTTAACGCGGCTTTGATCCAGATGGTCTTCACCGTGCCCTCCCGATGCCAATCGCCGAACGGACGCCCTCAGGCGCCCGTTGACGTTTCAAGCGCCCCTACCACGCCCCGTCCAAGAGCGCGGTGACACCCATGTGGCGCCAGTCTTCGCCGCCATGGCCGAACTGCGACATCGACAGGACCACCAGCAAGGCGACCTGGGCTCTGCAGCAATCGGTCAATGCCACGTTCTCCGGGAAATAGGCGATGACGCTTTGAATGCGGTAGCCGGTCGTGCAGTCGCGGGCATCCGGAAGCCCGTCCTCCCGATGCAAGGTAACCGGACCGTCCAGCCCTTCGGCTTGCAGTTCGAGCGACATCGTCGAGACCGGGCCCAGCTGCTGCTGGTCACACCGTGCCGACGGCACCTCTTCCTGGGTCAGGTGCAGGCTCTGGACCTGCATGGTCTGGAGGGTCCGCCCCGGCGGCGCAAAGCCGCGGCCGATTGAGAACTCCACCAGGTGCGGGTCTGCGGTCACATCACTCAGCGGGTGGTAGATCAGTGTGGTACCGGTGTTGCCGTCGACGATGCCATAGCGGTCCAACACTGGCTCGGCGTCTTCCATCGCCTGCGCACGGGCCTCGCCCACAGGGTCGGCACGGTCGTGCAGCGTCGGCATCGCCTCCGGATCGAGCTGCACCCGGATCGGCGCACCCTCGACCGACGCGTTCGCAGCCACGTCAATCACAAGGATGTTGGCGTAGACGACGTCGGATTCGTCCCATTGGCCATATTCCTGGAACGCCACATAGCGGCCATCGGCCGAAAAGCCGATGATGTCAGACTGCGCGAGGTCGCCCGCCTCAGCCGCGCCAGCCGCCACGCCAATCGCCATGGCACTGGCGGCGACGATGGTTCGGCCCGCCTCCAAGAGCTGCTTCATTTCCTGTTTCCTCCTGTCTCTTGGCACGTCGTGCCGCCGCCGTCTGCGCCGGTCCGCATGCCGCGTGTGTCAGCTATGGTTGTGCGCGGACCCGCCGGATGGCAGGCCCGCGCCGTTGATGTCTGTCAGTCGCACGGGCAGCCGATTTGTTCAGAGATTTGAACGCCATCGACATTCGCACCTTGCGTTGTGACGCTGCTTCAGCCTGGGCGGATCGCGTGGCCCCCTAGAGGATCATGTAGTCGAAGTCGCTCCCCCGTCCTTCAACGCCGGCATCGAACGCGAACCCGTCCGGTGCGCCGTCGCTGACGCTGTGGAGAATGTCTCCGCTTTGGATCATCTGGCTGAGCTGAAAGGCATCGACATTCTCCAGAAGGGCGATGGTCTGCCACCCGGATGCGGCGGTGTTGGCCACAACCCAGGCGTCGCCACCGTCGTTCCAGGTCCCGAGCACATCGCCCAGCTCTACGCCATTGCCCAGTTCCTGCGCGAAGAACCCTTCCCCGAACGAGAACCGGTCTTCGGCGAGGTTGAAGTCGAAGACAGTGTCGAGCCCCAGGCCCCCGCCTTCCCACCGCACCACATCGGCACCAGCCCCGGTGTGCATGTCGTCCAGCCCGGCACCGCCGATCAGCGTGTCGTCGCCGTCGCCGCCATTGAGATCGTCGTTGCCCGCGCCGCCCCGAAGCTGGTCGTTACCCGAGCCGCCACCCAGGTAGTCGTGTCCCATGTTGCCATGCAGGATATCGTTTCCGCCCTCACCGAAGATGATGTCGTCGCCCATGAAGCCGCTGGCCGTGTCTTGCCCTTCGCCCAGCGCCAGCACGTTGTCGGCACCGTTGCCGAACACCTGGTCGTTGCCGGCCCCCATCTGAGCCCATTCGACCCCGGTGACCGTGTCGTCGCCGAGCGCGCCCGAGGCGGTCCCGGCCAGGAGATCGAGGACGACGTCGCCGTTCGTGTTGTAGAGGACGCTGTCGATGCCGATGCCGCCGTCGATGGTATCGTCGCCGGTACCGCCCTCGATCGTGTCGTCGCCCCAGCCGCCATCGATCACGTCGTTGCCCGAGCCACCGTCGATGGTGTCGTCACCCCAGCCACCATCGATCGTGTCATCGCCTTGGCCGCCGTCGACCGTATCATCGCCCCCGCCAGCATCGATCGTGTCGTCACCCCAGCCGCCGTCGATCGTGTCGTCACCCTCCGGCTCGCCGTCGGGGTCGTCGTCCAGCTGCATAGTGTTCGGGTCGGTATCACCCGCGATCACGTCATCGCCCCAGCCACCTTCGATCGTGTCGCTGCCAGTGCCGCCAGCAATGATGTCGTGACCGTGGCCGCCTTCGAGGATGTCGTCGCCCTCCTCGCCGTCCAGGTTGTCGTTTCCGTTCATTCCCAGGATCTGGTCGTCGCCTTTGCCGCCCTTGGCGTAGTCCCAGCCGGCACCGAGCCACAGCGTGTTGTCGACATCGTCGCCGGTTACCATGTCGTCGCCCGCACCCATGACGGCGTTTTCGAATTCAGTGACCCCGTCTTCGCCCAGCTCGCCCGTCGCGTAGTTGTCTAGAAGACTGAGAATGACGCCGAACGCGCTGTCGTAGACCAGGGTATCGATCCCCTCGCCGCCTATAAGGGTGTCATCGCCCGCGCCGCCTTCGATCACATCGTCATCGGCACCACCGACAATCACGTCATCGCCGGCGCCGCCGTCGATCACGTCGTCGCCGGCGCCGCCATTGATGCCGTCGTCGCCCGCCTCGCCATGGAGTTCGTCATTGCCGTCCTGACCGAAGATCGTGTCGTTGCCCGCGAACCCGGTGGCGACGTCGTGGCCGTCGCCCAGGCGCAGCACGTTGTCATCGGCGTTGCCGATCACGGTGTCGTTGCCCGACCCCATCTTGGCATTCTCGACATTTTTGACAGAGTCACTGCCGAGCGCACCGAACGCAGTCTCGCCCAATAGGTCGAGGGTGACGTTACCGCCTGTGTCGTAGATCACGGTGTCGACGCCGGCACCGCCGTTGATGATGTCGTTGCCGGCACCGCCGTCCAGCTCGTCATCGCCTGCGCCGCCGTTGATGTCGTCATGGCCCGAACCGCCGTTCAAGTCGTCGTCGCCCGAACCGCCGAACATCACGTCATTGCCGGACTCACCGAAGAGCATGTCGGCGCCCCAGTCGCCGTCCAGCCAGTCGTCGTCGGCGCCGCCGTTCAGGTAGTCGTTGCCTGAATTGCCGTGCAGCGTGTCGATACCGGCCTCGCCGAAGATCGCGTCGTTGCCCATGAGGCCCGAGGCTTCGTCGTTGCCGGCGCCCAGGTGCAGCACGTTGTCGGCGGCATTGCCGTCCACCGTGTCGTTGCCCGCGCCTAAGATGGCCCGCTCGACATTCACGATCGTGTCATAGCCCAGCACGCCGGAGGCGAAGCCCTGCTGGAGGCTGACGGTCATGTCGGAAGCGGTGTCGTAGACGACCGTGTCGGACAGCCCGGCACCGCCGTCTATGGTGTCGGTGCCTGCGCCACCTTCGATGGTGTCGTTGCCGGCACCACCGCCAATCGTGTCGGCACCTGCGCCGCCGTCTATGGTGTCGTTGCCGTCACCGCCATCGATGGTGTCGTCATCCGCGCCGCCTTCGATGGTGTCGTGACCATCACCGCCTTCGATGGTGTCGTCGCCGTCACCGCCTTCGATGGTGTCGTCGCCGTCACCGCCGGTGAGAGTGTCGTCGCCGTCGTTGCCCGAGATGTGGTCATCCCCGTCACCGCCGGAGATGGTGTCGTCGTCGGCCCCGCCATTCAGGACGTCGCCGTTGGCGCCGTCCCAGCCCCAGTTGGCATCGACGCCAGCGCCCCCCCAAATCCTGTTTGCGACATCACTGCCGAAGTTGTCGTCGTTGCCGCCGCCCTCGAGCCCCTCGATGGAGTACAAATAGTAGTCGTGGGACACCTCGAATGGGACATATCCGCCGCCGTCCCAGTGGGGAACGGTCGCGTCGATCTGCACCCAGCCTTCAGCCAGATTGGCGATGACGCCGAATTCGGACGGCGCGTAGCTGGCGTCATCGAAGCCTTCATCGCCATGAAAGCTATGCGCCGGAACTTTCCAGCCGTTGTAGCCAGAGTAGTCGAGATCGAAGCTCATCGGATCGAAGACGAATGTGTTGTCCCTGTCGAGGTCATAGATTGGGCCACCCCAGAACTGGCTCCCATTAAAATCTATGTCATATGAATAATCAGCATTGATGTAAAAATAATTGTCATCGTGAGTTCCATACTTTTCAATATACAGGAATTCTTTCAGCGAGTTTACCATCTTGAGTCTCCGTGGTTTGAACGCGCGGTTTGCTGCGCTCCTTTTTGGGTTTCGGGCTTCTGCAGGTGCCTATAGCCGCGACGGAGAACGAATGAGACATTTATGTTTCAGTTTTACTTCAGTGGATCTTGTACCATGTTTCAGTTGTTTCGAGGGGCGAGCACCACTACCGAGACACTATTGGTCTGCAGCGCCGTGGTGGATTGAGCGTCCCGTTCAGGCGCTACGCGCTCGAGCCGAACGCCGGCAAGCCGCTGGCTGAAAGCACAAGGGGACCGCACCGACAGGATCGGTGCGTTCGACAGTCTCGTTGCGATCATGCTGGGAAATGCGGCTTTGGCACTTTGGCCGGGCGCGGCTACTACAGGACGAAGTAGCCGGCGTCCAGTCTGCTCTGGAAGCTTTCAGCTTCGAGCTCAAGACCATCCGGGGCATCCAGAAGGGCGGCGTTGGCCTCGCCCGCCATGATGCTCCCGCTTTCGACCATGCTGTGGAAGGCAACGGCGTTCGCGTACTTCAAGAGAGCGAAGCACGGCCATCCCGCCTCTGCCGTGTCGGCCATCAGCCATGGGTCCGAGACCAATGGCATGATACCCAGGCCGGTGACGTCGCCAATGCGGTCTTTCTCGATCGGAGTGCACGCAAGACTCCGATTGGGATCGAGGGAGACGTAATCATGAAACCCGGCCCTTTTGACTGACTTCAGGTCGTCTTGATGCTGGGATCTGGTCATTTCAGCTCTCCATCTTGGGGACGCAGCGCGTGGCGCGTTCGGTGCATCCCGATTGGCCGCAGCCTTACGCCGGCAGCTCTGATGGAGATCATCTAGGCAATGGGCTTTTCAGCCGTGTTTCGGTGAACCGTGAAGAGTGTTTCAATTGTATCCGGCGAGGGAGCGAATGGCTGCGATGGGAGTCTGGACAGGTGCCCACACAGGCCAAACGCGCCGGATGACGCTCGCCGAGTGCCTTGTGCGGAGCGAGAGGTGGCGCGACTCTACCGCCCCGAAGCCATGCTTGACGGCAGCCACGTGGCGATGTCCGGCACCATCATCACCACGGCCAGGCCCGCCAGCATGATCAGCACGAAAGGGCTAGACGCCGCGGTTGATCGCTGCGAAATGCGCAGCCTCGGTGACTACTGGCGATCCAGGTACAAGGCGACCGCCGCCTCTGCCTGAGCGGCGGCGATTTCGGCGAAAGCTGGCCACCGCGAATGGCCCATTGCCTCGGCCGCGGCAAGCGCATCGTCGAACAACCCCATGGAGGCTTGCGCTCTGATGACCGTAAGCAGAGCCTCACCCCGATCCCCAAAGTCGTCTATTTCGTTAGCCGTCGCGCGGGCATCGGCAAACAGGCCTGCGGCGAGCTGGGCTGCGACGATGGCATTGAGGGCCTCGACATGCCAGTAACCGCGGGCTAGCTCGCCAGCTGTGTCAAGGGCATCGGCCGTAAGTCCTCCCAGTGCCTGATCGCCCGCGATGCGAGCCAGCGCGCGCGAGCGGTCTCCGTCGTTGACGATCTCGCCTGCCGCGGCGATGGCTATGGAGAACACACTTCGGGCCACCTCCGGATAGCCTGCGGCGGCTTGCGCACCGGCAATTGCACTGAAAGCCTCTGAGCGCAGGTGGGTCACGTCAACTTCGGCGATGGCCCGGACACCGTCAGCAAACCAGCCGGCGGTTCCAAGCGCGGCGGCCACACTGGCGAAGGCTTGGGAACGAGGAATGTAGCGGCGTTCCTCCGTGAATCCTGGGGGAAGAGCCGCGCGCGCCTCTGCCGACGCGATTTCGAAGGTTCGCCGCGCATCGTCTTCCAGTCCGGCCAAAGCCTGCGCTGCGGCGATTCCTGCCAGTGCTTCGACGCGCATGATATCCCTGGCAATGTCGCCGGCGGTGGACATGGCATCCTCCAACAGCATCGCTTCCGCCTGGGCGATCGCGATCTCGCGCAACGTCCGATAGCGCTCGTCAGGAGCTTCGCTCCAACCGGCGCCCCAGGCGTTCTCGCTGAATTCGATTCGGTAGGCAGTGGATAGGGCCTCCGCAAACTGCCCCTCCGAGGACTGCGCCACGGCGATTTCGTAGAGAACCCGGTTACGAAGTATCCGATCGTCGATGAGCGCTGCGGTTGCCAAGGCATCATCGTACAGCCCGGCAGACTCTTGGGCTTCGGCGATCCCAAAAAGGATCCGCGCTTGCTCCAGTTCACGCCCTTCTTCCCCGGCAGCCGCCACCGCTTCGGCAAGAGTCTGCCTGGCCTCCTCCGACATGCCGGCACGTGTCTGGGCTACCGCGACGATCGCAATAGGCAGCGCAGCATTGCCGTCGTACGTCCTGGCGCGCGCCGCCTCCAGCGCTAGGGCAAAGGTCAGCGTCGCCTGATCTACCATCCCGAGGACCGCCTGTGCCCGGGCGATCTCACTCAACATCCGTGCGTACGTCATCGGCTGAACACCGGGCCGCCGCCTTGTGGCTTCCATCCGGATCGCCGTGTTCAACGCATCGACCAATAAGGCACACGCATCGGGAAGCTCGGTACAAAGTGGATCGTTCTCGGTCTCCTGAACTTGCTCGGCGAGAGTTGCCGGCGCAGGAATGCCGACACCTCTATCCGGATCGGCAGGAAGACCCTGCTTCACCTCCGCTCGCGCCGATCCAAGAGACGTGTCCCATTCGGGCGTCAAGCCTAGCGCTACTGCCGCTGACAGACCGATCGCCAAGAAGGCAGAGGCCCTGTGCTGCCAGAAAGAAAGTGACGACATGCCGCCCCCTAAGTCCGATGACTACGGACCATCCAGGGCTCCAGACATGCAGCTGATAAATTGATCTTCTATTAACGGCAGCAATCAGGGATTTCCGATATTCCAACCTTTCGATAGATGGCTGAACCGCGGCTCGAAGGCTCTTCTGACGCTTTTGAGCCCCCTACCGCCCCGAAGCCATGCTTGACGGCAGCCACGTGGCGATGTCCGGCACCATCATCACCACGGCCAGGCCCGCCAGCATGATCAGCACATAGGGCCAGACGCCGCGGATGATGGCGGCGAGGTGGGCCTGCGTGATGCCCTTGATGACGTAGAGGTTCATGCCGACGGGCGGGGTAATCAGCGCCAGCTCAAGGTTGATCATCAACAGGATGCCGTACCAGACCAGGTTGATGTCCAGGGCCATCAGGACCGGCAGGACGATCGGCGTGGTGATCAGGATGATCGAGATCGTCTCAAGGAACATGCCCAAGACGAAGATCACCGCCATGACGGCCAAGAGGAAATGCCAGTCGGCCAGGCCCAGGGCGGTGATCGCCTCCACCAGCTCCGCCGGCAGGCGCAGAATGGTCAGCGCGTGGCCGAACATCGCCGCGGCGGCCAGGATCAGGAACAGGGCGGCGGTGGTCTTCACCGCGTCCAGCGCGGCTTCGGCAATGCCGCGCAGGTTCAAGGACCGGTAGGCGAGCGCGGCGATCATCAGGGCGGCGATGGCGCCGGCGCCCGCCGCCTCGGTCGCCGTGAACACGCCGAAATACATGCCGCCCAGCACCAACGGCGGCAGCATCAGCGGCCAGGCTGCGCGGCGGATCGCGGCCAGAGCCTCAGCTGCCCGTGCTGCGGGCACCCGTTCCGTCGAGGGGGCGCGCCAGGCGGCGGCGAGGCAATACAGGCTGAAGGCTGCGGCCAGCATCAGGCCGGGAATGATGCCGGCGATGAACAGCGCGCCGATCGACGCGTTGGCAACCACGGCATAGAGCACCATGGGCCCGGAGGGCGGGATCAGGATGCCCAGCGTGCCGCCGGCCGCCACCGCGCCATAGGCCAGCGGCGGCGGATAGCCATGGCGCTGCATCTGCGGAATGGCCGACGAGCCGATGGTCAGCGCCGTCGCAACGGACGAGCCGGAGATGGCGGCGAACAGCGTGCAGCTGAGGATCGTCGCCACGCCCAGGCCGCCCGGCCAGTGGCGGACGAGCGTGTATGCGGCGTCATAGAGATCGTCGATCACCTTCGCCTTGATCAGCACATGGGCCATGAAGGCGAACAGAGGAATGGCAACCAAGAGGTAGTTGGAGAGCTTGGCGAAGACGATCGGCCCCAGGCTGTCGATTGAGCCGGTGGCGATCTGCATGATGACGATCGCCGCGAGACCGAGACCGGCGAACAGCGGCAAGCCCGTCAGCAGGAGGACAACGAGGCCGGCAAGGATCAGCGCCAGGGTCATGACCGCGGCCCGCCGCCCCCTAGATGCCCGCCGCCGCTGCTTTTCCAGCCGGGCCTCAGCGCCTGCACCAGGCGATAGAGCGCGGCGAGCGCGATCAGCGCACCGCCCAGCGGGATGGCGAACTGCACCCAGGTCAGCGGCACCGCCAGATAGCCCTCGGAGACCATGCGGATGCGCGCGGAGAACGCGACCATGTCCCAGCCGCTGTAGATCCAGACCGAAGCGACCACGACCACGGCCGCCATGCCCCAGATCTCCACCGCGCGCTGCCAGCGGGGGCCGAGGCGGGTCGTCAGCAGGTCGACCGTTATGCTGTCGCCGCGGCGGATCACCTCGGCCGCGCCCAGCATCACGACGTAGACCAGCAGATAGCTCACCAGCTCGTCCGTCCACGGCTCCGGCGCACCCAGCACATAGCGCACGAACACGCCGTAGCCGACGACACCGGCGATGGCCACCAGCATCGCCGTGGCCACGCTGGCGCAGGCGTAAGCCACCCAGCGGACGGCCCGGTCGATCAGAGGCATGGATCAGCGGCTCTGCGGTAAAGAACTGGACCGTTGGGGTCTGCGCCAGGAGATCCCCGCCTTCGCGGGGATGACGTTAACGGATTGATATTTAACATTTTAGGTCAACTGTATCGTCGTCCCCGCGCAGGCGGGGACCTCCCTGTGCCTGGGTACGGACTGCGTCACGAGATGCCCGCCTGCGCGGGCAAGACGGCTTGTGGCGGGGTAGGTGGCGTGCCGGCACCGGACCGAGGCCCGGTGCCGTCCCGAAGGCTGCATCCGTCGGCTGCCGACCGGCGCGCCTATAGCTGGCCCAACAGGTCGATCATCTGCTGGCCGTCGTCACCCGCGGCCTCCAGGAACGCGTCGACCACCGGCTGGACGATGACCTCGGCCCATTCCGCCTGTTCTTCCGCAGTCTGGGAATGCAGCGTCATGCCCTCTTCCTGAAGGCGGTCGAAGGCGGCGGCAGCCTCCTCCTCCGTCACGGTGATGGAGTCGGCTTCGGCCTGGGCCGATGCCTCGTCGATCGCGGCGCGCTGGTCGTCCGTCAGGCCGTCCCACCAGTCGGGATTGACGTAGAGGTGGAAATAGACGCTGAACAGCGGCGCGACGGTGCCGAATTCCTGCACCTCATAGTACCGGCGGCTGTAGGCGGCGGAGACGTCGGTCAGGCCGGCATCGATCACGCCTGTCTGCAGCGCCTGATAGACCTCTGAGCCCGGCATGGCCGTAGGCGCGGCCCCGGCCGCCACCAGGCCGGCATCGGCGATGCGGTTG
>JANQQD010000378.1 GCA_028285185.1 Anaerolineae bacterium | reverse complement strand
GTCGCCGAAGAAACCCGTTCCGGTCGTCAGCGACACCCACACCGTGCTGCCCGATGCGCTGTAGTCGGCGGTATCGATGCCGCTGCCGCCATTGATCGTGTCGGCGCCGGCACCGCCGATCAGCAGGTCATTGCCGTTGCCGCCGGACAGCTGATCGATGCCGTTTCCGCCGTTCAGCGTGTCGTTGCCATTGAGGCCGAGCAGGTTATCGTTGCCATCGTGGCCGTAGAGCGCGTCATTCCCGTCGCCGCCGACCAGGAAGTCGTTCCCCCATCCGCCGAGCAGGATGTCGTTACCGCTGTGGCCATAGATGGCATCATCGCCCCAGCTGCCGAACAACAGGTCATGTCCGCCGAAGCCGAAGATCACGTCGTTGGCGCTGCTGCCGATAATCGTCTCTCCGGCGTTGGTTCCGTAGTAGTAGGCCATGGTGAATGCTCCAATGATCTCAATCAGCGCACCTGCCTGCCTGCGGAAACACTATCGTTTCGATGGTCTTTCGCCTTGATGAGGACGCTTCCATCGAAAAATACACCCGGGAAATACATGGGGGCCGTCCGTCGGACGACGTCGCAGAGGTGATCTGCTGACGCCGCCCGACGGCCAGCGATTGGGGTCGTCAGACGACGCTTGCCGAACAGCCCGTAAGGGATCCTGACGTTCCGACAAGGATCCCTTCACCGGAGCCGAGACCACCCATGCCGATGGTGAACGATCCACCCAGACCGTTCGACGCGGACCACTGGATCTGCGTGCCCTGCGCAAGCGTGTACGGCACGTTCGCCAGGTTGAAGATCCACACACCATATCCGGTGGTGAAGGACCGCATCTCGCAACCGAGCATGGGAACGATGCGCCGTGGCTCCAGCGGACGCGCTTCAATGGCGATCTGCGCCGACGCGGTAGCGGCGCCGAACAGCGATGCGAACACGGCCGCGCATGCGGCAAGCTTTGCGAGTCTCATGGCAATAATCCTCCAGGGCTGTTTTGACAAATGGACGCTTGGAAGGCGGCCATTGGAGTTTCGGTCAATGCCCTTCCAGTTGGCACAAATGATCCCACCATGAACCGCGATGCACCGAACACCATATCTTCATGTCTGCAGATCGCTGCTGACACGGGCGATCGGACGCCTGTCTTTTCACTAGATCACGTTGAGCCGATACTGCTTGACATTTTACGGAAACGCAGTGATTGGCGTCACGCTGGCTTCCGCTAAAGGATGAAGTCGCCGCTGGTCAGCGTATGCACGCCGTCCAGCTGAATGACGATGTCGGCAACCGCGTCGCCGTTCTGGTCGCCATAGATTGTCGTCCAGGTGTTGGCGACGTGCTCATAGCGCAGTTCCCCGGCCGCGCCGCTGAACCCGGTCGTGCCGATCCAGTCGAAGGCATTGTTCCCGGATGACCCGCTGCCCCCCAGCTTGGCGTCCAATTCTGCCAGACGGATGTGGTCCGCCTCTGCCTGGCTGAAATCACGGATCCGCGCCACCAGCGAACCGTCGCCCAGATGGGTCTGCGAGGGGCGGAAATCGAACCGGTCGGCCCCGGCATCGCCGAACATGTCGGCCGTGTCTCCAAAACCAAGGTATTGGATCAGGGTGTCTTCGCCGGCGCCGCCGTGCAGCTCGTCATGACCGCCGTCGCTTTCCAGTCGGTCGTCACCATCGCCGCCGTAGAGAAGGTCGTCGCCGTTATCGCCCCAGAGGACGTCCTCGCCGGCACCGCCGATGATCGTGTCATCGCCGCTGCCGCCGGTTAGCCAGTTGTCGCCGGCGTCACCCTCTATCCAGTCGTCATGGAGCGACCCGTTGACGTTCTCCATCCCGGTGAACGTCTCTTTCAGGCCGCCGAACTGGTAGTAGGTCTCGCCGGTGGCGAGGTGGATCGACAGGCCGCCGGCCCGGGGCGCGTAGCCATAATAGCTGAGCGTATCCTCGCCATTGCCGCCATCGATCGTGTTTGTGCCGGCGCCGGGCTTCAGCGTGTCGTCACCCTCGCCGCCGTCGAGCGTGTCATTGCCGCCCGCGCCATCGAGCAGATCGTTGCCGGCGTAGCCGACCAGCCAATCGTCGCCGCCCAGGCCCATCAGGTCGTTCCCGGACGGGTCGTCGTCGCCGAAGAGCCTGTCGGCGTGCTCACTGCCCCGCACGTCCTCGATGGACCAGTAAGTATCGCCCTGGGCATCGTTGAAGAAGCCTTGGCCAACCTTCAGGAACACCCAGACGCTGCCGCCGGAGGTCGCATAGTCGGCCCAGTCGCTGCCGTCACCGCCGACCAACACATCGGCCCCGGCGCCACCGTTAAGCACATCCGCGCCTTCGCCGCCATCGAGATAGTCGTTGCCGCCAAGTCCGCTCAGCCAGTTGTCGCCGGTATCGCCGACGATCAGATCGGCATACGCGCTGCCGATGACGTTCTCGATCGAGATCAGGGTATCGCCGGCCGCATCGCCTTGAGTGCCCTTGCCGGCGAGGAGTGAGAGCCAGACCGGGCCGCTTGCGCCGGAATAGTCAGCCGTGTCCGTTTGGTCGCCGCCGTCCAGGACATCCGCGCCGGCACCGCCGACCAGCGTGTCGAAGCCAGAGCCGCCCGACAGCTGATCGTTGCCGTCGCCGCCATTCAGGGTGTCATGGCCGGCACCGCCCAGCAGCGTGTCGTCCCCGTGCTGGCCCTGCAGCGTGTCGTCGCCGGTGCCGCCGGCCAGGAAGTCGTCCCCGTAATAGCCGAACAGGCTGTCGTCGCCGTCGCCGCCATAGATGTTGTCATTGCCGAAGCCGCCGAACAGAAGGTCGAACCCGCCGAGACCGAAGATGAAGTCATCTTCGTTCCCGCCAATGATGGTCTCACCGTTGTTGGTGCCTGCAAAGTAAGCCATGGCGAAGGCTCCTCATGCCTTTGTTCGGCATCGGCCGCTGTTGCCATGACCTTGTCGTAATAGTGTGGGGTGCGCTGTGACGGATGGCACAGTGCCGCGAATTACTTGCGCGATCTTATCTGTGTCTGAGCGATTTCATCGCTATTCGTACAGAGGCTGCGGATAGTCAGGTCGCCCGGTCCGGCCGATAGCTGCCGACGCCGTCCCCCAGAAACTGGTTGTTCTGCTCTCGGATCTTGGCGGCGGCGTCATCATAGAGAAACGGCAGAAAGGCAAACCGACGCCCGCGCGTCACCCTTGAGACGGCGTGCAGCAGCGAGCAGGAAAAGACGACCGCGCCGCCGGTCGGCGCCTTGAAGCCGCGCGGACCGTATTCGGGAAAGCTCACCTCGCCGCCGTCGAAGTCGTCGTTGAGGTTGACCGACACGGCAAAGCGCCGATGCGCCGTGCCCTTCGTCGTGTTGTCGCGATGCGCCCGGAAATGGCCGCTGTCTTCGGCGGAATAACAGGCAACGATGTATCGTTCCATACGCGTAACGATAAACTGGTGTATCTTCGCGATCTCGGGGACCACGCGGCGACTGATGCGTGCCTGAAGCGCTGAGATCAAATCAGCATCCTCAATGGCATAGTCCTTCCGGCTCTTGTGCGCGTAGTTGGACGCTGCGACGGTCTTGCCGTCCACTTCACGCATGAAGCCGGACTCTCTGCCCCCATGGGTCTCGTACAGACCGATCAGTCGTTCGCAGAACTCCGGCTCGAAGACGTTCGGCAACACGATTATCGGTGCCTGAAGCTCGAACCCGGCAAACCGGGTTGGCGGTGGCAGTGCGTCAAGATACGAGAGCGTGGCGTCGATATCGGTGCCGTCCGGCTGGAACGGGATCACCTCCAGGACGCGCAGCGTCGGATCGAGCACGACCCACAGCCGACGCACCGGAAACGGTGCCTTTTCCGGTGCCGCATCACTCGCCACGGCGCCATAGAGCCGGCTGATGGTGAGGTCGAAATCCCACAGGAAGCGGTATCCAGGATAGCTGTCGGCGACCCGCCGTTCTCCCTCGTCGTCCGGATCGACGCTCACGCCGAAGAAGCAGGCCTTGGTGTCGTCGAACAGGTCAGGCCGCGACCGAGCGGCTGCGATGGCCGCCTGGCTGTTGGCGTCGGCGGCGGTGCCGAAGAAGCAGAGCACGATGTACCGGCCGGCCGCCGTGTCGAAAGCGTATCGCGGATTTGCAAAGGATCGCTGGTGGAAGGTTGGTGCCGGATCGCCCGGTAGAAGAATCGCGCGGTTGGACATCGGCTCGCTCCAAAGGGTCGTTCGTCTGAAATCGCGGCCGGGCCGCTCCAATCACCAGAGGATCCCGTTCATCATAGAACTGAATCGCTGTCGGTGAGCGTGACGTTGCCGCAATCGGGTCGGACCAGCTGTGACGGGTGGCACAGGCGGACCGAAAGTCTGATGCCGGCTCACCCGAGCCCGTTCGACAGAATCTCTTGCAAGCCGGGATGCTCCACGGCGAAGAACGCCGCCTCGATGCGGGCATCGACCTCGGGCCGCGAGAGGAAAGCGCCGATCGTGTCTGCGGCGTCTTTGTGGTCCCGGTTGAGATGGGCGTCGTAGAAGCTTGGTCCGCCGTCCCGGAACACGATGCTCCGGCGCTCCCATGCCATCCAGAGGCAGGCGGCCGGATCCTCCGAAGCATCCCAGGTATCGAGCACGCGATCGATGTTGCCGCCGGACGTCACAACGCAGATGAGAACTTCGTCGATGTCGTGCTTGAGCTGCCAGCCCGCGCGGGATTGCCTCGGCTCAATACGCGAGATGCGGTCGACGATCAGGGCGTCGAAGAACCTGTTGAGTACGTCCGCCTCTTCTTTCGGCCAGCGGTCCTGCCAATACGCATGCCCGAGCCGACTGAGACTGGTGCAGATGTTGCCGAAATGGTCGGGCGGATCGTCGGCCGCGATCAGGTCGAGGTAGCGGGGCAGCAGATACCGCAGTTCGTCCGCGATCTGTCCCTCGTCGTAGCCATGGGCTGAGTTGGTGTATTCGCCCATTAGGCGGGCCGGGATCTGCCTGAGCGGCGTAGTGACGAGCTGGCGCTCCGTTGCGTCAGTCATGCAGACGTTGCAGTGACACACCTCCAGGCTGTCGCCGATGACATAGCGACCAAACACCCTGTAGGCATCTTCAACGACCGCCGCCAGGTCCAGTGACGGCTGTCTCAGGGAACGGGGCGAACAGGGGACCATAACGGCGCCTCACCGCGGATATCCGTCGTCGCGCTGACGGTCTTGACGCCAAACGGCCGCAACGACACTTCAGTTGAATACGCAAGGTTCCATTGCCGGCAGGTGCCGGCAGTGATGGGCAACACAGCAGTCTCCGCCTGACCCGCCCGACAGCCGCGCGCACGAGACCAGTTGCGTGGCTTCAGTAGTTTCCGCAATGTTGCGCAAACCCCGATGGTCCGGCGGTCTCCGCGGTTTGGCCTTGGGCGAAATGGAGGACAGCGCCAGATGACCGAACCCCCGATCGATTCCGTAGCCAGCCTGCTGGCCCATGCTCATCGCATGGAGGCCGAGGCACAGGCCCGCTATGAGGATCTCGCGCGGCGCATGGAGGCGCATCCCCAGCCCGAACTGGCCGACTTTTTCCGCAAGATGGCGCTGATCGAGCAGAAGCACATCGATCAGGTCTCTGAGATGGTTGACGCCCTGGAGCTGCCGCCATTGGACGATAGCGCGGTCGGATGGGCACCCGGTGGGGCACCGGAAACCATGGCGGCGGATGCGGCGGGGTTTGAAAGCCCCCGCCAGGCCCTGCAGGAAGCGATGCGCGATGAAGAGCAGGCGGTCGCGTTCTTCGAAGACGTCGCGGCCCATACGCCGGATCAGTCCGTGCGCTCGATGGCGACGGAACTGGCGGCGGAAGAGCGCCACCATGTGGCACTGCTTCGCAATTGGCTGGCCCGCGTCGGTGCGGCGCAAGAGAGTGAGGTTTGATCGCCGGAAGCATGGGCCGGGCTTGGCAGTACGGCCAACGTCCCCATCTTTAGACCATACCCGCCGCGGGGTTTCTTCGCCGCGGTGTCATGGTGCAACTTGCGTAAAATGCCGGTTTTGGGTGAAAGTCCGCCGCGGTCGCGGGTACGCCGGGCGGCATGGATCAATCGTCGGGATGAGAGGCGAATGGCGAAAGAAGACTTATTGGTGATGGGCGGCACGATCGTTGAGAAGCTGCCGAATGCAATGTTCCGTGTGAAGCTTGAGAACGACCACGAAATCATCGCCCACACGGCCGGAAAGATGCGCAAGCATCGCATCCGCGTGATGGCGGGGGATCGGGTCGATGTGGAGATGACGCCCTACGACCTCACCAAGGGACGTGTCATCTTCCGGCATAAATAGTTGGGCACAGATAGACGGGATGTCCTAAGGCGGCGTACAGGCAAAGTCTGATCAGCGATTCTTCAGCGCCGCTTCCAGGCTGTTACAGACGGTTTCGAACACTTTGATTCTGGCGTAGCGCTTGCAGTTGGCCTCGACCAGCGTCCATGGCGCGATATGCGTGCTCGTCTGCTGGACCATGTCGTTGACGGCGCTTTCGTACTGGTCCCATTTCTCCCGGTTGCGCCAGTCCTCGTCCGTCAGCTTCCAGCGCTTGTACGGCGTGGCTTCGCGCGCCTGGAAACGGGCCAGCTGTTCGTCCTTGGTGATGTGCAGCCAGAACTTCGCCAGCACGGTGCCGTGTTCGACCAGCTGGCGCTCGAAGTCATTGATCTCGGCATAGGCCCGCCGCCACTCGGCCGGCTGGGCGAAACCCTCTACGCGCTCCACTAGAACGCGGCCGTACCAGCTCCTGTCGAAGATGATCACGCGTCCGGCCCGCGTCATATGGCGCCAGAACCGCCACAGATAGTGATACCGGCGTTCCTCGTCGGTGGGAGCGGCGACCGGCATGACGATGTAACCGCGGGCATCCATGGCCGTGGTCAGCCGGCGGATGGCGCCCCCCTTGCCGGCGGCATCCCATCCTTCGAAGACCAGCACCGTGGAAACGCCCTTGTCCTTGGCCTTGCGGTAAAGCTTGTTCAGGCGTGCGCGAAGTTGCTGAAGGTTTTCCTGATAGTCTTTCTTGTCCAGGCTGGCATCGTTGTTCAGGCTGCCCAAGAGCGAGGGCAGCGGCGGCAGCGACACGCTCGGCGGTCCTTCGTCAGCGGGTGCGCCGCCATTGGCCTTCGGTTTGGGTTTAGGCGCGGGCCGCTGCGCCTCGCGATGGGCGATATGGCGCTTCATCGCGTCTTTCAGGGCGGTCAGCACCGTGAGGGACCGGTAGCGCTCGTCCTGACCCTCCACGATCGTCCACAGGGCGTGGGCGTGGCTGGTGCGCATAATTGTGTGCTCGGCGGCGAGGATGAAGTTGTCGTAGTTTCGCCAGTTCTCCCAGTCTTTCTTGGTGACCCGCCATTTCTCGTGCGGATCTTTCTCAAGCTGTTCGAAGCGCTGCTTCTGCGCCTTCTTCGACAGATGCATCCAGAACTTCATGACCAGCGCGCCGTCGTCCGCGAGTTCTTTCTCGAAGACGCAGATGCGGTCGAGCATACGGTCCAGCGCCCCTGGCGGCGGGTCACCGTAAACGCTCTCAAGAACGGGGCGCGAGTACCACGAACTGAGGAACAGTCCGGTGGTTCCACGCTGCGGCAGATCGCGCCAGTAGCGCCAGTATTCCGGCCGTTCCCGTTCTTCGTCCGACGGCGGGCCATAGGCGCGTGTTACGATCCAGCGAGGATCCATCCATTCGCTGATCAGATTGACGCTCTCGCCCTTGCCCGCGCCGTCAACGCCGGCGAAAACGACGATGGCGGGAAAACCCATCTGCCGCAGCTTCTGCTGGATTTCCAAGAGTTCGCTGCGCAATGGGGGCGCCAGTTCCTGGAACTGTTCCTTGGAAACCTTGCGCCCCAGCTCGGCCGTCCTGAACATTCGCTTCCACCCAAGTGCGTCAGTCGGCCGTTGCAGCGGCCCGACAGCGTTGTTACCCGATAGGCTACGCGATCAAGCAGTTTAGATGCGAGCAGTTTCAGACAGTTGCGGGGCGTCGCCGGTGCCTGCGAAAGGGGGAGAAGACGAATGCGGACTCTCGATGCAACCCAAGTGCGACGGGGACTGCCGTGGACAAAACTCGTCGAGGCGCTACGCGCTGGCTTCCGCCAGGGCTGCGAGGTGCCGCAGCGCCACCACCACGCCGTGGCTGTCCCGGGGGAAGCGGATGCGAGCTTGCTGCTGATGCCGGCCTGGACCATCGGCGGCCAGCTCGGCGTCAAGCTGGTGAACGTCTTTCCGGGCAATGCCGCCCGCGGATTGGCCAGCGTACAGGCGACCTATGTGCTGTCGGATGCCAGAGACGGCCGGGTGATCGCCATCCTGGACGGCGATGCGCTGACGGTCAGACGGACGGCGGCCGCATCGGCCCTGGCGGCGGATTATCTGGCGCGGGCCGATGCGCAGCATCTGCTGATGGTGGGTACCGGCAATCTGGCGCCGAACCTGATCGCCGCGCATGCGTCGGTGCGCCCCATCCGCCGGGTGAGTATCTGGGGCCGATCGTTGGAAAAGGCGCAGGCCCTGGCACGGGCCGTCACGACCGACAGCGTCGACGTTGCCGCAGTCGACGATCTCTCCGCCGCAGCGGGCCAGGCCGACATCATCAGCTGTGCTACGCTTGCCACGGCCCCGCTGATCGACGGCGCATGGCTGAAGCCGGGTGTGCATCTGGATCTGGTCGGCGCATTCCGGCCGGAGATGCGGGAGGCGGACGACACCGCGGTGCGCCGCGCCACCGTGTTCGTCGATACCCGCGCGGGCGCCATGGCCGAGGCCGGGGACATCGTGCAGCCGCTGAACAACGGAACGATCGCCGCCGCCGATGTGGTCGCAGACCTTGCCGATCTTACTGCCGGCCGGCATAGGGGCCGGACAAGCGACGACGAGGTGACGCTGTTCAAATCCGTCGGCACGGCGTTGGAGGATCTGGTGGCGGCAGGGCTTGCGCTTAAGTCTGAAGCGGCGGACGGCGGGGTGGGGCGGTCCGGCCCTGCCTAGCGGCGGATCACAGGTGGGCCGAAAGCAGCCGCCATGGCCTCCCAGGTGACGTCGGGGTAATAGCGGTGCGGTCCTTCGCCGGCATGGGCACGCAGGGCATCGGGCTGACCGAGATGCCGGTACACGTCGCGGGCGCTTTCGACCACCCGCTGGGCCCCGGCGAACGGGAAGATGTGATCGTCGGTGCCGGAGACCGCCACGAACGGGCGGGGGGCGACAAGCGACACCACGTCGTCGCTCTCCATCCAGTTCAGCAGTCCGGGCACGATGCCGTCGCCTTCGGGATTGCGTCTCACGGCGGCCCCTTCGCGGATGAAGCCGAGGGCACCGCTGACGACGACCCCAGCGATGCGCGGTTCGACTGCCGCCGCGAACAGAGCAATCGTGCCGCCGGACGAATGACCGAACAGGTAGATCCGCTCTGCGTCGTGCGGCATGCCGCTGCCGCCCCTGGCGATCCAGTCGACCACGGTCATGACATCCGCCACACGCTCGCCCGTCAGCGATCGGCCCAGCCAAAGGGCCCGGTTGTGCGCGTCAATGCAGCGGGCGGCCGAGCGCGGCGTAAGCCTGCGTTCTTCCCGTTCGCCGAACGCGGCAAGTTCCACAGCCACAATCAGGTACCCGGCCCGGGCGGCCTGCCGCGCCATATCGGCGCCGATTCCCAGGCGCAGATAGTCGGCCGGCATCCGCACTTCGCCCCATCCGACATGGACGCCGCTGGTGGATCCGGCCAGATAGATAAGGGCCGGCCGGTCTTCGGAGCTTCCCTCTCGCCACAAGAGGTGAACCGGAATGTCGAGGCCATCGGCCGCCCGCAGGAACAATCGCCGACGCATCACGCCGTATCCCGCGTCGAATTCGGCGGGATGCAGCACCTCCAGGCTGGCGGTCTCCCGCGGAACCTGCAGCAGTTCCTTCAGCTTATCGCGGGCCGCCTGTTGCCAGGCGGCGGCGTCGCGGCCTCCGGCCTGCGCCCATGACAGCGCCAGCGGGGCCCGGTCCAGCATCGGCAGATGCGCCTCGATCGGGTTCAGCGCGACGTCCTGAGGCGGCGGAGGATAGGGCGCGACCGGGGCACCCAACCACCGTGCGGCCTTGCGTGCGAGGGCTAACCGCCGCGCGCGAAAAGTCCAAATGTCGAAGTGGCGGGCGGTCACGACGCACGTGCGGGGGCGGCCGGATCGGGTATGCTCAAGCTTGGGCCGTGCCACGGCCAATTATCGAGTAAGGTGTCCGGCAGGCAATCAGAGCGGGCAACCGCTTGACTTGCCAACGCGAGAGCGGCCTCATGACGGCAGCCACCGACAATGGCAGAGGCAGCGCCGGCCGGCGCTGCGGGAGTGGGTCCCATGACAAGCGTTGAACGCATTCTGGCGGCGGCAAGCATGCCGTTCTTCCTTCTTCTTTCCGGACCGGGCGCGGCTCAGCCCTCCGGCAATCTCGACGGCCGGTGGGGCCTGGTCAACGATCCCGACGGCTGCACCGGCAACGGCGCCTTCGAAATCCGTGACGGAGAGCTGACGTTTGGCGAAGGCGACCCGTTCCGCGTTGTCCTGGCTGGGTTCACGCTGCAGGTGCTGTCGCCGGAGAACTGCGAAGACTGTCGGACAGTGCCATTCGACGTCATGCCGGACGGATCCTTGCAGCGGTTCATCGACGGCACGACGGAGATCTACCGTCCGTGTACGGAGGCCCAGGACATAGCGCTTCAGGTGGACGACGCACCGCCCCTGGCCATCGCGGAGACAGATCCTGCCCCGGCGGAACCGCCGGCGGGTGCGGCTGGCCCAGTGCCACCACCTGAGGACGGGATGGAGGTTGAGGCTGAGGCTGAGGCTGAGGCTGAGGTGGAAGTAGAGGCCGAAGCGGAGGCAGAGGCTGAGACGGAGCCTGCGGAACCGGAGGCGGCCGATGAGCCGGCGACGGAAGCCACAGAGCCGGTAGAGAACACGGAGGCCGCCGCCGAGGAGGCCGAAGCCGCAGACACCGAAAGGGTGGATCTGATCGCGGCAGCCATCGCCGCAGAAACGGCCGAGGATCCGGACGTAAGCGACTGGATCTACAGGGACGTCGAAGGGGGTGGTGAGGCCTTTATCGAGGCCGATGAGACCAGCCTTGTCGTCGGCTGTGTGCGCAGGCCCGCGCCGACTGTCTACATCAGCTATTACCCAGAATTCCGTTACCGGTTCCCAGTGGTCAACAGCCCGCGAGGTGAGTTTAACGTGCTTATGGCGACTGTACATGCCCGCTGGGGCCTGGCACAGGTGCCGCTTTTGTTCGATGCGGATTTCGGTGAAGACGACCGCGTCGTCTACACCCGCACATGGGCAGGCAACGAGACCTTTCTGGCGCGGGAACAGGCTTACATGATGGTCGCGGCGCTCCGGACCAGTACGACGGCCCGCGTGCAGTCGCTCACGTTGAACGAGCAGCGGCGCCCCGCCTATCGGGACGAACTGTCGCTGTTGGGCTCCGGCCGGGCGATCGGGGAAGCCATGCGCGCCGGGGGATGCGCCGGCTTCCTGGCCGGCATCCGGCGTGCGATCGAAGAGGGAGAGATTATCG
>JANQQD010000376.1 GCA_028285185.1 Anaerolineae bacterium | reverse complement strand
ACACCTTCGCGCTGCATCTTCTTCTTCAGGGCACGCAGCGCCTGATCGACATTGTTATCGCGGACCTGAACTTGCACGTCGCTTCCGGCTCCTCAGTAGGTGCAAAAAACCCATTTGGTGACCGGCTCGGCACCAAACGGGCATACAGACCTGTTCTCTAAACCAAATCTAAGATATCACGGGGTTTCGGGCGGAGCAAGCGGGCCGTCGCCGCTCCGACGATCGGCCGTCGGAGGCACATGGAACATGACCCTTCTGAAGATCGCTAAAATGGGCCACCCCGTGCTGCGGCAGCGGGCCCGGACGATTGCAGATCCTGCAGATCCGGCGATCCGGCGACTGGTTGAGGACATGGCGCAGACGATGCTGGACGCCAACGGTGTCGGCTTGGCCGCCCCTCAGATCTACCGCGATCTTCGGGTGATCGTGTTTCACGTCCCGCCGGAGCGCGGCGAGACTGGCGATGCAAAGGCACCTTCCGGTATCACGGCTCTGATCAACCCCGAGATCGTACCGATCGGCGACGAGATGGCGCTTGGCCTGGAGGGCTGCCTGTCGATTCCGGGCATTCGCGGCGTCGTGCCCCGGCACCGGCGCATCGGCTATCGCGGACTGGCGCCGGATGGCACAGTGCTGGAGCGCGAAGCGGAGGGCTTTCATGCCCGCGTCGTCCAGCACGAGGTCGACCATCTGGACGGCGTTCTGTTTTTCGATCGCCTTCACAGTCTGGCTGATATCGCTTTCGACGAGGAAGCCCACCATCTGCTGGAGAGGTACCAGCCGCAAGACAGAGGGTAGATCACGATGGAGACCACCGCGCTTCGGGACGAGCTGCTGGAAGCGGCCCTGCCGAATGTCCCGTTTGACGGATGGGGTCAGAAATCTCTCGGCTACGCGGCAGAGACGGTTGGTGTTGATCCGGTCACGGCCGAGAGTGCCTTCCCCGGCGGCGCGCTGGATATGGTGGCCCACTTCAGCGACTGGGCCGACCGCCAGATGGCCGCAGCGATCGTCAATGGCGGCGACAACCAGGGCGCTGACGACCAGCTCTCTGACGATGCCTCGCGTTTCTCAGCGGTGCTTCGCGCCAGGCTGGAGATCCTGCAGCCCCACAAGGACGCGGTCCGCCGGTCCCTCGCCCTGCTCGCCATGCCGACGAACGCCGCCCTGTCCACGCGACTGCTCTACCGGGCGGTCGATGCGATCTGCCATGTCGCAGGCGGCGGACAGACCGACTTCACCTTCTATATCCGCCGTGGATTGCTGGCCGGGGTGGCGGCTGGTGCGACGCTCTATTGGCTGAACGACAAGTCCGACGACAACGAAGACACCTGGTCCTTCATCGACAGGCGCATGCGCTCGGCGCTCGCCTTGGATCATCGTCTGGCTGGGGCCGGCAGTCTCGGCCGCCTTGCCGAAGCGCCGTTCCGGCTGCTCGCCGGCCTGCGCAACCGCCGCCGCGCAGCAGACGTCTGACGCGCGCCAATGTCGGCGTAACGGCTGCGCTTGGGATCACCGCTGGAAGACGCTGGGCGGCTATTTCTTGCGGAAGGAATCCAGGGTGACGACGTTGCCATCGTCGTCGGTCGGCTGGCCCTCGCCGCCCTCCTCATCCGCGGGCGTCGTCATCGGCGACAGCTCTTTTTCTGCCAACAGGTCGTCTTCGTCGTCGCCAGCCGTCTGGAACTGCAGCGCGAAATTGACCGCCGGATCGGCGAAAGTCGTGATCGCGGCGAACGGCACCACCAGCCGCTCATGCTTTCCGCCGAAGCTCAACGTGACACCGAACCGGTCCGCTTCGACGTCAAGCCCATAGAACTGGTACTGCAGCACGATCGTCATCTCGTCGGCGTACTGCTCGTAAAGATAGCGGGGGATCTGCACACCCGCATGGCGCGTGGCGAAGGTGATGTAGAAATGATGGTCTGCCGGAAGGCCCTGCTGAGAGACCAAAGTCAACGCGTCGCGCACCACGCCCCGCAGCGCGCGCTCCACCATTCGGTCATACCTGAGCGGATCATCGGCCATGTTCGAAGACTAACGGCCCCTCGCCGCGATGGGAAGGGCACACATGCCCCGAACATTCAACCGAACCATGAGGGGGAAGCGGGGCGTTCTGTTGCTAGGTGCCCCATCCCCCACCTGAGAGGGCTAACCCTCAGGAATTCGATTCAGGCGATGCGACTGCCATTAGGCAGCGGCACGTGCCTCAGCAAAGTTGTCGTTGGCAACTCTACTATGGCCCGATAACGGCGGTACCATACCGGGCGAAAACCCAGCCTTTACTACGCGCGTCGATCCTGTTTCGCCCCCATAGATGCCGATCAGCAGTGGTGGAGGCGCCGGGTACTGCCCCCGGGTCCGCTACGCCTATTCCGCAAGGCGTTTATCGCCATAGTCGGTTTCCCGACACCCCAAGATATAGTCCAAGACTGCGCAGAGTTGAAGGGGAAGCTCGGCCGTCCGCTCAGGCGCCGGCGCTGCCGCCCGCCTCGAGGGACGCCATCAGTTCCGTCCATTCGCGCTTGGAAAGGCCACTGGTCTCCTGCGTCACCGCCTCGCCCGCCAGCATGCGCCGCACGATCGCCAGCCCCGTTGCCGAGAGGTGAAGTCCGCCCATGCGGTACTCGCGGAACGCCTCATAGGTGATCGGCATCCAGCGGGCCAGCACATCGAGCATCACGTCGGCATAGGCGCGAATCTCATACTGGGCATGGCCCTCCGCGCGCAGCGACAGGAAGTGCATCAGGTTGTGCAGGTCGATCTTCCAATACCACTGCGTATAGGTGCTCAGCGTGAGGTTGATCCGGGCGAGTTCGCGGGCCAGCCCCTGGCGCGACGGGTCGATGATGTCGCCCGTGTCGCGTTCGTTCAGCATCCGCTCATAGTGCTCATAGTTCGTTGCTGCGTCCGCGCGCAGCATGTCCAGCACCTCGCGGGCTTCCTCCCCTTGCAGCACCTCGCCGCGGCCTTGCCGGTTCAGGCTCGACTGGGCGGCCAGATGCGCCGCATCCGGCACATAGAACTCCCGGTCGAGAATGCTATAGCGCCCGGAGATCTCGTTCACATTGGCCGTGCGGTGCCGAATCCACTGTCGGGCCACGAAGATCGGAAGCTTGATGTGGAACTTGATCTCGCACAGCTCGAAGGGCGAGGTGTGCCGGTGACGCATCAGATAGAAGATCAGCCCGCGGTCCTGGGACACCTTCTTGGTCCCACGGCCGTAAGACACGCGGGCACCCTGCACGACCGCCGCGTCGTCGCCCATGTAGTCGATGACGCGCACGAACCCATGGTCCAGGACCGGCAGCGGCCGGTAGAGAAGTTCTTCCAGCGCCGGCACGGTTGCCCTGCGGGTCATGAATGTCTCGGCCGATGGATCGGCAGAGTCCTCCCCGCCGCCCGCCGGTCCGGTCGTGGTGTCACTCGCCATGGCCCGCCACTCCGTAATGCCTCCAAAACTGCTCGCCTGCAGATGATGTATTGCACGGCCGCATCCTGGCGAACACCCAATCCGGGGTCGATTTACGTGTCCTTAGTGTCCTAAGCTTGGAATTCAACCGGGCGAGACGTGCTGGCGCGTCTACAACAACCCGGAAACAATCTGAGGAGTCGCTATGTTCAAACATCTTCTGGTCGCCATCGACGGGTCACATCACTCCCTCAACGCGGCCGAGAGGGCCGTGGAACTGGCTCGCCGTTTCGATGCGTCGTTGACATTGATCCACGTAGCCAGGCGCTTCCACATCCCGGACTCCGTCAAAGCCTATCTCAGGGACGAACATCTGGAAGGCGAACCGCTTTACGACATTGACGCGGCCACCCGGAAGGTCATCGACGACGTCCGCAAGGAAGCGGAAGACGCGGGCCTCCAGTCCATTCAGACCGTCTTCAAGGAAGGCCGCCCGGCGCGCACCATCGCCGACTATGCCGCCGCCCATCAGGTCGACGCTGTCGTCCTGGGCAGCCGTGGCCTCGCTGAGCCAGAGGCATTTCTGCTGGGCAGCGTGTCGCACAAGGTCGCCAACCTCGCCACCTGCACCGTCATCATCGTCCGGTGATTCCCTAGCGCATTGCCGTCGATGTCCCAGCCCCCATATAGCCTCAGAGTGGCGATCGGCACTAATCTGTGCAGCAGTTAAGGACGACGGATGTCCGCGATCTCGTGGGGATTCAAGGCGGCGGCAACAACGGTCTTCGTGATGCTGGGGCTGTGGCTCTTGTATCGCGTCGTCGGTCTGGGATTCGCCATCGTCATTGGTGTGCTTGCCGGGTTCGCCTTCTCGGTCGCCGTCGCCGTGGTGCTGGTGCGGCGTTTGATCGGCGCCGGCATCGAGCGTTTCGCCGAAATCCTCAAGGTCGGCCAGGACGAGCGGTACGACAGGTCCGACGAGATGGCGTCGGAGATCGCGGCTGCACCGTCGCATGGCGGCGATGAGATGCGTGAGGTGGCCGAGCGCATCCGCCGGCTCACCAAAGCGGCCCACGGCATCGTCGAACCGAGATTGGCCCGCGCCGTCGACGCCGTCGCGGCGGCGGGCGAACGGCTGCTTGCCAAGGCCGTCAGCAGCCGTGGTGATGCGCGGCGGCTGCGCCCCGCACTCGTCCACCGGCTTCGGCATGTGGAGGCCGTCACGCTCAATATCCTGCGCATGCAGGACTCCGGCGCCACCGATCCGGCGCTGGTTGCCAAGGCAGCCGCAACGCTGGAACGTCTTGCAGAGGATTTCGAGCGCCAAAGGCGCAATGCGGCGGCCGAGACGCTGGAGACGGAGGCCCGCCTGAAACTGCTGGAACAGGAACTGGGCGCATCGGCCGGCTCACGGGCGGCCATTTGAGATATAAGGCGAATTGCAGCAACTTAATCTGGCATAAACGCCGTTAAGACTACCACCGCATTACGGCTGCCCCTCGCGTTGACACCCCGCGGGGCACCTCTTATGTGTCAGTGCCCGCTTGACCTGATCCCTCACGTCAATGACCCCGGGTGTCGCCGGAGACCACCATGTTAGGCGCCATCGCGCGAAAGCTGTTCGGAACGACGAACGACCGCATCGTCAAGACCCTCGCCAAGTCGGTGACGCGGATCAATGCGCTTGAGCCCGATGCCGAGGCGCTGTCGGACGAAGCGTTGCGCGCCCGCACCGATGAGTTCCGCCAGCGGATCGCCGATGGCGCAGATCTGGACGACATCCTGCCGGAGGCTTTCGCCACCGTTCGCGAAGCGGCCCGCCGAGCCCTCGGCCTCAGGCTGTTCGACGTGCAGATGATCGGCGGCATGGTTCTCCATCAGGGCAAGATTGCCGAGATGAAGACCGGCGAAGGCAAGACGCTGGTCGCCACCTTGCCGATCTATCTCAATGCCCTTTCCGGCAAGGGTTCGCATGTCGTCACGGTCAACGACTACCTGGCCCGCCGCGACGCCGCCTGGATGGGCAAGGTCTATGATTTCCTGGGCTTGACGGTCGGCTGCATCGTCCACGGGCTGTCGGACGAAGAACGCCGCGCGGCCTATGCCTGCGACGTAACCTACGGCACCAACAACGAATTCGGGTTCGACTATCTGCGGGACAACATGAAGTTCCGCCTCGAAGACATGGTGCAGCGGCCGTTCAACTTCGCCATCGTCGACGAGGTCGACTCCATCCTGATCGACGAGGCCCGTACGCCCCTTATCATCTCAGGTCCGGCACAGGACAGCTCAGAGCTCTATGTCCGCGTCAACGCCCTGATCCCCAAGCTTGAGGACGACGACTTCGAGCTGGATGAGAAACACCGCGCGGTCACCCTGAACGAGGCAGGGCAGGAGAAGATCGAGACCCTTCTGGGCGAGGCCGGCCTGCTGCAGGAAGGCGGCCTCTACGACCTCCAGAACATCAATCTGGTGCATCACTCCAATCAGGCCTTGCGCGCGCACAAGCTGTTCCAGCGCGACCGCGACTACATCGTGAAAGACGGCAAGGTCGTCATCATCGACGAATTCACCGGCCGCATGATGGAGGGGCGGCGCTACTCGGAGGGCCTACACCAGGCGATCGAAGCGAAGGAGCGTGTGACCATCCAGCGTGAGACGCAGACCTTCGCGTCCATCACGTTCCAGAACTATTTCCGCCTCTATCCCAAGCTCTCCGGCATGACCGGTACGGCGATGACCGAAGCGCCGGAATTCGCGGAGATCTACGGTCTGGAGGTTGTGGAGATTCCGACCAACGTCGCCGTCAACCGCGCGGATCAGGACGACGAGGTCTACCGGACTGCCGAAGAGAAGAACAAGGCCATCATCGCGCTGATCAAGGACAGCAACGAGCGCAAGCAGCCGGTTCTCGTCGGGACGGTCTCGATCGAGAAATCGGAAGAGCTGTCGAAGCAGATGAAGAAAGCGGGCATCAAGCACCATGTGCTGAATGCCCGTTTTCACGAACAGGAAGCGCAGATCATCGCCATGGCCGGCGAGCCCGGGGCGGTTACGATCGCCACGAACATGGCCGGCCGCGGCACGGACATCCAGCTGGGCGGCAACGTTGAAGTCCGTATCGCGCAAGAGGCGGGCAGCATCGAAGACGCCGACGAACGCGCACGCCGCACAGAGCAGATCCGCGCGGAAGTCGCCGAACGGCGTCAGACCGTGCTGGACGCCGGAGGCCTGTTCGTGGTCGGCACCGACCGGCGCGAAAGCCGGCGGATCGACAATCAGCTGCGCGGCCGGTCCGCCCGCCAAGGCGATCCGGGACGGTCCCGGTTCTTCCTGTCGCTGGAAGACGATCTGATGCGCATCTTCGCCTCCGACCGCCTGGACGGGATGCTGCGTCGGCTCGGCCTCCGGGAAGACGAGGCGATCGTCCACCCCTGGATCAACAAGGCCCTGGAAAAGGCGCAAACCAAGGTCGAAGCCCGCAACTTCGACATCCGCAAGAACCTGCTGAAATTCGACAATGTGATGAACGACCAGCGCCGCGTCATCTACGAGCAGCGGCGCGAGATCATGAGTGCCGGAGAGGTCCAGCATATGGTCTCAGACATGCGGCACGAAGTCATCGCCGAGATGGTGCAGGATGCGATCCCGCCCAATTCCTATTCCGAAAAATGGGACTTGGACGGACTGGCCACCGCCACCAAGCGGGTTATCGGGCTGGATCTGCCGGTGTTGGAATGGGGCAAGGAAGAAGGCATCGCCGAGCCTGAGATCGAAGAGCGCATCCGCCAGGCGGCCGATCGTAAGATGGCGGAGAAGGCGGCCAATTACGGTCCGGAGGTCATGCGCAATGTGGAAAAGGGCCTGCTGCTGCAGATCCTGGACCAGGATTGGAAAGAGCATCTGCTGACGCTCGACCATCTGCGTCAGGGCATCTCGCTGCGCGCCTATGGGCAACGCGACCCGTTGCGCGAGTATCAGAGCGAAGCCTTCGAGCTGTTCAATGGGTTTCTGGGGCGTTTGCGCGAACGCGTCACGCAGCATCTGGCCCATGTTGAGCTGCGGCTGGCGCCACCGGACGGTGCGCTCCAGCCCCCGCCGCAAAGGCCCATGCGGGAATCGCGGGCAGCGCCGGAGATGGTGGGCGCTGCGGCCGGTGCTGGCGACGATGGGGCTGCACCTGCGGCCTCGGCGCCGCGGCGCGCTGCGGCGGCCGGTGGCGCCGCGGTGCCGGCCGCGGACGACCCCGCCTCCTGGGGCAAGGTTCCACGCAACGCCCCCTGCCCCTGTGGCTCAGGCAAGAAGTTCAAGCATTGTCACGGCGCTGTGTGAGCACCGCGCCGCTCTCCGGCTGCTGCAGCGCCACGGTGGGGCTGCGCTACGCTTGGCCCTGACGCCCCATCTCCAGAAACTTCTCGCGTCTCAGTGCCGGCAGATCGGCTGACACGTCGATCTCGGCAAGCGCGTCGGCGATGGCGTCGCCGACGGCAGCACAGGTGTCCTCGGGATAGCGGTGGGCACCGCCGATGGGCTCGCCGATCACGCGGTCGACCAGGCCCAGCTGGCTCAGGTCCTGCGCTGTCAGTTTCAGCGCCTGCGCCGCCTCCTGACTCTGCTCGCTGCTGCGCCAGAGGATCGAGGCACAGCCCTCCGGCGAGATCACCGAATAGATAGCGTGCTCCAGCATCAACACCCGGTCGGCAGCGGCGATCGCGACGGCACCGCCTGAGCCGCCTTCCCCCACCACCACGGCGACAATAGGCACGCCGAGCCCCAGGCAGGTCTCGATCGATCGAGCAATCGCCTCAGCCTGACCGCGCTCCTCCGAGGCTATCCCCGGATAGGCACCGGCGGTATCCACCAGGGTCACAACCGGAAGGCCGAACCGCTCAGCCAACCGCATCAGCCGCATGGCCTTGCGGTATCCCTCGGGCTTCGCCATGCCGAAATTGTGCCGCACGCGGTCTTCGGTTTCGGCACCCTTCTCGTGCCCGATCAGCATCACGGCGCGGCCGCGGAATCGGCCGGGCCCGCCCAAGATTGCCGCATCCTCTGCGAACAGCCGGTCACCGGCCAGAGGCACGAAGTCCTCGATCAGTGCCGCGACATAATCCGTGAAATGCGGCCGTCCGGGATGCCGCGCCACCAGGACCTTCTGGGCCGGAGACAGCTTCTCGTAGGTCGTCCGCAGCAGCTTGTCGACCTTGGTCTGCAGCCGCCCTACCTCTTCGGCGATGTTGATGTCGCCGCCGTCGGACAGGTGTCGAAGCTCTTTGATCTTTCCTTCCAGCTCGGCGATCGGTCGTTCGAATTCGAGAAACGTCTGCATGGGGATGGGTCCAAAGGTTAATCCGTCGACGGCGCGTGTGGCAGCCCGCGCCAGCCGGACCCGAATCTCGGGCCCGGCTGGCAGCCGCATCGGGTTCGATCCGCACACTGCCGCGACGCGCCGGCTGCAACGGCCGTCGCGGCTATGGGGACGGTGGCGCCGCTGTTGTTAAGCCCCGGCGATCTGTTCCGCCTTGCGTACCAGGTTTTCCGCCTGCTTGATCGAGGCGATGTCGATCAGCCGTCCGTCAAGCTGCACGGCACCCTTGCCTTCCCGTGTGGCCTGCTCCATCGCCTCCAGGATGCGCCGAGCCTTGGTGACCTCGGCCTCGGACGGGCTGTACACCTCATTGGCCAGATCCACCTGAGAGGGGTGAATCGCCCATTTTCCCTCGCATCCCAGCACGGCCGCACGGTTGGCCTGGGCGCGATAGCCATCGGTGTCCTTGAAGTCGCCGAACGGTCCGTCCACGGGGCGCAAGCCTGCCGCACGGGCGGCAACGACCATGCGCGCAATGGCGTAATGCCACATATCGCCCCAATGGTAGTCGCGCGGCGCGTCCGGGTTGTCGTCGTCTCGGTCGGTCAGCACACCATAGAGCGGATTGGGCCCGCCGATCACCGTGGTCCGGGCCCGGGTGGACGCGGCATAGTCGGCAACGCCGAAATGCAGGCTCTCGTTGCGCTTTGAGGCGCGGGCGATCTCGTCGACATTGGCCATGCCAAGTGCCGTCTCGATGATCAGCTCGAAGCCGATGCGCTTCTTGCGGGCGCGTGCGTTCTCGACCTGCGTGACAAGCATGTCGACGGCATAGACGTCTGCGGCCGTCCCCACCTTCGGGATCATGATCAGGTCCAGCCGGTCCGACGCCTGTTCCAGCACGTCGACCACGTCCCGGTACATGTAGTGGGTGTCGAGGCCGTTGATGCGCACGGAAAGGGTCTTGTTGCCCCAATCGATGTCGTTGATGGCGGCAATGACGTT
>JANQQD010000319.1 GCA_028285185.1 Anaerolineae bacterium | reverse complement strand
AGCCTGATCACCAGCATTGCCGAACAGACGAACCTGCTGGCGCTGAATGCCACGATCGAAGCGGCGCGGGCCGGGGATGCCGGCAAGGGCTTTGCCGTCGTCGCCTCGGAGGTGAAGAACCTCGCCAACCAGACCGCCAAGGCAACCGATCAGATCGCCCAGCAGATCCAGGAGGTCCAGGATCAGACCGGCCAGGCGGTCTCCGCCATCGCCGATATCAGCGCCAGGATCGACCGGATCCGCGAGATCTCGACCTCCGTCGCCGCTGCGGTGGAGGAACAGAACGCCGCGTCCGATGAGATCAGCCGCAATACCCAGCAGGCCTCGGCCGGCACGCAGGAGGTGAGCGCGTCGATCGCCGGCGTGAGGGAGGCCTCCGATCAGGCGGGTGTCAGTGCCGGCAACGTGAACTCGGCCTCGGAGGATCTCGCCCGCCAGTCCGAGCTGCTGGCCATGCAGGTCGCCAACTTCGTGGAGCGTGTGCGCGCCGCATGAGGCCGAGCGCGGCCGGATGAGGGCGGACTGCTGGTGTAGGTCTGCCCTGCAGGCGACTGTCGATTTTCCTCAGGCGGATACACAGCCAGCGGTAGCAAATTCGGTAGTTCCGCAGACCGCAGAGCCCGAACGCCCTGATGATGGTGGCGCCGGTCGGCGAGATGGCGCATATGGCTGGGGCACCGCCGGCCGGCCGGGCCCCGAGAAACGCCGAAGGACGCGCGCCCTCCCATGCTGCTTTCAAAGATCGCGATCGGGGCGGCCCCGCCCGACGACATCAACGTCATCATCGAGGTCCCCTTGCGCGCCGACCCGGTGAAGTACGAGCTGGACAAGGAGTCCGGTGCCCTGTTCGTCGACCGGTTCCTGCACACGGCCATGTTCTATCCCGGCAATTACGGCTTCATCCCCCACACCCTGTCGGAAGACGGCGACCCCTGCGACGTGCTGGTGATCGGCCGCCTGCCGGTGCTGCCGGGGGCCGTGCTGCGCACGCGGCCCATCGGCGTACTGCTGATGGAGGACGAGAGCGGCCCGGACGAGAAGATCCTGGGCGTACCCATCGACAAGCTGAAGCCGTTCTATAACGAAGTCAGAGAACACACCGACGTGCCCCCGATCCTGCTGCAGGAGATCGAGCACTTCTTCAGCCAATACAAGGCGCTGGAGCCGGGCAAGTGGGCGCGCGTCGACGGCTGGGGCGACGCAGATCTGGCACGGCAGAAGATCCGCGAAGGGATCGCCCGCGCCGGGAACACCTTGCAGGATCGATAGCACGCCGGCGCTTTGCCGGCGGCATGTTCCCGGAATGGGCAGTCGCAAGGCACAACCTTGCATATCAGCTGCAACGCCCACAAATAGTCTGGCGAATATGTCCCTCCCCGGACGACGTGCACTCTTCTTGGTGCTGCCATGTTGCGCGTCTATCTCGGTCTCTTGCTTGTGGTCACGCTGGGCATGATCGGTGTCGCCGGCGTGTTCTTTGATGACGGTCTGCTGGACCGGGCCGGTGGCTCCGGTGACACAGACCGGCCGGCATGCGAAGGCTACGACGCAGACCCTGATCGGGAGATCCGTTGCCTGCGGACCGCGCTGCAGGACAGCGACGCCCGGATCGACGCGTTGGAAGCCCAGGCGGACGAGGCTGGCCGGCTGCGGGCGGCCCTGGAAGACAGCGAGGCGCGGATCCGCACCCTTGAGGGCGAAGCGGAGGAGACCGACCGCCTTCGCGCCGAGCTTGAGAGCAGCCTGGAGCGGATCGAAGACCTCGAAGCTCAGCTTGTTGAGACCGTGCGGCAGCAGGGGCAGGAGCAGTGGGAGGCGCCGGCACCAACAGACGACATGCCAAGGGAACCGGTCGCCGACCGGCCCGCTGATCGCGGGACCGATGAGCCGGGCGACCTGGCGCCTCTGCCCCACGACGCGCCGGCGGACCTGCGCCAGGTTGCGGATCTCGCCATGGGCGGCAACGCGGAAGCGCAGCACGATCTCGCCTCGGAATACGCAATGGGCACGAGGGTGTCGCAGAACTTCGAGCGGGCGGCCTATTGGTATGGCCTATCGGCAGATGGCGGCATAATGAATGCCCGCTACAACCTGGGCGTGCTGACCGAGCGCGGCCTCGGAGTGGAGCGGGACAGCGAAGCGGCGTTCGCGATGTTCCTGGAAGCGGCCAATGTCGGCCATCCCGACGCGGAAAATGCCGTCGGTCTGGGCTATATGCGCGGCGTAGGCACCGAGCGTGACCTGCAAAAGGCGGCAACCTGGTTCGAAGCCGCCTACTGCAACGGCAATGCCCGCGGCGCCTATCATCTGGGGCGGCTGTTCGAAGGGGGGCTGGGTGGCCCCCCCGATCTCTACAGGGCCGCTCGGTGGTACAGGGCGGCCGCCGAGGCCGGCGATGCGCAGGCCGTCGAGGCATTGGAACTGCTCGGTGCACCGATAGACGGAACAGTGGCCGACTGCGCCTGACGCAGGACGGCGCCCGCCGCGGCGATATCTACGATGTCGGCTTTCCTGCTTGCAATCATCGTGGCTGATCAGGACCGCCGGCGAATGTACAGCAGCGCTCGCACCACGGACCGCCGGCCTTAACGGCGTGGCGCGTCAATTCCAGGTGATCGACAGGGATGTCACAAGCTGTCGAGGTCGGCGTTGCGTCTACACTGAGATGTTCAACGTGGCATTGGGCGAACCGCTGGCGGCCGGCCAGCCTATCAGCTTCAAGATCTATGCCCGCAACGGGCTGGAGCACGCCATTCAGGTTCCCGCCGTGACCGTGGACGCAATGCTCGATGCGATCGAGAAGCGAAGGGCAAGTTAGGACCTGCGTCGGTCCAGGCGCGCGACCAGTCATTCCGGGGCCATGCAGGTAATCCTGCCATTGGTCTTCCCGCGGCGCCGATCGTCCCGCCGACACTGCAAGGCCGATGGGGTCATGTGTTTCCGGCCCCTGGGCTCACGAAGACTGGGGTTCGCGAAGAAAGGAGCATGCGCGGCGTCCGGCCTGCTCATCCGCGATCATCCTCGGTTCGACCCCGGTCCCGACACGTCCCCTTCCGGCCGTCTGCGCGTCAGCCCATCGCCCGCTCACCGTCGCGATGATGCAAGACGCGAACCCATCTACAACTCCGTCCAAGACGGGAACGTGCTGCCCGCGCGTCCAGGGAACGTCTCCTCGCCAATCGCCGTCCAGGCAGGCAACGGGACCGAAGCTGGACTACTCCTCCGAGAAGATCCGCTCCGCGTCGTCGGGCCCATAGAGCGTGCCGGAGGGAGGCGGGAAGGCTGACCCTGGTACCGTGGTTTCCCGACGGCCGTACCAATCCTCTTCCGCCGCAAACCTCTCCGCGATGCCCTGATAGTCGATGCGCGGGACCCCGGGCAGAGTGTATTCGCCAGATGGGCTGCCGCCGGGTGATCCGTGGGGCTTCCATCCGCTACCGATCCAAACGCCATGTGTCGATCCACGCCCACCGAAAGAGTCATACCTGCTGTCGTTTTGGGCAGCAGCGGGGGCTAAGCACGCCAATATCCCCAGCGCAGCCACCACGCAGGTCAACCGCATCGGTCAGTCCTCCATCCAACGGATCGATCATGGTCATGGGATTATCGTCCCATCCAAGAGCGAGAGTCAATAAAACGGTCGTTCCTGAGCGATGTTTCCATTTGGGAGACAGTTTGCCGTGGAAACGTGATTTGCCTCCGTGCACGGATCTTTCCGGGTTGTTGGCGAGATATGGACGGTTGAAGGGCCGCAGGGTCTGGATTTCCGCCAACCCGGCTAGTTCCGCCACCATCCCATGGGCCCTATGGACAGCGAGCACTATCGACTGCCAGGCAGCCCCTTGGGCCACTGAGCAGCAGTCTGCGTCAAGCTCCATGAGCCTCATGTCGACGGCTGCGGCCGTTTCCATCCCCTATTGATGGCCGATTGGCAAGTCCGCCGCTATCCGTTCGATTGGACGGCCAGAAGCGCGTTCAACAGGTTCAACTGCTCTTCGCGCAGAGTACGATAGCGGTCTAATTCCGCTTCGAGGTCAGCAGTGTTCAGGCTGTCATCGCGCATATCGTCGATCGCCTCCTCGATCAATTCGATGACTTCCTCGTTTGCGTCCATGTTCTCCCGTATCAGGTCGACGGACTCGTCCACTTCGGCAAGCTCCGCCTCGTATTTGTCGGCAGAGATCTCTCCTGCGGCAATCTGGTCCTGCAACGCTTGAATCCGCTGGATCCGTGTGGCGACCAGTTCCTCGGTTACGTCCAGGTCCCGCTGATACTGCACCACCAGCGCACTGGTCTCCTTGATCTGACCGCTGAGCGCGGCCTCATGGGCCGCGTATTCCTCGCCCTCAATCGCCACGACAAGACCCGCTATCGCGCCGGCGACCAGGCCTACGCCTAAGCCGATGGCGGCCCCCTCCCAGCCCCCATCGCCACTCATTGCCGCAACCCCGGCCCCGACCCCTGCCCCAACCAAGGCTCCAACACCCGCACCTTCGGCAACCGTAACGGCAAAGCGAGTGTTGCGAGCGGCAAGGTCCCGGTTCACAGGATCGTGGTACACAGACCCCGGACCTCCAATCGGATCGCTGGCACAGCCGCCCAAGGCCGCAGAGAGCGCCACGGTCACCGCCACGACGTTCGCCAGGTATTTCATCCGAACTGTCCCGATTATCTGCAACGGATGGCGATGAAGATGCTGATGGCGTTGGCGAATTTCCGATCTCCCGGCGCCAACGCCGGCCTCGCGAGGCTCCAGTCTGCTCGTCGATTATGCGAGAGCCATCCAATCCATGCAATCTGTGACACAATGAAGCGTCGTCGCGTGGACAATGTGCCTCCGGCAGGCGTGAGGATCGTGTCCCGGGACGTGGTGTAGCTGGTGGTAGACCAGCGCGATGTCCGGCGCGGGCCGGAACGGTCAGCCGCCGACGTCGATGCAAGCGGCCATTTCCCCTTTTGGCCGGCATGGTGACCAAGCAGCCTCAGGTCTTTGAGGGTCACATCGAGGGACCGGCGCTCTGTCAGTACGCGCTGACGCCGAGATTCCTAACTCAGCGGCTTGACCCTGATACCGTGCGGCTCACCGAATGCGCCTCGTAGGATATGCGACGGCACCCGATGGATCTGATTCCCTTACGGATAAGTCTTGCTGTGGAACCGCTTTGAATTGAACCCGGACAGGTCGCGGAAGGACTACCTATCTCAGGGTTCTGAAGGCCTCTCCGGTGCATCGGCAATGCGGGTATAGCCGGTCTGGATCGGGGCCATGCCCGGGATCGGTGTGGAGGTCGACATCGTCCCGCCCTCTGAGCAGGTATACGGCATCGACAGCACTCCGGCCCCATCCTGGCTGACCGGCCCGGAAAAGCTGCCCTCGGGGGTGGTCACCGTCACCGTGCCCGACACCATCCCGGCGTCCTGGCAGATGTTCAGAACCCCGCCTTCGGCCGACCAACGCCCGAACGCCGTCGTGGACGCGCCAATTGCATCGCCGCGCGTGTCCTCGAATTCCATCGTCAGGCTGATCCCAAGCGGTGCGGCGGTGTAACTGCCGTCGCTCAGGAAGGTGGCATAACGAGGCCCCTCGGCATGGTTGGTGATCGGAAGACCCTGGGCGCGCATCCATTCGATCGGACCACCGCTTGTCATCTGCCAGACCCCCGACACACAGGCATCGACCCGGTCGGTTCCGGCACAGGGTTCGCAAGAGCGGCGGCGCTCGATCTCGATCTCGACGTCCTCATCACTGTCGCCCGTATGCATCCCGGCAAAGCGCAGCGTCGCAGGGCGGCCGTCGCGCGCATCGACCTCATCCGGCCAATCGGCCCATGCGCCGTCGAGCGTCGCGGCGAGGTTCGGGTTGACCGGGTCCAGGGTATGGCCCCAGGTACCGCATTCATAATCAAAGGTGCCAAGCAGGATCGCGAATGGCTCCAGCGTCAGCGTTTCCGTGGCGTCGCCGCTGACGGTCCGTGTCTCCCGCATCGACGGCAGGCTGCTGAGTCCGCCGCCCTGGGGATGCGAGATGCCTTGGTCCGCGTAGTCCGCAGCGAAGTTCAGCCATTGGTCATCGGAGAGGACGCTACGCATTGCAGCGCGCTGCGCGCCGGCCCCGCCAGACCCGGCCATGGCGCGCAGAAAGTCCATCAGCTGCCCTGGCCCACCAGCTGTGCCAGCCCACCAGAAGAAAAACACGCCCGCCTCATGGGCCATGGCATTTAATGGCGTGCCGCCGTCGACGGACGCATCGAAATCCGCACCGCGATCGGTGAAAGGCTGGCTGCCCGAGACTGCAAAGGCCGAGAAATACTCAGCACTCCCCTCGATCCACCAATCGCCGCCACCCCCGACAGTGCCCATTTGGCCGGCGCTGAGCGAAGCGTACTGGATGCAGTGAAACATCTCATGGGCGGTCGTGACCGCGATCTCATCGCCAGCGGCAGAGGGCGTCAGTCCGTACAAGGTGACCAGACACTCGCCTGGCAGGGCGCCAGAGGCATCGCGCCGCCCCTCAGTCACGGCAACCGGCTGGCGGCCGGGCGCCAACGACGATGCGTCGTCGAGCAGAAGCAGCGTGATGTCATCGGTTGCGAAATTGCCCAAGGCGGCCATAGCGGCGGCGGCTTCGCGGGCCCCGCGCTCAACGCCGGCAGCGGCCCCGGGCGGTGTGGCCCAATCTCCCGCCACATCCTGGATCGCCCGAATCTCACGCGCACCGCCCGGGGTGGAGACGGTGAAGCGGAAAAGCTCAACACACAGGATCGACCCGGCGGTCGGCGCATCGGGGAAGCGCGAGAGATAGGCGGGATCGGTGCAGTCGCCGAACTCCGCCAGGGCTGGCAGGGGGAAGAACAAGAAGAGAGACAGCGCAGCCACCATCCACACTCTGAGCGTAGTCATCCTCTCCCCCCGTCTCCGGACTCGCGGCACGGTGTGTGATGCCCGTGCCGAATGCAGAGGTCGCATGTTTCGCGCAATAAATCGGCTGTGCGGATTAGCACGAGACCGGCTCAAGCCGCCGAATTGCGCAGGTCAGACCAGTAGCCGCGGCGCCTGATTCCGCAGATCAGCTATCGAAGCGTACGTCCCGCGTCAGCCCGTTTCTTCGGTCTGCGCCTCGCAGCCGAGCAGACACTCCTTGTAGGCTCTATGCGCTCTGGAGACGGCGACCAGATAGAGGGCCCCGACCATCGCCAGGCAGAGAAACGCGAGCCCTGGCAGGACAAACCCGCTCGCACAGGTGATGGACAGCGTCAACGCACCACCGATCGCTGCCTCGAGCGCAAGTACAAAGGCAATCAGACAGTTGAGCTCGCAGTTCTCGCTCAGGGCCTTCGGACCCGCAGGCTGCTCCCGGCCAGCGATCAGTGCTGGCGCAAGGGTCGCCTCCCCCAGCCCTGTAATCTCCGAAAGCCAAGCGGGCATCCAGTCGAGCTTAGACACCGCCTCGCCCACCAGACGGGATCGCTCGCTATCCGACAGCTTGGCGAGTTCGGGCAGCCGCTCCGCCAAGCCACGCGCGCCATCGCCGATCCGGTGTGCGACGGCACGGTGAGCGTTGTCCGGAACCTGGAGCAGGCGAAAGAAAGGCGCGAGGTCTATGTCATCTGCATTCCGAGTCTCGCCCACCTTCCGGCGTTGCTCGATCAATTTGGCCGACAGCTGCTTGGCCTGCCGCGCCAGATCGTTCGAAATTGCATCAGGGCGCGGCAAGTGTTCTCTGACGTAGTTCGCAATGTCGCGTGCCAGCCCATCGAAGGATGGGTCTCGCTGCAGAGTATTGGCATCCATCTTTCGATCTCCCGAAAGGAACGACCAAGAACGCGACGCAAACTAGCCATTCTCTTCACAAATTCCTGTGACCGTCGTCACGCAGGCGCCTGGATTGACGGCGCGACAACGAGCGACGCACCGCCGCCGGCAGCAGCCCTGCCGGCACCGCGAGCGGGCGCGCCGGCTTTCGAATGGAGTGAGACGGCGGATCGCGTTAGCGATGACCCGACGTGCCAAGGGATCCGGCAGGGCTCAACCCCGTCGCGGACGAGCCGCAATCGCCCCCGCGGCAGCTCTCGCCTGCGCCCGGGCGATCCAGTCGAGCCGCTGTGATAAGGCGATCCTGTCCTCCGACGTTCGTTCCTTTGCGAGCAGGCCTGCTAGGATCTTGCGCGCAACATCGGCATTGCCCTGGCCGGCAATGGCGACGGCAACCCGCGCACGCGCCTCCTCGCCGGAGAGCAGCGCAGTCTCTTGCGCTGCATCGATGTACCCGACGGAGGCCTGCTCGACGGCGATGTTGGCGATTGCGAGCGATCGATCAGCGATACCTAGCGCTCTCGCCGCGTCGACGGCCTCGGCGAAGCGCTCGCCAGCGTCCTCCTCTCGACCGGTCGCCGCCAAGGCTGCAGCCGTTACCGCCAGAGCTCTTGCGCGGGTCGCATCATCCGCCAGACCGCGTGCCAGCGCCTCCATCTCGGCGAGAATTGGTCGGGCCTCAGCAGTACCGCAGAGCGCGGCAATCCCGCGAAGGCACCACACTCTGGTGGGCACGAGTTCGATGAGATTGGCGATCGCCTGCGCATCGCTGATCAAGCCTGCTTCGGCACGCTCGATCCCGATCATCAACAGTACGGATGCCCGCGTGTCGACATCCTGAATATCGTCCGCGACCGCCAGAGCATCGACCGCCAGTCCCAGGTCGGACATATCAAGCGCGACGTGCTGAAGAGCGTCGTTACGCTTATCGGCATCGACAGTGTCTCGAGCCACCGACCGCACATCGGCAAACAGCCCTCGCGCCGCGCTTACATTTCCGGCCCGGTGCTGCGCTACCGCAACAGCGCTCAGCGCCCGTGCTCGGGACGCGGGATCCTCTATAGCTGAAGCCCATTCTTTGGCATTGGCGAAGAAGCCACCGTCGGCTTGCGCCTTGACCACCCGCACCATCGACCTGTCCCGGTCGTCGGGCTCGCATTGTTCGAGGGATACCAGTGCATCGACCACGACACCTGCCGTCGCCTGTGCCTCGGCGATCTCAGAGAACGCAAGTGAGCGCTGAACGGCCGACCCAATACGTTCCGCAAGGCCCCGTGCTTGATGAAGCTCCCCGACCCGGCCCAGGCCGGCGGCGAGACTCCTCAGGATATGGCCTTCATCGATTGACGCCGCCTCGCACTCTCGCAGTGCTTCGCGAAGCGTGCACGCTGCTGCCTCCCGCAACCCGGCCCTGCGCTGTTCATCGGCGATGGTGCTAAGCAACGCCGCCCGACTGGTGACAAACGGCAGCTGCCCTGCAGCGGCCAGGGCATCGGCAAACAGACCGCAGACCGCCGTCCCAAGGTTGCAGGGCTCGCCGCTCAAACGCACAGAAGCCACCTCGCGGGCAACTGTGTCGTCAGCGGCGGGGCGTCCCTTGACCCGAGCCAAGTATGCGATCGCAAGAACACCGACCAACCCCAGCACAAACATGGAGATGGCGACTGTCCACCCCGAGATTGCATCTTGTTCGGGCATGGGAACACCGGTCCTACCGAGCTCGATCAATCAGACACGACGCCGATCGGGTCAGCAAGACGCGCCGACCGCTTCCGCCTGATGAGGGCCATCACCGACTATCTCCGGATCCGCGCGGACGCCAGCACGACCATGGAATGCGAGGCCGCGGCCGCGCTCGCCATGGCCGTTAACGCGATCGACGGGACGGCGGGCGAACCCCGGAGTTAAGTGCTCAAGTCAGGTGAAGTTAAATGCCGAAAGCGATTTTATCTCAGAGCTCACATAAAAGAAGCCTTGCAGGCATCTGATGCCGCTGGGCCTTTTCAATGGTGGGCGCACAAGGACTCGAACCTTGGACCCGCTGATTAAGAGTCAGCTGCTCTACCAACTGAGCTATGCGCCCGTGCCCAGGGGCGGAACATAGGC
>JANQQD010000311.1 GCA_028285185.1 Anaerolineae bacterium | reverse complement strand
GTTCCGCTTCGAGCCCGGTCAGTTCAACATGCTCTATGTCTTCGGGGTCGGCGAGGTGCCGATCAGCATCAGCGGCGACAGCAAGGTTACGACCGGCATTTCCCACACCACGCGGTCCGTCGGCAAGGTCTCCGCAGCACTGAATGCGCTGCAGCCGGGAGATGTGGTGGGCGTGCGCGGCCCCTATGGCGCCTCGTGGCCGGTCGCCGATATTCACGGCATGGACGTCGTGTTCGTGGCCGGCGGCGTCGGCCTGGCGCCGCTCAGGCCGGCGATCTACTGGGTGCTCGCCCATCGGGCGGAATTCGGCAATGTGGCGATCTTCTATGGCGCCAGAACGCCGGAGGACATCCTGTTCCGGCGCGAGGTGCAGCAGTGGCGCGGCCGGTTCGACATGACCGTCCATGTTACTGTGGACCGGGCGACGGGGGCTTGGAGTGGCAAGGTCGGCGTTGTCACGCAGCTGATCAAAGGCGGGGGCTTCGATCGGCACAACGCCGTCGCCCTGGTCTGCGGGCCGGAAGTGATGATGCGCTATGCCGCCGAGGCGCTGGGCGAACGCGGCATGCCGAAGCCGAACATCTTCGTGTCGATGGAGCGCAACATGAAATGCGCCATCGGCTTCTGCGGCCACTGCCAGTGGGGTGCCAACTTCGTGTGCAAGGACGGCCCGGTGTTCAGCTACGACCGGGCGGAACCGCTCTTGTCGATCTGGGAGCTCTAGGCCATGGCCACCAAGACCGTCGCCGGCAAGCCGGCCAGGCCGCAACCGCCGACGGTGGGACGCCGGCCTAAGCTGGCGGTCTGGAAGTTCTCCTCCTGCGATGGCTGCCAGCTGAGCCTGCTCGACTGTGAAGACGAACTGCTGGCGGTGGCCGGCGCGGTGGAAATCGCATACTTCCTGGAAGCCACACGAGCTGAGGTAAAAGGGCCTTACGACATCTCGCTGGTCGAAGGCTCTGTCACCACCGTCGAAGACAGCGTGCGGATCCGCAAGATCCGCAAGCAGTCGAAGACGCTGATCACCATCGGAGCCTGCGCCACGTCGGGCGGCATTCAAGCCCTGAAGAACTTCCGTAATGTCAAAGACTTCGTCCAGACTGTCTATGCGCACCCGGAGTTCATCGACACGCTGACCACATCGACCGCCATTCAGGACCATGTGCCGGTCGATTTCGAACTGCGCGGCTGCCCCATCAACCGCCATCAGCTGCTTGAGGTCGTGAATGCCTACCTGAACGATCGCCGGCCCAACATCCCGCGTCATAGTGAATGTGTGGAGTGCAAGGCGGCTGGCACCGTCTGCGTTATGGTCGCAAAGGGTCGGCCCTGCCTGGGGCCGGTGACGCAGGCGGGCTGCGGCAATCTTTGTCCGCGCGTCGACCGCGGGTGCTACGGCTGCTTTGGGTCGAAAGAAACACCCAACACGGCAAGCCTTGCCGGTCAGCTTCAGAACATCGGCCTTGCAAGGCCTGAGGTTCGAGACCTCTTCCGGACCTTCAACGCCAACGACGAAGACTTCCGCCGGGAGAGCGAGAGCCATGACCGCGTCTAGGTCTAGCGGGCGCAAACCGGCAAGCCGCAAAGCGCCGACCCGGCCCCGCGTCATCAAGGTCGATGCGCTGGCGCGCGTGGAGGGGGAAGGCGCGCTTTATGTCCGGGTCAAGGACAACGTCGTCCAGGACATCAAGTTCCGGATCTTTGAGCCACCCCGGTTCTTCGAAGCCTTCCTGGAAGGCCGCTATCACGCAGAGGCCCCCGACATCACCGCCCGGATCTGCGGTATCTGCCCGATCGCCTACATCATGGGGGCGAGCCATGCGATGGAGGACGCGCTCGGGATCGAGACCACCGAGGCCATAGAGCGGCTGCGACGGATTCTCTATTGCGGAGAGTGGATCCAGAGCCACGTGCTGCACGCCGCCATGCTGCACGCACCGGACTTCCTGGGGCTGGACGACTCGCTGCAGCTTGCCAAGCAGAACCCCGATGTCGTTGTCGATGCCCTGCGGCTGAAGAAACTGGGCAACACGTTGATGGAGGTGATCGGCGGCCGCGCCGTGCACCCGGTCAACACCCGTGTCGGCGGCTTCTACAAGGCACCCGCGCGGTCCGCCCTGACCGATTTGCTGCCCGAACTGCGCTGGGGTCTGGAGGCGGCGGCCCGCTTGGCACGCGTGTTCGGCGGGTTCGACTTCCCGCGCTTCGAAGACGACTATCTGTGCGTATCGCTGCACCATCCGGACGTCTATGCCATCGACCGTGGCCGGTTGATCGACAACCGGGGCCTCGACATTCCGATCGAAGCGTTTCCGGACCATTTCGAGGAGCAGCACGTCGCCCATTCCAACGCCCTGCATGGCGTGCGCAAGGCCGACCGCGTGCCCTATCTGGTGGGGCCGATTGCCCGCTACAACAACAACTTCGACCAGTTGAGCGACAACGCAAGGGCGCTGGCGGGCGATTGCGGCTTGCCCCGCGTGGTGCGCAATCCGTTCCAGAGCATTCTGGTGCGGATGGTGGAGAGTTTCTACGCAGTCGAGGAAGTGATCCGCCTGGTCGAGATCTACCAGCCGCCCGACCCACCGGCAATCGAGCCCGTCATCGGTGCAGGCGAAGGAACCGGCTGCACTGAGGCGCCGCGGGGGGTGTGCTGGCACCGTTATGCTCTGGATGATACCGGCCATATCACGGCCGCGCAGATCGTGCCGCCCACTTCGCAGAACCAGCCGCGGATCGAACGCGATCTGCTGGGTGTCGTGGAATCCAGCCTGCAGCTGGAAGATGAGGCGCTGAAATGGCGCTGCGAGCAGACGATCCGCAACTACGACCCCTGCATCTCCTGCGCCACCCATTTCCTGAACCTGACCATCGATCGCGAGTGACATTGCCGCCCCTGGTCATCGGCATCGGCCATCGCCTGCGGCAGGACGATGCGGTTGGTCCGACGGTGATCGACCAGCTGCGTGCCGTGAGCCCAGACGGGCCGGTGGATCTGCTTGAACTGAGTGGGGAGGGGGCCGGGCTGATCGAGGCATGGGATGGGCGCGAGACCGTCGTGGTCGTCGACGCCACGCGATCCGGCCGTCCGCCCGGCACGGTCGTGACGCTGGACGCAATCGCCAATCCTTGCCCTGCCGACGTCTTCCGGCATTCCAGCCATCAGTTCGGCCTCGCGGCCGCCATCGAGACGGCGCGTGTGCTCGGCCGGCTGCCTCGGCGCCTGATCGTCGTTGGGATTGAGGGAGCGCAGTTCGGCTTCGGCGACGGGCTGACGCTGGCGGTCGCCGATGCGCTCGAAGACGCCATGGCGCAGGTCCGCGCAGCCGTGACGGCCGGGCCCTGAAGTCGATCGCTTTGCCGTCAGGTCTTTAGCCGGAAGAGCCAGGGAATGCCGACATCGTGCTTTTCCACGTTCTCCGGCGGCGGCGCTTGGGGGTCTCTGGCTGCGATGTCGTGTACCCGGACAGGGGCCGACGCATGGCGCGACAACACTTCGACAGCTGCCCTCTCATGCTCGGGATCGCGGATATGCACCCACAAGAGCAGCCCGCCATGCGTCAGGTGATCCTCCACTTCACGGGCGCGCTTTTCGCCGATCCGCTGGGCGAGCCAGCCGCCGGCGAGGCCGCCGCTGACGCCGGCCATCGTTCCGGCAATGGCGGCCGTCACCAGCGCACCGCCCGACGCTACCGCCGCGCCGATCGCGGCGACGGCCCCGACATAAGCCAGGCCGCCGACCAGCGCGCCTTCCCCCGCGCCGACATCTTCGGGCATCACGACGGGCCGCCGCGGCGTCGACGGGTCGTCGGCCGCATCGGCAACGCTTTCATAGCGGTCGCCGAGCTTCTGGCGGACGGCCTGCTCACTGGCCATCAGGCTGATGTCGTTCCGGTCGAACCCGTGCTCTTCAAGATCGTCAATGGCGGCATCCAGCGAGGCCTCGTCCTGGAAGATGGCAACGGCCTCGCGCACCTTGGCCGTATAGGTTTCGGTCATGGGTCTGTTCGCCCTACCGGGCGACCTCCGGCGCT
>JANQQD010000304.1 GCA_028285185.1 Anaerolineae bacterium | reverse complement strand
CATCGTGTTGATGGTGGTCATCTCCGCCGCTGCGGCGGTAGGGTTCGAGCTGATGGATTTCGGGACCGCAACGACTGAGATGACCGGCACCGGTGCGGTGCGGCTCTAGGGTCACTGGCCTTACGAGATCCTCTCATCAGATCGTCTAAGGAAACGGGTGAATGAGCGAAGAAGCGTTCAACATGTCGATGCGGAAGTTCCTGAAGCAGGTGGGCGTGACCTCTCAGCGCGAAATCGAAGGGGCGGTCCGGGCCGGCGTTCCGCAGGGTGGTGGAACCCTGAAGGTCAGGATGCAGCTGACGGCCGAGGGCACCGCGCTGAACCACGTGGTCGAGGGCGAGATCGAATTGCCTTGACGCCGCTGCCCGATCCGCAGTTCCCGCCCCTCTTTCAAGGTCACGGACTGGACCGTGACCTCGATCCCGATGACGTAGCCCTATCGCGTGTTGCCACTGGTGCCGCGGCGGCCGGCGACCTGTTCTGGTCGCGCCGCCGCGATCGGCTGCAGTACGCCCTGGTGCTGGAGCCAGAGGTTGGGGCGACCGAGGCGCTGGGGATGGTGGTCGTCGCCATGGTGGCGGTAGGCGACGCCATTGGCGTGCTGGCCCCGCCGGAGGTCGCTGTCACCTATCGCTGGCCGGGCACGATCTGCGCCAACGGGGCGGAGATCGGCAGCGTGCGTGCGGCAATTCCAGCCGGGGCCGGCGACACCGTGCCGCCCGACTGGCTGGTGCTTGGTTTGACGCTCGCAATCGAAGCCGCACCGGATGGGCCGGAACCCGGCCATCGACCTGAGCGGACGAGCTTGCAGGAAGAAGGCTGTGCCGGGCTCGACCGCACTGCTCTGGTGGAGGCCATTTGCCGTCACCTGCTGACTGAGATCGATGCCTGGAGCCGGGATGGGCTTGAGCGATCGGTGCGGCGATGGCTGGAGCGGTGCCCCGACCACGGCCAGCCGGTGGCCTTCGCCATCGGCGATCGGATGCATCGGGGGATCTTTACTGGCTTGGACGCAAATGGCTCCCTGGTGCTGGAGGAAGGTGGCGGTGCCGCACGAACTGTGACGATGGCGGAGGCGATGGCCGCCTTGCAGGACGACAAAGGTCGGCACGTCCATGCCTGAGGGTCCGCGCGAGATCTGGCGCTCCGCCGGCCTTGGACTTCTGGACCGCACCGAGAGCGGGCATCTCTCGCCGACGGAGGCGTTCCTGCGCGCTTACTTCGTCCGACCGGAACTGCAGCCGGTGGAGGAATCGTGCGCAGCGGAGCTTCGGCTGCACGAAGCGTTGATGGCAGAGCCCCTGCGTCCGGTCGGCAACGGCGATCTGGAAGCCATCCGCGACGCCGATGCGGTCGACAACTACAGGGCGGTTCTGGCTTTCCGCGACCACCTGATCGCCCATCCCACACTGGAGGCCGCCTATATGTCGGCTTTCAGCGGCGACGTGGTCTCCATCCCACCGATCATGCTCGACCACCTGGTCCATGCCGTGTTGGCCAACCTGCTGAGCGGGATGGACGACCCGTTCCGGGCTCGAACGGCGGAGCTGTTCTTCCGCGAACAGACGGTCATGACCGGAGATGGCGTGCTGATGCTGGCCGATGCCGAGATGTTGGAGCTGCATGCGGCGAGTGCCGGATCACGACCCGTCGGCGGTCCGCTGGCCGAGGCCGAGGCGGCACGCCGTGAGGTCACCTTCGACGTGCTGACGGAGGAGAATGCCGCACTCTATTGGCAGCGGGCGGACCGGTACGATATGGCGGTCGACTTCCGGTTCACGGAGCCGGCGCTGGACGCGTTTGCGCGCAACCTGGAACTCTGGCTCAGCCACCTGCTCTCCGTCGAGACGCGCATACAGCCGCAGCGCAAGATCGAGGATTCGCGGTGGACCTGGCATGTGGGCCTCGATGTGCAGGCCACACGGATCCTGAACGCCCTCTATGACGGCCAGACATTGGACGAAGAGGTCCTGTCCGACATCGTCGCCCTGTTTCGTCTGGACTGGCTGGACCGCCGCGATGCCGTCGAGGGCATGGCCGACAAGCCCGTCTATCTGGGGCTGGCGAAACGCCGCGACGGCATCTTGAAGATGAAGCCACAGAACCTGTTGACCAACCTGCCCCTGGCGGCACGGCAATGAGGAAGGGGAGGCTGTGATGTCCAACACGAGAACGGTCGTGGATACCCGGGCGGCCCGCGTCGTCGCCCTCGTCCTGGCGATTGCCCTGGCGGCGGTCTTCTATGCGGTGTGGAAAGAGGAGGTCTCGACGCTGTTCGGCGACTTGACGGCGCCGGAGGCGGAAGGCTTGGCCGTCACCCATGAAGACCCGGCAGTGGCCGCGTGCTTGGAGACGCGGATCGCCGATGTCGACCAGATGCGCGAAGACGGCCTGATCGACGACGCTCAGCATGAGGTGTTCGCGGAACGGGCGGCGTCACTCTGCGTCGCGCAGGCCGCCGGCCGGTGAGGCCAGCGTCACTGGCTATCAGTCGGATGGATTGTCGAGGCCCAGGCGTGACCGCAGCGACGGGGTATTTGCGATCGATCGGGACTCCGGCGCAGGCTCATCCGTCGCTGCCGGCTCGACCGAGGGTTCGGTGTCGGTCGTTGGAGGAAGCTCGGCAGGCTCCACCACCGCATCCTGTTCCGGCAGGCCGTCATCGGCGGGCGCCTTCTCGGTCCGCTTTCGGCGGTTTGCGCCCGCATCCAGATAGCCACGGCCGGCCTGCCAGGCGGATCGGAAGGTGCTGAGGATCATCGATGGATTGCGGAAGTCCTCCCCGTAATCGACCAGTCCGTCGACATTGGCGAGGACGGGATTGGATCGGAACAGCTTGCGCAACGCGGCCCGCCGTAGGCCATCTGGCACGCCGGCCTTCAGGAACGGCGTGACGTCCGGGTTCTCCGCCAAGCTCTCCAGGTCGATGGCTTCGGCCGCCGCTCGGTTTGCTTGCCGTTCGGCCTCTTCCGTCGCCGGGTCTCCGGCCTGCGGCGAAGGTTCGTCGACAGTCTGCTCGGGCTGGGCGACACGTGCGGCCGCCTTGCGGCGCGACCAGCGCGCCACGAAGCCGGCATCGTCTTCGCCGTCAGTCAATGCCGCCGCCGCGCAGGCGCTTGCGCGGCCTTTGGGCGATGGGCGGGCCGCCGGCCTCCTGCGTCTCGTCCTCCGCCGGCACGCGCTTGCGCTTGCGGAACGGTTGGTCGACGAAGAAGGCATCGACGAAGGCGGTCACCTGGGCGCGGATCGTGTCGGGCATGGCCACGCGCTCCACGACCTCGTGGCCGCTGTCCAGATAGTCCTGCGCCTCGTAGGGGGAGGCGGTGACCAGATGCGGGCGCACCGGCAAAGGCCCGCCCTCGGCCTCGCGCAGGATCACGTAGAGCGCTGCGGCACTGCTCTCCAGGTTGAACTTGTAGGCCTCCGCATCGCTGGCATAGAGGGTCAGCGTGGCATGGCCGGCGAAGTGCTGCACGGCTGCGTCGGTTCGGCGCAGCACTGTGCCATCCGGCTCCGGCACCGGGCCCGGCAGCACCGCCACAGGCAGCCAGATCTCCCCCGACCAGGCGCTGACCGGCCGGCGCTGTTCCACGATCACCGCGACCGGTATCCGGATCTCTTTGTCCACGGCTGCGATCGCTGTCGGTCCTAATCCTAAGCAATTGAAGAAAGTTAGCCGATCGCCAACAATGGACCAACCGGATTCGCGCAAGACGAACCGCAACGGAGGACGCCGTGAAGCTTGGGCAATGGCAGGTCAAGATCTGCGACTGCGAAGGCACGATGAAGATCGACCGCAGCCGATTGGCCGAGGGCCTTGCGGCAGATGTGCCGGACCTCCATCGGCAATTGTGCCGGCGCGAACTAAAAGCGTTCGAGCAGGAGGTCGCGGGGTCTGAGCGCGTGCTGGTCGCGTGCACGCAAGAGGCGCCGCTGTTCCGCGAGGTGGCAGAGGAGGCAGGGCACGATGGGGCGCTGGCCTTCGTCAACATCCGGGAACGCGCCGGCTGGTGCGACGGCGGCGCATCGGCCACGTCCAAGATCGCGGCCCTCTTGGCCGATGCGGCTACCGAGGTCCGCCCAGCAGAGCTGCGATCCATCGAGAGCGACGGGCTGTGCCTGGTCTACGGCGCCGGCGACACGGCGCTGGAGGTGGCGCAGGCGCTGTCGTCGCGGCTGGCGGTGACGCTGATGCTCAGCGACGCTGACGACGAGGCGATCCTGCCGCCCACCCTGAACTTCGCCGTCTATCGCGGGCGGATCGCCGGCGTTACCGGCGCGTTGGGGCAGTTCGACGTGACCGTGAACGGCCATGCCGCCATGCTGCCGTCCTCGCGTCGCACGGCCGCGTTCGGCGAACCGCGCGATGGCGTGCGCACCAAATGCAGCCTGATCCTGGATGTCTCCGGCGGTCCCGCCCTGGTTCCGCCTTCCGCGGCGCCCGACGGGTTCCTGCGCGCCGACCCAGGCAGCCCCGCCGCCGTGATGCGCGCCGTGTTCGAGGCGAGCGACCTGGTCGGCAGCTTCGAAAAGCCGATCTATGTCGACTACGACGCCACGATCTGCGCCCACGGCCGGTCGCAGAAGATCGGCTGCCGCAACTGCCTGGATGCCTGTCCCACCGGTGCGATCACCAGCAAGGGCGACCAGATCGCCGTCGACGCGGCGGTGTGCGGCGGCTGCGGCGGCTGCGCCGCCCACTGCCCCACCGGTGCGCTCTCCTATCGCCTGCCGGACCGTGCGGGCCTGGTGGGCCGCATCCAGACCCTTGCCGGCACATACCGCGCGGCCGGCGGCACGCACCCAGTGCTGCTGGTGCATGACGAGACTTACGGCCTGGGCGTGATCAACGTGATCGCGCGCCGAGGGCGCGGCTTGCCGCCCCATGTGATCCCGCTTGGCCTGCAGGCCGTCACCAGCCTGGGCCACGACGCGCTGGCCAGCGCCTTTGCCGCTGGGTTTGAGCGCGTGGTCGTCATGGCCGACCCGAAGTCGACGGAAAGCCTGGCCCCGCTGGAGGCGGAGATCGCGCTGACGGCGGCGGTTCTCCACGGCCTCGGCCACAACGGCGCCGGCCGCGTGGTGGTGGTCAGCGAGGCGGACCCCACGGCTGTGGAAGACGCGCTCTATGGCCTGCCGTCTTTGCCCGCTTGTGCGGAGGCTGAGATCGTGCCGCTGGGCGGCAAGCGCGACGTGGCCCGGATGGCGCTGAAGGCCCTGGCCGATGCCGCACCGGCCTCAGCCGAGATCGTGCCACTGCCGCCCACGGCGCCTTACGGCCGGATCGCGATCGACACGGAAGGCTGCACGCTGTGTCTCGCCTGCGTCTCCTGCTGCCCGGCCGACGCCCTGGCCGACGATCCCGACCGCCCCATGGTCCGGCTGACGGAAGCGGCCTGCGTGCAATGCGGCCTCTGCGCCACCATCTGCCCGGAAAAGGTGATCACGCTCGACCCGCGTCTGAACCTGGCACCCGATGCGATGCAGCCGGTGGTGCTGTATGAGGAAGAGCCGTTCACCTGCACCGAATGCGGCAAGCCCTTCGCCGCCAAGTCCACCATCGACCGCATTGCCAAACAGCTCGCCGGCCAGCACTGGATGTTCCAGTCCGACGACCGCATCGCCATGCTGAAGATGTGCGAAGACTGCCGCGTGCGCGTGCAGGTGACGAAGGAAAGCCATCCCATGGCGATGGGCGAGCGGGCAAGGCCACGCACGACCGACGACTACAAGAAGGCGGACGCCGAGGGGCTGTCGGTCGACGATTTCCTGAAGAAGGGCTGATAGCAGGTCGAAAGTCGGGGCCGTCGCAGCGTGCATCGGCTTGGGATGTTGCTTCCCTGAGCGGCGAGGCAGGCCTCCAATCCTGACGGGTTTCGAGCCGTTTATCGACTTTGCCCGCCGGTTGGCAGTTCAGTGCACTTGCAGGCACTCGACGAAAACGGCCACGCGGCCCGCCAGTGTTCCGAGCGTGACCTGCCCCAGTTCGTCCGCGGTCTCGTTGAAGCTGTAGTCGATGCCGTAGCTCTCCAGGAACGCCTGGAGCGCGCTCGACTTGATGGCGAAATTGACGTTCTGAACCTGTGTTCCCACCAGCGTTTCGTCCAGCCTGGCGACCGTAACGCCGATCAGGCTGCCGAAGGCATCAATCACGGGGCCACCGGAGTTTCCGGGCTGGATGGGGGCAGAGATGCGATAGTGCTGTGTATCCCCGTCCATCCCGGCAAGAGCCGAGAGTGTGCCGGTTGTCACGGATAGGCTGCTGCCGAGAATGTCCGACAGCGGGAAGCCAGCCACCATCACCGGCTCCCCAATCTGCGGGCGAGGGATTGCCCGCAATGGCAGGAAGGCCGTCTCCGATTGATTGCCGTCCACAACGGCGAGATCGGAAATGTGATCAACTGCCACGACGGTAGCCAGTCGTGGCGGCCAATCATGCTGAGACACGCGGACTGCGTCGCATTCGCTGATGACGTGGGCGTTCGTGACGATCTGCCCAGAATGATTGACAAAAAAGCCTGAGCCGTAGCCGAGGACGGACGGAGATCGCGAAGCCGGGGGAGGCGGAGGAGATCGGGGCGCGCCATCGGCAGCGGGCGGCCTTGATGGCGGGTATCCATCAATTGATGGCGGCCCTGGCATCAGGGATGGCACAGAGGCCACAGAGGGGGGCTTCGGTGGAGCATAGCCATCCGGAGCAGGCGGCAGAGGCGCTTCCACGAGGTCCACGCCGCTGCCGAAGGCGCCAAAGTAGCTTGACGCCAGAATGGCGAACGGCGTGTAGGTCTCGGCGTGAGCGGCATCGATGACCCACACCATGGCCCGCGCAGATTGGTTCCGCCGAAGGCCGAACACGTAGCGCTTTTCGTTTCCGAGGCTCGCCCAAAGCGACATTCGACCGGATCGGAAGAAGTCATACTCAATGGTCATCTGAGCGCCCGATGCGTTCTCCGAGACGCTCTCATGGAACATCTGCCACATCAGGTCGTCCGCATATTCGATGCGAACCAGGTTGACCGCGGCTCTGCCGGCCAGATCATTCAAGGATGTGCTGATCAGGGTTGGAAACGTGTTCACCTCGGGCTGTCCGCCGAAATGCGCGTGGGGAATGGCGATGCCGATGCCGGTGGCGGGATCGAACCACGAACCAAAACCGGTCATGGCACGCATGTGCTCAACTGTCAGGAACAGGAAGTCGACCTCGTTCCAGCGCAGATAGCCCGTTGGCACAGCGCCCAGTTGGCCTTGAAGGGATTCGATTGCTCGCCGAGTCAGCGGACCGAAATCGCCATCGAGCAGGCCGAAATAGTGGCCTTCCCAGACCAGGCCTTCTTGAATCGTCTGGCGCTGCTCGAGCGTCAGCGTGGCCTCCCAGGCGATCCAATCGACTTCCTGTGCCCTGGTGGCCGTTGAAACGCTCAGCATAGCGACGATCAGAAGGACGATGCCGTATGTGCAGCGCCTGATTAGCGGTTTGGCGCAGCCGACAGATTGCATCAACCGTGATCCGGTGTGGGTGAGATCCGCTTCGCAGGATTATGGGGCCGTCGCCCCGCGACCAGAATGGCCTCAATCATTGAAGCGGCTGTTTCGCGCGAGCCCATATCACCTAGAGAGTACCCTATTGACGCTCGAATGGCGCTTATCCGATATCATGGCGTGTGAATCTTGGGAACAATAGGAACAAAAAAGTGAAGATACTGCATTCTTTAGCGAATAAATCTCTCGCTACTATCGTCATCATCATACTCGCGGGTTGCAGCCTGACACTGCCAGTCAGTGGTCAGCTTGAGGATGGCAGCGAAACATTCACGGGCTCAGCGACGGGATATGCCGACGGGGCTGGTGACCTTACGATTGTCTCGAACAAGGGAACGACGTGCAGGGGCAGTTTTGTGTATGAGACACGGAGATCCGGTGCCGGAACATTTGTCTGCGATGATGGTCGCAGTGGACCTTTTACTTTCGTTTCCTCAGGCGATCGGGGAACAGGAACTGGAAGGATCGGGGACGATCGGTTCACTTTCACCTTCGGAATGTAAAGACGAACGGTCATTAGGGTCGCCGCCGACGCCGACCCGGCCACCAATTGCGCGCATCTCGATCAAGCAGGTCGCGTGTACAGAGACAGTGTAGGGGAGGGCGCCCGAAAAACGCCCGTTTCTGGCGTGAGAAACTGGCTGCAGCAGCAAGCCGTGCGATCGACAAACCATTGGGGCACATGAAGTGATTAAGATTCTTCTCTTCACTGTTTTCTTGTGCGTCGGCCTTCAAGCAGCGGCAGCGCAAGATCAGCTGCCTGACGGTCCTCATGGCGACAATGCGCCGGTGCCGCCGGTCGTGCTCGACAATGGGTCGACATATCTGCCGGTGGCCGAAACCTGCGACCTCCCGGCCGCCGAGACGGCGGACCAGGTCGTTGTCGTCGGCGCCTATGAAGGGCGCGACTACGCGTCGGTCACAGTGGCCGGCCAGGCGGGCCCGACGACATACGCTTCTGTTGATGTGCGTACCGACGCCCCGGTCTATCTGGTGCTCTCCAGCATGGAATCGCTGGTGTGGGAGATCGACGGCCCAGTCGATCGCGTCATCGCCAGCACGCTGGGCGGCAACAGCGGTGAAGGGGTCGGGATTGTCGGCGTGGATCCAGAACGCATCATCTTCCTGAACCCGGATTGCCCGACAGCCGTGCCCTATCGCATATACGACGAGGGCCCCGACGCCGTGTTGGCGGCGACTGCGACCGGCCAGCGCGTCGGTGTCCCGCGGTCAGCCTATGCGGGCAGCTACACCATTTCCCATGTCGTCGTCGCGGACGGCGACGCCGTGGCCCATGCTGACCCGCCGGGCGGCCAGCCCCGCGGGCATCCGTGGCGGCAAGGGGCGGTCGAGGTCGACGTCATGGGTGTCGTCGCCAGCGTTCCTGCGGAGTATTACGGCGCCTATCCGGGGGAGACAGGGCTGAACCGGCTGCGGCAGTCGGGGTCGATAAAGGCGGCTTCGGCGAGGGATTTCTCGCCGTGGATGTCGGGCTATCTGTCGCGTCCGGATGTCGACATCGCCGACCTGACCGTGGTTCGTGAGCGCTTCGCTGGGGCCTATATCGTCGTTTCGGCGACGCAACTGCCCGCCCCCAACCCGTGGTACGACCGGTATATCTGGCTGGTCCCAAGCGGTGTTGCGGAACCTGTCGAACCTTCCGGCACGCAATGCGTCTTCCTGATGGACGGCTACCGGTTCAGCGGACCGGACGAATGCCCGGGACAACTGGCCAGCCAATAGGCTCCGTTCCCTGACAGGCCGCTTGTCGCGCTTTCCGATGCTGTGGCGATCGCCGGCTGGTCGATGCCACTGCCGATTGACGAGGGCACTGGCCCGGCGATGCCGCCGGAAGCCGTCTAAACCGACAGCAGCCACAGCGTGCTGGCGAGGGCCGGCCCTTCGGGACCGGCCGCTTTGACCTTCCCAACCGAGGGCGCTGGCTCTAGCCTTCCAGATCGTCCGGAATGTCGTAGCCGTTCTCCTCGAACCAGCGAACCGCACCGGGATGCCACGGCAGGACCGTATTGTGCACGTAGTTCTCCGGCAGCGTCTCGCGGGCCGCGCCGTGGATCTGCATCATGCTTTCATGGTCGCGCATGATGAGTTTGACGATCTCATAGACCAGGCTCTACGGCATATCGGCGCTGGCGATCGCAAAGTTCCACATGGCGACCGTCTGGATGTCGTCGGATGCGCCGGCGTAGACGCTGCCAGGAAATCTGAAGGCGGTGAAGTAGGCGAACGTGTCGAGCACGGTAGTGAGCTCGTCGTCAGTGAAGCCTAGGACCTCAATATCGGTTGTCATCGCCAGCTGGCTTACGTCGGCTTGAGGTACGCTGCCCGCGAGCGCCACGGCATCAACCTGAATGCTCCGGGATTGATTGACGAGCTCACTTATGTTGATGCCCTGGAGTGCTGGCTGGATGCTGAGCGCATCGAAGATGCGCGGCCAGTACGTCGCAGATGTCGATTGCACTGGTCCGACACTCACGGCCCGACCGTTGAGGTCATCCAGTGTGTTGATGTTGTTGTCCGTCAATACAACTAGATAGAATGCGGACGGGAACATGGGGAAGATGGCACGAAGCTTGTCATGCGCCAGCCCCGGCATCAGCGGGCTCTGGCCCGTCCAGGCCTCGTAGGCTGGGCCCATGGTCACCATGCCGAATTCCACGTCGCCGGACTGCACGAGGGAGGCATTTTGCACCGGGCCGCCCGTCACCTCACCGCGGGCGTTGATGCCGAGCTCTTGGCCGACGAAGTTGGCCCAGCCATTGCCATAGATGAAATAGGTGCCGCCCTGGCTGGCCGTGCCGACCGTGATCGAATCCGGCCAGTCCGAGCGATCTTGGGCAACTGAACCGCCCGAAAGAATGGCTGTCCCGACTGCGGAGAAGGCGATAACGCGAAGAGCCGCAGAAATCATGTCTCGATTCCTCGCTGTGTTGCCTGCAAGCCGTCCGTCTTCCACAAACTCGGGCGCCTTCCAGGTCGCCGTCCACCAACCCTCACTCCGGTGTGCACCAGTAGAGCGCGATGTAGGGGCGCAGTTCGGATAGCCCTAGTCCGCAAGCGGAGCGTCCTCTGGCGGCCGGGCCTGCGATCACCGCAAGGGCAGCGGTTGGCCCAGATGGTCTGTTTCGACTAAGCCGGCGATACGGTTGTGCACAACCTGCTTGTCGGGGAAAAACCAGCCGCTGAACCACAAGACCGCCACGATGCCGATCACCAGACCGATGACGCTGAGCACCACCACCATCCCGATCAGCGCTATCGCGGGCCCCGGCACCAGGATGAGGGCCCAGTACCCGGTGATCATGCAGGCCCGGCCGACCGCCTGCAGGATCGATGGCCGCGCGCCCCGTGTCGTGCGATGGCGCATGCCGGCGACCCATCGCCCCGGCGTTGTCGTCATTGGCGATGCCACAAACGCGGTACCGTAAAGGGCGACGAAGGCGAGGGTGGCAATGACGAACCGATTATAGCTGGTCCAGTCCTGCGGCCCGTAGTTCTGCATGAAGCCGACCTTCGGCGTCTCGACCTGCATCGCGCTCAGCAGCAGGAAGATGACCAGCACGGTGATGCCGATGTCGATCAGGTTGGCGAAGGCGCGCTGTACTAGATACCCGCTCTCGGCCATCTCGGCCCCCTGTTGGTCGGCGTGTCGTGCTGCGCTGATGCGCCACCCGTCTATCGGGTATTATCTATCATGATCTCGCCTGTAGGAAATTGATCCGGTGCCCATTGCGCTGCCCATGCGTTACCATGGGACACAGGCAGACGTCTTTCGATAGTATGGCCTCCCCGCCTCGACAGACGGTGTCGGTGGGTCGTGTCGGCGGAAAGTGCGTGCCGTATCTCCCTGGCTCGACATGGCCATTCACAATCGCGGCGCGGCGCCGATCGACCTGGACGCGCCGGTAGGCGAGCCGCGCTTCATCGGTATCGACCTGTAATTGACCGAGGTCCTCCGGACCGTGGTCGCGGTCTTCGCCGACGATGACGGCGGCTACACGGTCTATCCGCAGTTCTTCGTGCCCGAGGACACGCTGCGGCGGCGCCAGGAGCGCGACCAGGTGCCGTATCTGACCTGGGCCGAGGAAGGTTGGCTCACACCAACGCCGGGGAACGTCGTCGACTACGACATGGTCGAAGACGCCATCATGGAGCTCGCCGAGCGCTTCCGCGTCATCGAGATCCCGATCGACCGATGGAACAGCACCGGGACGCAGACGCGGTTGCTCGCCGAAGGCCTGCCGGTGCTGCGCTTCGGCCAGGGCTTTGCGTCCATGTCCCCGGCGGTGAAGGAAGTCGAGCGGGCCATCCTGGCGCGCAAGTTCCGCCACGGGGGCCACCCGGTGCTGCGCTGGTGCTTCCAGAACGCCGTAATCGACCGAGACCCCGCGGACAACTGCAAGTTCAACAAGGCGAAGTCGGCCGAGAAGATTGACGGCGCGGTGGCGTCGGCCATGGCTGTGTCTCGTGCCGCCGCTGCGGACACCGGCCCGTCCGTCTACGAGACCGACCGGCCCAACGGCTTCCTGTTCATCTGAGGGAGCAGTCCCCATGAGCACCGCAGACGCCATCCGCGCCGCCGTCCGAGAGCACCGCGTCGACGGCAAAGGCCAGTGGTTCCTGGCCGAGGCTGTGGGCATCGAGGTCATCGCGAAGGCGCCGGGCCTGGCGCTGTGCACAAAGCTGGCCGAAGCGGGTTATGCCGACCGCAGGATCGAGGTGCACGACGCCGTCACCGGCCGGCTGCGCTTCACCATCGCCAGCATCGGCAAGGCCGCCGGCTGGACGCTCAAGGAGAAGGGGTGGTGCCTCTCCGCTCTGAAGGCCGAACGGAACCGCCCCAAGGCCCCAATCCTGGCCGTCCCGCCGTCCGAGGCTACTCCCATAGCCCCGAGACCAAAGCGCGAACGTGAGGCGGGTTCAACCCAGGAGAATGACGAGGCCGCGTGAGGTCTCTCCGTTAATCTAATGCAGCGCGTGAGTGGGTCGTCCGTATGTGGTATCACTACGAATAGCAGAAAGGCCCATGGTGAACTGTTAACCTCCGCTCGGACCCAAAGCCGCCATTTATCGGCTCCACTTACTCTGAACCGTGGTATTTTTCTACTGATCAGGCATCACCATTGCACTCTTCGTTCGGATTCGTTCTGTAGTTACAATGTTGAGTGAGGAAGCATCATGCGCCGGGCATTTGCTGCTATAATTCTGCTCTGTATCGTGTATTTCTTGGGCGGATGGATCGCCGTCTATTTCGAATGGATATTGAAAGACACTTACTTCTCTTATGCAGGGATTGTGGGCGGACTTGCCTCAGTCGTAGGCCTCCTTTCATTTACTCGGCCTGCGCTTTCAAATGCCGACCTGCAACAACTAGAACTAGGTTCTCTCAAATCAATCACCGAAACGTCCGAGAAACTTCAGGAATTGGAGAAAAAAAGAGCGGAAACAGAGGGCCAGCTTGAAACTCTCGATCTTCAAAAACAGGAAATGGAGCTGCTCGTTCGTAAGGCAAGCCTAGCCCTATTTTTAAAGGAGCGTTACTTACATCATGAACGACTGATTATTGAAAGAATAGAAATTAACTCGGACCTTAAGGAAAGTTTGGATGAGGTGCGAGATATTTCACAAAAGATTTCCGCACTTAACGAAGAGATAGATGCTGATCCGAATGTTGCTGTCCTCAAGGACATCATGGCTGCCGCAAGCACGCGCGAACCTACTTTGAGCGAGGCTATTCAAAGCCTGCCGCCGGTAGCGAGAAGCTTGGTCTTAATATTGAGAGAATTATCACGTTCATTCGAAAGCGCGCTTAATACTTTGCTCAGGTAGGAAATTGAAAACCGCTAGAGAAGGCTCGGGCAACGCTCTGGACGAGGTTGTTGGGACATTAAGAACTGAGAACCTGGATCGCGTCTCTACATTCTTCGGCTCTTGCGTTCCTGGCACATTGGCGCAATGGACCGCGGTCGCGCTGAATGCTGGAGGTTCCCTCAACAGCAGCCGATCCACTGCCGTTTCGTCGACGCCTATCCTCGCCGGAAGTACGTGCCCCTGACGGACCCGACATAGGCAGGCCGACCACTTCACCCACCGCGTGCATCATCGGCACAGCCTGGGACAATGACCCCGCTGATCACTGCACGCGGCAGGTGCAACGATCGGGGATTGCGCATGTCCGACCGACGAACGATGACGGCCCGCGCGACAGCTAAGCAGTGACGCCAGCCCTCACCCGACGGTAGAATGGCACGTTCACGTATCGCAGTCGGCGTGAGTAGGTCAGGGTGCGTGTCAAAACCGTCATCAGCTATCGCAAGAACGAAGATGTGCGCAGCGCCATACGGCTGTCTAGAATATTAGAGAATGAACGGCATCATGTATTTTCGGTACTTGGTATAGCTCATCTACGTAAAGCTCAATCCACCAGCAGAAAAAAGCTAAGAAGACGGATCCAGGCATGCGATCTGATGTTGGTAATCATCGGTCCACGCTGGCTGTCATTGCTTTCTGACCGCGAATCCGATGATGACGACAATATGGTGTTTAGCATCCGCGCCGCATTTGAGATGAGTAAAGACGTCATCCCGGTATGCATCGACGGTGCCCGCATGCCGAGATCGGATACGCTACCCGAAGCGATCCGGCCTTTGGCGAGAATGACATCCATAGAACTAAGGCCGGAGCGTTTTGAGGACGACTGCCAGAGCTTGATGGCGACCATCCTGAGTACGGCGGCACCCCGGATACGTTATGCGAGAACCATTGCCAGGCTCATAGAGCCAACCGAGGGCGACGAACCTCAGCGAGTCGAAGAAACATCACTTCTCCCAACTGTCCCCGCACAAACAAAGAGCGCGCATTTCACAATTCGAGATGGCCTAATCACGAGTATTCCGACGCAACAATTCGAAGAAGATGAAAACGACTACGGCCGCTTGGAAGCTCTTCGGGAACCTCTTCTTGATGCAGTTCGACAAGCTGAGGAGCTATTGTCCGCAGGCAACATGCCATTCTTCTCTGTTTTGGACGCGCTGGGGAAGTATAAGAACGAACTTGAGAAGGGGTCTGCGGAAGCCAACTACACGATATTGTATGCATACGGCCTCCAGCTGGCTAATCGCTACGACAGCACATTGAAGTTGATCGATGACGGGGAATTGCCTGAGATCGATCCAAACGCCATAGCCCCACTCCGTAGCGTAATACAGCTGCATGGGCCATTCATTCTCTCGTCCAAGGATGGGAGAGATCTCGTCACTGATGCTGAACGGTATGCAAGATCACCGGCCAGCGAGCGTGCATTTCAAGCGCAAGTGAAAGAGTTTGGAGAGCTCCTTGCTCAGCAAACAGATATAGTAGAACAGGAGACGTCAATCTTTATCAAGGACATCACTGACATCAGCAAAGATTCTGATAACATCAGCGATGTCAGCCAGCAATTTGAACGACGATATCTTTTCACTAGGGGGGCAGCAAAGAATCTCGTTATCGTCCTTTCAGCAGGGGCGGTGGTGGCATCAGCTGCCTTCATCCCTGCTGTCGGGCCATACGTAGCCGCTTCGCTAGGCCTCGTAACTGTGGAAGCGCTCAAGAAGTCGAAGGCATTTACTGACCTTTCAACTCCTATCAGGGAAAGACTGGATGACTTGAGTCAGATTGATATCGATCGCATCAAATATATACCAAGGGAGAAACTAGAGAAAATCAAACAATTTGTGATGCATAATATTGAGCTAATCACCAAAGTTGGAGGAAATGCCCGTGAAATGCAATGGTTTAGAGATGTTGTAGAATGGATTGGGCGGTCAAAGTATGAAGTGTCAAGGCAGCAGGCAGACGCCTCATACCCAGTTGCCACGTTTATTGTGCGATTTAGTGAAAGCAGTTACGAGATCGCAATTAGATCTCAGCGACATCTGGATGGACTCACGGCTGCGAGACGCAATGCTCAAAGTTTCAACGACCCAAGTTTTGGATCTAACGAAGAATACTTACAGTGGGTGCTCGAGAGCTGGCTCAATGGTCGGCTATTCGATGAGGCGATTATGGACCACAATTCATCCTACGATGAAAATCCCGTAAAGTCTGTCCATGAGCTTCTACAGGCCACTACAGATCGAGCAGTCGAAAGTTACGCTAGTCTACTGCTTGAATAGAGCAAATTTACTGCCTTCTGCAGGTCCGATTGCACCCGAAAGGCTCTACTCATCCCTGCGACATGAGGCAAGCAGAGGGTTGGCACGCCCCATCGGCCGGCTTGAACAGCCGGCGCAGTGGGTGCAGTGTCGAAGGTGGGTGTAGCAGCCCGGACCAGCGATAGGCGAACCGACCTGTTGGCAGCAG
>JANQQD010000279.1 GCA_028285185.1 Anaerolineae bacterium | reverse complement strand
TACGTGCCGCTGTCGCCTTTGTCGTTCCTGCCGCGCAGTGCGGCCGTGTTCCCCGAGCATCCGGCCGTGATCCACGGCAGTGTCCGCCGCACTTGGGCGGAGACCTATCGGCGCTGCAAGCGCCTGGCCTCGGCACTGGCCGCGCGGGGGATCGGCATCGGGGATGCGGTCGCCGTGCTGGCCCCCAACATTCCGGCGGCGTTCGAAGCGACCTACGGCGTGCCGGCGACCGGCGGCGTGCTGAACGCGCTCAATATCCGCCTCGATGCCTCGGCCGTCGCCTTCATGCTGGGGCATGGCGGCGCCAAGGTGTTTCTGGTCGATGCCGAATTCGCCGCCGTTGCGAAAGCGGCGCTCGACCAGATAGACGAGAAGCCGCTGGTCGTGGACATCGACGATCCCGAGGGGCCGCGGGACATCCGCATCGGTGCAATGACCTATGAGGAGTTGCTGGCTGAGGGCAACGAGGATTTCGCGTGGACCCTGCCGGACGATGAATGGCAATCGCTGGCGCTCAACTACACCTCGGGCACGACGGGTGACCCCAAGGGTGTCGTCTACAGCCACCGCGGCGCTTGGATGAACGCCGTCGGCAATGTGCTGACCTGGTCGCTGCCGCACCATCCGGTCTATCTATGGACACTGCCGATGTTCCACTGCAACGGCTGGTGCTTTCCGTGGACGATCACGGCCATGGCGGGCACGCATGTCTGCCTGCGCCAGGTGGCGGCCAAGCCCATCTTCGACGCAATCGCCGACCATCGCGTCACCCATCTCTGCGGTGCGCCGATTGTTATGAACATGCTGTTGAACGCGCCCGACGCCGAACGCCGCGACTTCTCGCACAAGGTGGAGATGATGACGGCAGCGTCGGCCCCACCGGCAGCCGTGCTGGAGGGGATGGCCAGGCTCGGCTTCCGCATCACCCATACCTATGGGCTGACCGAGGTCTATGGGCCCGCAACGGTCTGCGCCTGGCATTCGGCCTGGGATGACCTGCCGCTGGAAGAGCAGGCGCGGCTGAAATCCCGCCAGGGCGTGCCCTATGTGGTGCAGGAAGGCCTGATGGTGGCCGATACGGATACGCTGGAACCCGTCCCGCACGACGGTGAGACGATCGGCGAGGTGATGATGCGCGGCAACATCACCATGAAGGGGTATCTGAAGAACCCCGCCTCGACCGAGAAGGCGTTCGCCGGCGGCTGGTTCCACACCGGCGATCTCGGCGTCACCCACGCGGACGGCTATATCGAGCTGAAGGACCGCTCGAAGGACATCATCATCTCAGGCGGCGAGAACATCTCGACCATCGAGGTGGAAAGCGTCCTCTACGGCCATCCCTCGGTGCTGGAGGCCGCAGTGGTGGCGCGCCCAGACGAGAAGTGGGGGGAAACGCCGTGCGCTTTCGTCGTGCTGAAGCCGGGGGCCGCAGCAACGGAAGAGGAAATCATAGACTTCTGCCGTGAGAACCTGGCGCGTTTCAAATGCCCGAGAACCGTAGTGTTTCGCGATCTGCCCAAGACCTCGACCGGCAAGGTCCAGAAGCATGTGCTGAGAGACTGGGTCCGCGAACTCGGCTGATCGGCGGAGGCGAAGGCCATGGCGCTGGGCGTTGACACGCATGTGCATGTGTTCGAACCGGCCCGGTTCCCCTATCCAGATGGGCCCGGATACCGGCCGGCACCGCATGAGAGCGGCACTTTCGATGATCTGGAGCGCGTCATGGCGGACGGCGGCATCACCCACGCCGTCATCGTCCAGCCCAGCGGCTACGGCACGGACAATGCCGCTGTGCTGGATGCGATCGCACGGTCCGGCGGCCGCCATCGCGGCATCGCGGTGGTCGACCCAGGCATCGCGGAAGAGGCGCTGGACAGCCTGACGGAAGGCGGCATCGTCGGTGCACGGGTGGACCTGCCCGCGTTGATCCCTGAAGGTTCGGTCTCGCCGGAGGTGCGGCTGTTCTTCGGCCGCCTGGCGTCGCGCGGCTGGCTGTTGCAGGTCCAGTGCCCGCCGGCGGCGCTGGCGGACCGAATCCCGGTCTTGCGGGACAGCGGGCTGCCGGTCGTAATCGACCATCTCGCCTGCGCCGATGCGGGGCTTGGGCTCGATCAGCCCGGGCTGGCTGAGGTGCTGGCGTTCGGCCGCACCGGACAGGCGACGATCAAGCTGTCAGCGCCCTTCCGGTTCAGCCGCGAAGCCTATCCTCATGGGGACGTCGACCGGATTGTGGCCGCGCTGCTCGACGCGTTCACACCAGAACGTGCGATCTGGGCGTCCGATTGGCCGTTCATCAAGCTGGAGAAGCGCCCGGCCTATGCCGACGTGTTGGCTCTGATCGACCGATGGCTGCCCGACCCGGCCGACCGGCACACCGTGCTGTGGGAGACGCCGGCGACGCTGTTCGGGCTGTCTTCAGCACCCGGCAGGTGACGCAGCCGCCTGCCCGAAGGGAGCTTACGAGGCACGGGTGAGGCGGCTTAAGGCGATCGTGCCATCGCTCACCTCTCGGGATGCAGCCACCAGGGGCACGAACTTGACCGGCATGACGGGATCTTCCCGCAATCCGCCGGACCGGAGCTTCTCGATCCGGACGAGCCATTGCGGCGGGTCGCGGCCTTCCAGGCCTGGCGGCGGCCCGGACGTCCGGCCAGCCGCATCGACATAAAGCGGTAGAACCAGCCGGCCGCCGGGGGAGAGCTGGTTCACAAGTGTCGAGGGGATCCACTCGCAGGCTGCCGTGATGACGATGGCGTCGTAGGGGGCGTGCGGGGCCCATCCGTCCGAGCCGTCGCCCCAGCGCAACGCCACGTTTCGGCAGCCCATTTCCTTAAGCCGCGCCACGGCGGTCCATGCCAAGAGCTCGTCCTGCTCGATCGTATAGACGGACTTGACGAGCCGGCTCAGCACCGCGGTCTGGTAGCCCGAGCCGCCACCGATCTCCAGCACACGGGCGCCCGGATGCGGTGCCATCAGCTGCGTCATCAACGCCACGAGCGACGGTTGCGTGATCCGCTGGCCGGATTCGATCGGCAGCGACGCATCGTCATAGGCCGAGTGCCGAAAGCTCTCAGGCACGAAATCCGCGCGCGGCAGTGCCGCGACAGCGGCGAGGATCTGCGGCTCGACGACGGCCAAGGGATGGTATGTCTGCCACTTCGCCAATGCGTCGATCATCTGGCGCAAGAGGCGCCTGCGCTGATCTTCAGGTTCCATCGTAGCCATGTTTGGGCCGGCGGCCCGGCGCAAAGTGCGCGCTGGGCGGCGTAGCCAACGTGATGCCGCCAACGCGGCTCAATCGAATGCCAGATTGACCCCTTGATGGTTCCATCTGCAAGCTTTCGTTGGGGTGTCGCAAGCGCGGCAAGATGACTGCAGCAACAGCGCCCTGTATCGACAGCGCTGTGGGAGAGACAACGGGATGTCGGTGGACCTTTCGGGCCAGGCTGCGCTTGTGACGGGCGGTGGGACGGGACTTGGCCTTGCGATTGCCGAGGCCCTTGCCTGCGCCGGTGCCGATGTCGTCATCACCGGACGGCATGCGTCCGCCCTGGAGGACGCCGCACGCGCAATGCCTGGCAAAGGGACCTTCAGGGTGCACGACGTCACCGACCTGGCGGCCCACGGCCCTCTGGTCGACGAGATTGAAGAGACGGTCGGGCCGATCGGCATCCTGGTGAACAACGCCGGGCGGCACCTGAAGGCGCCGTTCGTCGACACCGCGGCGGAGGACCTGCGTGCGGTGATCGAGACGAACCTGATAGGCGCGTTTGGGCTGACGCAGGCCTGTGTGCGCAAGATGGCGGCGCGCGGGCGCGGCAGCGTTCTTATGATCTCGTCGATGGCCGGGCTGATGGGGCTGCCCCAGGTCCCTGCCTATGCGCTCACCAAGGCCGGGCTGCTGGGCTTGACCCGCAGCCTCGCCGTTGAGCTGGGGCCTTCGGGTATCCGCGTGAACGCCATTTGCCCCGGTTTCATCGACACGGAGATGTTCCGCAAGGCGACAACGGGCGATCCGGAACGGCTGGCCCGCATTAAGGGGCGCATTCCCCTCCCATCGCTCGGCAGCCCACAGGACATTGGCGACGCAGCCGCTTTCCTGTGCTCCGACGCTGCCCGGCACATCACCGGCGTCACCCTGCCCGTGGACGGTGGCTTTGTAACCGCCTTCTAAGAGATGGCGGGACCTCGATAAGGCCGCCCCGCAAGCGCCGCAGAGGCAAGGCAACAGTCGCCGGATGACCCACTCTTCGTGCCGCTGCCGACCGATAGGGGCAGGGAATCGCCGGTGCGACGCTGACGCATCGCGATGATGATCCGATAAAGTCACCCGCAAGTAAGTGCTCTCGTGACTAAACTAATTGTAGAATGATTTCCATAGATACTCCGTTTTCTGGAGTGGTGCTTGTCAAATCAGTGGGCGCGGCGAGTTGCCGCACCATCGGGGCTCGCCGGTTGTGCGCGGGCTGCAATGGGGGCCGGTGCCAGCGCCGCGCTCGCCCCGCCGCCGGTCAGATCGCGGCCATCAGCTCTGCGATCCGTTCGCGGGCATGGGTGATGCGGCAGGCGGTGATGGCCGGCCCGGTCCCTGAACCGCCGCCATAGGTTGAGCCGATATAGTCGCAATGGGCATCGCGGTAAGCTTCCCACGCGGCCTGGCCGGCCTCGAGCGCCTCGACGCCGACGGTTCCGCCCATCAGCTCATCCATGCTGGTGGCAGACTCGCGGGCGAAGCCCACCGCGTTGGCCAGCGCCGCATCAGCGCGCGACAGCGTCTCGGCGAGGCAAGCACGCACCTCCACCTGGGATTCGCCGGGACATTCCAGGATCGGATCGGCAAGCGCCCCGCCGCCCGATGCGGCGATTGCGGCGAGACTCAGCAGTCCGGCCAGACGGCACCGTGACATGGCATGCTATCCTTTCTCTGTGGCGCTGCTCGGCTGCACGCTTCGGATTAGGGCAGCGCGATGTGGTACGAAGATGGCCGTGAGCGGCCGAAAAACTAGCGCACGCAGCCAGGCGCGGGTTGTCCGGCCTGGCCAAGCCGTGCTGAGTCTGGTGGCGAGCATCGCAGACGGCGGGGCCGGACGGAGGCGGCGAAGATGAAGATCGGATTGGGGCTCTACCGAGCATCGCTGACGGACGACAACCTCCGCTTCGCGCGGCAGGCGGGGGCCACGCATATCGTGGCCCATCTGGTCGACTATTTCGGCGGCCGCGATCCGTCGCTGGGCCGCGGCGGCAACGACGGCTGGGGCGTGACCGCCGGCACGGCGCTGTGGTCGGAGGAAGAGCTGCAGAACCTCGTCGCCATGGTGCGCCGCCACGGGCTGGAGGTCGCGGCCATCGAGAATTTCGACCCGGCCCATTGGCATGACGTGCTGCTGGACGGGCCCGAGCGCGCCCGGCAGCTCGACGACCTCAAGCTCTTGATCCGCCGTGTCGGCCGGGCCGGCATTCCCTGCATCGGCTACAACTTCAGCATCGCCGGTGTGTGGGGCTGGCACCGCGGGCCGTTCGCGCGCGGCGGCGCCATGTCCGTCGGCTTCCGGCTGCAGCCGGCCCTGATCGAGACGCCGATCCCCAGCGGCATGGTCTGGAACATGCGCTATGACCCGGCAGCGGGAGAGGGCGCGCAGCCGCCTGTCGCCGAGGCTGAGCTGTGGGACCGGTTGGCGGTGTTCCTGGAGGCGGTGCTGCCGGTGGCGGAGGAGGAGGGCGTGGCGCTGGCGCTGCATCCCGACGACCCGCCCGCCGATACGCTGCGCCGTGCAGCGCGGCTGGTGAACCATCCGGACAAGTATGATCGACTGTTGGCAATGAACCCCAGCCCGGCCAATCGCCTGGAGCTGTGCCTGGGCTCGGTGCAGGAGATGCCGGGCGGCGACATCTACGACATGGTCGAACGGCACGCCCGCGCCGGGCGGATCGGGTACATCCACTTCCGCAACGTCCGCGGCGAGGTGCCGGAGTATCACGAGGCTTTCGTCGACGACGGCGATATCGACATGCCGCGCATCGTGCGCATCCTGGCCGAGTGCGGCTATGACGGCGTGCTGGTGCCCGACCACACACCGGAGATGGCCTGCCATGCACCCTGGCATGCGGGCATGGCCTTCGCGCTGGGCTATATGCGGGGCCTGATCCAGACCGTGGGCGCAGCACCGTAAAGGACAAGGCCGCTAAATGGCCGTGAGGGGAGGGATAACCGATGACCGCAACCACCGATCCGGCGAGCCTGACCGAACGGCTGGCCCGCTGCTATACCGGCGTCGTCCACGACGTGATGCGGGACATGGGCTTGCGGGACTTCACGCTGCCGCCGGAGATCCGGCCGATCCAGCCCGATCGCCCCTTTGCCGGGCCGGTCTTCACGGTGCGCGGCCGCAGGGTGCAAGGCACCGATGCCCACGAGACACTGTTGGCCTGGACGGGCTTCCTGTCGAAGGTGCCGGCCGGATACGTCGTGGTGTGCCAGCCGAACGACGACGAGGTCGCGCATATGGGTGAGCTTTCGGCAGAGACGCTGAAGGCGCGCGGCGTGCTCGGCTATGTGGTCGACGGCGGCTGCCGCGACGTCGACTTCATCCTGAAGCTGGGCTTCCCGGTCTGCTGCCGCTATTTCACCCCGAAAGACATTGTCGGGATCTGGATGCCCGAGGTGTATGACGAGCTGGTGGTGATCGGCCCTGTTGTCGTCAATCCGGGCGACTTCCTCCTCGGTGACCGCGACGGCACCGTCGTCATCCCCCGCGCCGCGGCGGCCGACGTGATCGATCGTGCGGAGGCTGCCATCAACACCGAGAACCTGGTGCGCAAGGCCATCCTGTCGGGCACCGACCCGCAGCAGGCCTATCTGCAGTACGGCAAGTTCTGAGGGCAGTTTTCGAACGGCGACCGGTTGATGTCATGGGCGTCATGCTTTTCAGCGACATCGTCACGCGTTCTGGCTTGTGGCCGAGCCGCCGGCCGTCAGGCATCATGGTCGTAACGGATGTCTGAGGATCGGTTGTTCCGTGTGCCTGAGACCTTTGGTGGAGGAGTCGGGACATGCACCTGAGATCGTCGCGCAGCGCAGCCATGGCTCGGCCCGAGCGCGCGCGCCCGGGCTCGCTTGCCGGGGCCTTCCTGCTGGGCACGTTCCTGGCGCTGGCCGGGTGTGCGGAGCTGGAAGAGGTCAATCCGTTCCGGGCGACGCCGCCCCCGCCGCCGACCCCCGATGCCGAATACGTGATCACGACCCCGTTCATTGAGGCGGATTTCGCGCCTTACGCGCTGGGTGGCGAGGGCACGATATCGGGCCAGGCCTTCGTCGTCCGGCCGAACGGGCAGGTGGTGCTGGCCGACCGCCAACAGGTGGTGCTGGTGCCCTGGAACTCGTACACGCGGGAGATCCGGGAGGCGGCGGAGGCCGGCTATCAGAGCCTCGCCAACCGCGACGAGAAGTATGACCGCTACCGGCGCATTGCCACCACCGACGCCGACGGCCGCTTCTATTTCACCGGCCTGCCCGCCGGCGACTGGTCGCTGATGTCCTCTGTCGTCTGGCAGGAGGGCGGGGAGAATGTCGGCGAGTTCATCTACGAGAATGTCAGCATCGAGCGCGGCGAGCTGAAGCAGGTGGTGGTGTCGCGCCGGCTCTAGCCGGGACGGGCCATGTTGTGGCGCTGTTAGCGCGCAATCGGCGTGGCATCGGGGGGACGGGAGCCGCCGCTGTCGTCTTGCCTGATCATGGCCGCTACCGACAGGTCGATGCCCGCCGGTTGTCTTCGAACTGCCGCCGAGCCATCATCCACTTCGTCGAGGATCGCTATGTGGAAGATCTCGGATGAAGCTGTGGGCGCTCTCTACGGGTTTGCAGACGACAACGCCTTGCAGAACCGGTAGGCCGAAGCTCATCACTTTCCAACACCGATGCGGACGAGCCTTGGCGCGTCGTCTCCTGCCGGCGGCTGCGGTGCTGTTCGCTGCACTTCTTCTTGCGGTACCGGCGGCGCGGGCGGAGACGGACCCGCCGGATCTGGCCGTAGCGCTCGCCACCCTCGATGAGCTGGAGGCGCGGGGGGCGGCGGCATGGACGGATACCGAGGCTGAGGCCTATTTCGCCGCGCGCGCGGCCATCGACGCACAACTGCGGCAGGATCCGGAGGGCCCTGACGCGCAGGCCTGGTTCGCGGGCCTGCTCGTCGATGCTGAGAGCGGCGTGGAAAGTGGCTGGCTGCTCTACACGCCTGCCCTTGTGGCAGCGATCGCTGCGCGGGCGGAGATCCTCGCTATGGATCGGGCTCTGTGGTTCGCGTGGCTGGTCACGGCGCCCTGGGGGATCAATCCCATCGACGGCGACCCCTGCCTCGCGGTCAAGGCGTTCACGCTGCAGGGCACGGCTGATCTGTCGACACAGGATGCGCGAATGGCAAGTGCCATTCCAGCCGTCGCCGAGGCCGAGCGGCTGCGCCTCTGGTCCCTGAACGAGCAGGACGCTGCCGTGCTCGCGGGACTTCCCTTCGACCAGGAGGCAGTCGACCGCGCGGCGCTGACCTCGCAGATCATCACCGAGATGCTGTTGCACGGAGCCGCGGACCTCGACGCCCTGCAACAAGGCTTCTTCTTCGACAGTGTCACGGGCCGGCCCTACACCGAGGCCGAGATCGCCGAGGCCTTTGCCGGGCTCGACGAGGAAACACGCATCCAGATCGCGGCGGCGAGCCCCTTCTTCTCGGATCTGCAGAAGCTCTTCGCCCTGCCGCCCGATCAGGCCGTCGCACACCTTTGCCGCTGAGCCCCCGGCCAGTCAGGCGAGAATGAGTATCGGGTCGGCGAGCAACTCAACGCTGATGACATGGTCGCGGCAGACTGCGCCACTGAGACAACGATCGCGAGTGTCCGCAGTCGGAGGCGACGCTGCAGCAGCTGGACGGGTCGCGGACGGCAGGATCGTGCCAAATGCGGAAGTCGCGAGTTTCAAACGGCATGGCCGCAGAGCGGACTTTTGCGGATACTCGCTACCGCATCGGCATGCGTCGCTTTGGGCCGAATGCGACCGTTCGGCTAGTCAACCAGCTCCCAAGAGCACCTCTGCAAAAAAAAAAGCTTGGCGGATTGGTTTGAGAATTATGGTCGCGGTGCTATCTATTCGCGTTAACTCAGCTTATCGATTTCGGAGCATGACATGCGAAAAGAGGGCGAGTCGCCGGTCAACGTCAATTTCGACATCGACGTCAACAAGCTGCTGTCTTCTATTCTCGGAGGAAAATCAACGAATTCCAATGCCTTGGTTGTCCTTGTGGCCAACGGCACGTTACAGCCGGCATTCGTGCACTATTCGACGAGCGATGGTGGCCATGGGGACCTGAAGCCGGCGATAGGCGATCCCAACATCACCCCAATCGATACGTCGAAAGTGTCGGAGACGGCGAACCATTTCGCAGTGGGAGTGGAGCCAAAGGGAGAGGGGTCGAACATTCTCTTGCAGATAAAGCTCAGGTCTAGTGTCTTGAATTTGATGTGCGCATGCCCCACAGGCTTTCATTTCGCCAATTATGTCCGATACAAAGTGACTGACAAGTTGGAATCAATCAAGGCGGCGAGGGACGCGGTGAGCAAGCAAGAAAAGCATTACGCAGATCATGGCCCTCTTGAGCTTGAGACCGATGACTTATCGATCAGCGTGACACTGTCGCAAGCTTCCGACTCCGCTCAGGAATTTCAGGTCTTTCTGAGGCAGCGTACGCCGCTGATCGTTTACACAGACTAATACTCTGTCCTGGCGCCAGTTGCTTTGCAGCGCTTTGGAGAAGATACACTTCCGCTTAACTCACTCGGGATATACGCGTCAATAACCGCAATACGCCGTCGGCGGAGATCGTCTCCCACGGCGTGGTGTCACTGGTCGAAGACCAGCGCGGTGCCCGGCATGGGCCGGAGGATCGGTCAGCCGGCGAGGTTGGGCAGGCTGACGACGGGATCATCGCTGACGCCGGAGGTGCTTTCCAGCGCCATGTATCGGCTCCGCTGGACGGCCCTTTCGTCGTTATGTTCCAACTGGATAGCAGTGACGCGCGGGGCAATGGCGGCTCCGGGTGATAACCGGCGGGAGGGCGACTGACCGCACCTGGATGGTCATCCGCTGGTCTGCGGGGACCGTGACCACACGACGGCGACCGGCAGCAAAGAGCCGGAAAGCGACAGCGGCACCAACAACTTCGACGTGGGATCCGTCAGTAGCTGGTGACGGCCACAGGAACGGCGTCGTCCGTCGCGAGGGCATGGCCGACGATCCGGACGTCGACCACGTCCGACTGCAGCTGCGCGGTCGCCCTTCGCGCCACCATCAGGTCGGCGGCGACGTGCCAGAGCAGGCATGCGGCGATGACGGTCAGGACGACCTTGCCGTAGAGATCGATGTACATCGTCTTCCTCCCGGCCCCCGAGAGCGAGCGTAAGCGCGGTGGAAGACTCATGTCGAGCCGATGGCACTGTCGGCGCCGCCGACACGGTGTCGCGGCCGACCGCCGTCATGTGCCCTTTTCGCCAAAGGGCCTCGAGCCGCGAAACAACAACTGACCGCAGCCGGATGGACAGCTGCCGATATGCGGGGACCCGGCCCGCAGAACCGCAACCGACTGCAGTGGGTCAACTGCCGTGGTGCGGCCACTGTCCGGGCCCAAGGGATCGACGGTCTACGTTGAGCCGGAACCGCTGAACGGCCCAGTGCCAGGGTGCGACCCTATCGGTGATCTCTCCGGAACATCTCTTGCAGGATGTCGTACCCTTCCGGCGTCAATCCATACGGGGCGCTCAGTTCTTGGTCTGTCTTCCTCACGAGGCCCTTGCGCTTGAGGTATTGCATCAAGGCGTTCATGGAGCGCTGAGGTATCCCCAGCGCAGTGCGAGCGTCCCTGATTCTCGCCTCGCCTTGTTCAGCGAGATACGACAGGACATTACGGACGCGGTCTGATTGGACGATTAGCGGCACCGGTTCAGCTCGCCGAGCCGACGCAAGTCGTTGAAAATGGGACTGCCCTGCCGCGGCAAGGCGATAGACCGTTCGACCTTTGTTTGAACCCGCTTCTTCGACAAGCCCCTTATCGAGGAGGAGGTCCACCGCCTTCCTCGTCCGCGCCGATTCCATGCGCGATCCTGCCGCAAGCCTTGGTACGGTCGTCACGTCGTCGTCCGGCAGCGCCGATAAGATCCTTTCTTCGTCCTGCCCGAGCAACAAGGAGGGATCGTCGCTTCTCGCGACGATGTGCAGGATGTTCGCTCGATCGCCGAGTTTCACGCGACCCTGAGCATGAAGCCTCACGACGAGCTGGCGGATTCGCTGAGGCGTAACGCCGAGACATTCAACCAGTTCTGCCCCGCGCATGGGCCGAGCCAGCATGTTGAGCAGCCGTTCCGCCGTGGAACCCGGGACCAGCCTCCCGTGAGCCCCACCCTGTCCTCGCCGCTCCGGAACTGGCACGACAGTGACAGCGCAGCACCGACCGTCTTCCGTGGGACGCCAGCGCCCCCTACCGTCTTGTTCAATGAGGCGAGCGCTGCCTAATCTCTTGAGGATTTTGGCGACAGTCTTCAGATCCTGTGCCGCCTCGATCGCAATCTTCGTCTTCTGGTCTAGCCCATCCTTCACAGCATCGAGGCAGGCGGACTCAGACGCTGTCAGCTGCACAGTCTCGGCGGCAGGTGGCATGGATCCCCCGTGTCTGTCATGACCAGCCTCCCACAGGGTGATCCGTGTCGAAAGCTAGTTGATGATCAGTCTTGGTTCCAGCAAGAGCGTGGCCGGCGGAGCGAATGGCTGCTGCGGGTCCTCCGCTGCCGCTGAACGGCCGGCGCCGGATGTCCAGTTCGAGCCGCGTAAGAGACAGCAAGAGCTCGTGGACAGATGCGTTCGCAAAGTATCTCCATGTTTGTGGCGGTGTGAATTTGAGCATGGCACTAAAGATTGGGCACGGATCAAATCCTGACACAGGAAAATCTAGAGTATGCCTCAGATAATGTTTCGCCTGCGACCGATGGCGACCGCTTCGCCACGGCGACTGGCGTCCAGCTTTCTGAGGATGTTCTCGAAGTGATACTTGACTGTCCGCACACTGATGTGCAGGCGCTTCGCGATCAGCCGGTTTGACATGCCGTCGGCAGCACTCTTCAGGCATTCCAGTTCCCGCGGCGTCAGGCCGGCCGGATTGCCGGATCCGACCTTGTGCATCTCCTGAATTGCGGCCGAAACGAAGGTCCCGCCCTCGACGACCTGATGGATGGCGACCAGCAGTTCATTGAACGCGGCATCCTTGATGACGTAGCCGGAAAAGCCCTGTTCCATCAGCGTGTCGGCCATCGCCGGTTCCAGATGCATGGTGAGCGCGACAAGTCTGGTCCGGGCCGTGCTGTCACCGATGCTCTCGGCGATCGCCCGTATGCCAGGCCCCGGCATCGACACATCGACCAGAGCGACATCCGGAGCATGTATGTCGATCAGATGCAGCAGATCGTCGCCATTGTTGGTGGTCGCAACCACGGCCATGTCATCGGCCCGCCCAAGCAGATGCCGCAAGGCCTCCACAAACATTGTGTGGTCGTCTGCGATGATGATCTTGATCGACATGACACTAACAACACTGCCTCGCGGGCATTCTGACCGTCTTCTTCTAGGAGGGGAACCGCAGCTGCACGGTCGTGCCGCCACCATCGTTTGAGATCACGTCCAGGCGACCGCCGAGCAGACGCGCCCGATCTCGCATCGTCTTCAGACCGAGGCCGCCATTCGCAGCGTGTGCCTGCTGAGGGGGGCGCCCGTTGAGCATGCCTCTGCCGTTGTCGCTGACGGCGAGGACAACCTGGTCGCGGCCCCGTTCGAGGGTCACAACGATGCGCGTGGCGTCGCTGTGCAACGCGGCGTTGTTCAGCGCCTCTTGGAAGACGCGATAGAGATGATCCCGTTCGGTCTTCGGCAGGTCCATCGCCGGGGGAACGTGGACGTCGATCGACAGATCTGCGCGCCGTGCCGCGCGTTCGGCAAGCGTCCGTATCGCTGCGGCCAGTCCCTGTTCCTCAAGGAACACGGGCGACAGGTCCTGTGCTACGCGACGGGTGTCCTCGATGGCGTGCGTAACGTCCGAAACCAGCTCTTTGACGTTTCCGCCGGCACCGGTGCGGCCGCCTTCGGCGCCGTCCCCCAATAGCTCGAGCCTGAGCTTAATCGTCGTCAGCCACTGGCCGATGCTGTCGTGGATGTCGCGGGCCAGCCGCGCCCGCTCCTGCTCATGCGCGGTCAGGACATCGGTGTTGGCCCGCTGCAGGGCCCTGTCCGTCTGCAAGATGTTCGCAGCGGCGATGAACGCCATCGACAGAAAGAAGGCCAAGACGCCGACCTCTCCCAATCGGAAGCCGAAGGCGGCTTCCACGAAATTGGCAGGCAGAAGGATATCGCCGAACATCGAGGCCGCCAGTGCCAGCAGGCCCAGAAACAACGGGATGGAATGGGGCTGGCCACGAAACAACGCCCTGATCGACCAGACCACCATCAGGATCAAGCCCATCAGGAACAGGGAATGCCAGACCAGGTTGCTCTCGATGGCCCACCAATCGAGCAGGGGAATGCCGGTCAGCGGAACGCTGATCAGCGCGGCGATGGATCCGATCTGCACGAACCGGCCAAGGCGGCCGACCGATTGTCCGAGCACATGGGCGACGAAGGCGATGAGCGCCGGAATGGCGAGGGCACCGAGAACGTTCGCTGCAAACTGGATCGCAGGATGATCAAGGCCTGCCAAGTGGAACAAGTTACGTCTCTCGAGACTTTGGAGGTAATAGAAAATGTACAAAAGAAAGAATAGCCAAGTGGATCGATGTTCCGGTTTCAGGTACAGCGCGAAAATCGCAGACAGCATAATTATCGTCTCGATTCCCAGCAATATATAGTTGATGCTCAGGAATCGCTGTCGAAGGATCAGATACTCCGGCAAGGCATCTGCCATATCCACCAGCGCGACCGGCCCGACGATGATGCCGCCGTCATCGATGTAGGGTTCGCGCGCGATACGGACCGCCAGGACATTCCGGCCGCCATGGACCAGAAGGTCCGGATCGAAGGGGTAGAGGCGGGGAAGCATGGGTGGATAGACGTGCCAATCGGATTGTCTGGGTCCGATCTGTCCGTTGCCGCCGATCAAGACGCCGTTCAGATAGGTTTCGTCGGCGCGGTCGATGATCCCGAGCCGGATCGCCGGCGTCCGGGACGACCAGTCCTCAGGCGCGTCGAAATGAATGCGATACCAGAAGACATCGATGCGGGGGCCGAACCCTGCCGACCGAAGGCTGGATGGGACCGCTATCCGATCCCAATCGCTGTCGTCGTAACCCGGATCGGCGAAGGCCGGACGATCGTCGCCCACATGGATCGCGTGCTCGCCTGTCAAACGAACGTCATCCGCCAATGACCGTTCGGCGGCGAACGGGCCGACACACAGGCCAAGAAGACAAAGCGCCAGCCGCATCACACTGAACTCGCTCATCTCCAGAGCAGTCGATGTCTTGGGGATTGCCCGAGGCCGACGACTAGTCCAAGGGCACGGGTCGTGTTGGGGAACCCAGCTTACCAAGCTCCGGAGAGACTTGGGAACGCGACAATACTGGACTTCGGACCAGTACCGCGCGTTCGGGGCCCGTTGCTAGCCTTCTGGACACACGGCGTATGCCGGACGCCCCGCTGCACCGGGCCGCTTGTGCATACGACGACGCAAGGCAAGTCCAACGCCGCTTGGGATGGGGCGCGTCAGCGTCTTGGGCAGGCGCCAGGTCAAAACTGGTGGCGGCCTGAGCGGCAAGAGCAAAAGCCAATCGTAGTCCAGGGAGGACCCTGATGCCGACATATCAGCCCGACTCCTCGATCCTCGGAGTGGTCAAATACGGCTACAAAGCCTTCTCAAACGACGCAGGAATTCAGCGCGCCGCCGTCATGCACACCGGGACGACGACGCACAGTTTCAAAAGCCCCAGTCCGCACCGGGGCATACATCTGAATGCATCAATGCATGGCGACTGGTACGTTAGGGGAAAGGCTGCCGCGATCGCAGACTTTCTCTCATTCTATAGTGATGTTGATGGGAGGCCTGGAAGGATCGTCGGCGGCGGCAAGAGAATCAGAGTTTATGTCTCTGAGTATCGCGAGAACACGCACACGTTCAACAAGATAGGAAAGAGGAAAATCTCAAAATTGGTTTCATTCGCGACCTCAGGCGCGAGAAGTGTCGCAAATGATTTGAAGGCATTCATTGGGCAAGAGGCCGATACAGGCGCCCAAATAACCATGGATGCGATGGCCACCGCCACGTTCGAGCTGAGGGTATCGATCGAAGGCGCGAACGGCGACGATGAGCCAGCGATAGAGTTCCAAGACTCCACAGTGCATTTCGATCTGTTCTTCCTGGCTTGGCGCGAATGGTGCACCAGCCGCAATGATGGCAGCACGCTGATAGCGGGTACGAACATCGACGGTAATGTCGTCTGGGGCGCGGGGATCCTGTTGCCCGACCCCGGCGACGGATGGACGGACAACCCGGCCTTCGGCGAAGCCACGTCCACATCCTGAATGGTCGCGGCGGTATCCGTGCGCGGCGATGATGCACACAGGTGCTGCGCTGCAAGTTATCCGCCCGCCTCGCACACCCATCGTCAGGGACACAGCGCCATGTCTTCCTCAGCCACGGCGATCCTGTCCCGTCCGGCGGTCTTGGCGGCATAGAGGGCTCGATCGGCGCGCGACACCACGTCGCTCATCATCGTGAAGCGGTCCGGGACGATGACGGAAAGCCCGATGCTCACGGTCACCACGTTTCGCGGCGGGTTTCCGTCATGGCGGATGGCAAGGGCCCTGACCGCCGCGACCGCTTGCTTAGCCAGTTGAAGGGCAGGGCGGAACTCAATCTGGTGCAGGAGGATCGCAAACTCCTCGCCGCCATATCGCGCGACGATGTCGCCGGGCCGCTTGGCCGTGCTCCTCAAGGCGCCGCCGATCTGCCGAAGACACTGGTCGCCGGCGCAATGGCCATATCGGTCGTTGAACGGCTTGAACCGGTCGACATCGATCATCATCAGCGCGATCGACTGTGATGAGCGCTGAGCGCGCCTGATCTCCGCATCCAGAAAGGTCTCGAACTTCCGGCGGTTGGCGAGACCGGTCATGTGGTCCGTCAGGGCCTGTGTGTTCAGCTTCTGCTGGGCGATCTTCTGTTCGGTGATGTCCTCATGGGTCATGACGAGCAGGCCGTCGACCACGGGCCGTATCCTCATCAGGAACCATCGGATCTCG
>JANQQD010000265.1 GCA_028285185.1 Anaerolineae bacterium | reverse complement strand
CAGGCGCTGTGCTTCTTCGCCGGCGCAAACTCCGTCTTCGTGGGCGAATGCCTGCTGACGGCCGGCAACCCCGGCGACGATGCCGACACCATGCTGTTCGCCAAGCTCGGCATCGGCGACCTGCCGATCGAAGACTTGCAGCCGAGCGACTAGGCCCCGGCTGACAGCTACACAAGTGCGCTTCGAGGAGTGTGTTTCGTGACTGTGCGTCTCGTCGTCTCCGGCACCGATACGGGCGTCGGAAAGACCGTTGCCGCCGCGATGCTGACTCAGGCCCTCGGCGCCACCTATTTCAAGCCAGTGCAGTCGGGGCTGGAGGACGAGACGGACACCGATGCGGTGCGCCGCCTGACCGGCCTGCCGGACAGCCATTTCCTGCCCGAGATCTATCGGCTGCGCACCCCGGCATCGCCGCACGTCTCCGCCGAGATCGACGGTGTGGCCATCGACCCGGCTCGTCTGGCGCCACCGCAGACCGACCGCACCCTGATCGTGGAGGGTGCGGGCGGATTGCTGGTGCCGTTGACCCGCCAGACGCTGTTCATCGACGCCTTCGCGGATTGGGGCCTGCCGGTCGTGCTGTGTGCGCGTACAGCCCTTGGCGGCATCAATCACGCGCTGTTGTCGATCGAGGCACTGAAGGCCCGCGCGATCCCAATCCACGGCATCGTCTTCGTGGGCGACCCGGTACCCGACACCGAACGGACGATCGTGGACTTCAGTGGCGTCCGCCGGCTCGGCCGCCTGCCTTGGCTGGGCCGCCTGGACAGCGCCACCCTTGCCCAAACCTTCGCGGAGCAGTTTCGGTTGGCCGACTTCCGGCCCGGAGACGACCGATCATGACGCAAACCGGCGCCTCCCCCATCTGGCACCCGTTCACCCAGCATGCCATCACCCGCACGATCCCCAAGATCGCCCGCGGTGAGGGGGCCTATCTCTACACCGATGACGGAACGCGCATCATCGATGCCATCTCGTCATGGTGGGTGATCACGCACGGGCATTGCCACCCGGTGATCCAGGCGGCGATCCGGCGCCAGACCGAGCTGTTGGACCAGGTCATCTTCGCCGGCTACACGCACGAGCCGGCGGAACGGCTGGCCCGTCGCCTGATCGAGATCACGCCCGACGGCCTCGATCACGTCTTCTTCTCCGACAGCGGCTCGACGGCGGTTGAGGTCGCGCTGAAGATGGCGCTCGGCTATTGGCTGCACACGGGCAGGCCGCGCAGCCGCATCCTGGTGCTGGAGCACGGCTATCACGGCGACACGATCGGGACCATGTCGGTCGGCGCCCGCGGTGTCTTCAACCAGGCCTACGAGCCGCTGCTATTCGATGTGGAGACCATCCCTTTCCCTGAGACCGGTGCCGAACAGCGCTCACTCGACGCCCTGGAGGCGGCATGCCGCGCGCCGGAGACACCGGCCGCCTTCATCGTCGAGCCGCTGGTGCTGGGCGCCGGCGGGATGCTGATGTACGGGGCCGAAACGCTGCGGGAGATGCAGCGGATCTGTGCCGCCCACGACGTCCTCTTCATCGCCGACGAGGTGATGACGGGCTGGGGCCGCACGGGCACGCTGTTCGCCTGCGAACAGGCCGATATCGTTCCCGACATTGCCTGCTATTCCAAAGGGATCACGGGCGGCGCCCTGCCCCTGGCCGTCACACTGTGTGCCACGCGCATCTTCGATGCCCATTACTCCGAAGACCGGCGCCGAACCTTCTTCCACTCCAGCTCATACACCGGCAATCCGGTGGCCTGCGCCGCCGCGGTCGCCAATCTCGACGTCTGGGACACCGAGCCGGTCGCCGACCGCATCGCCGCGATCGCGGAGATGCATGACCACAGGCTGGAAGCAATCCGCGCATTGGACGGCGTGGAGAACGTCCGCCGCACCGGAACCATCGCCGCACTCGACATCCGTGCGGGCGCCGCCGGCTACTTGTCCGAGCTTGGGCCGCGGCTTCTCACCTACTTCCGAGAGCGGCACCTGCTGTTACGGCCGCTCGGCAATACGGTCTATATCCTGCCTCCGTACTGCGTCACCGAGGCCGATATGGACGCACTCTATGCGGCCATAACAGACGGCGTCCTGGAAATGCGGCAATCGGCGTAGTGTCGGTGGAGCCTCGCAATCGCGTTCTTTGCCTGACGGTCCGCCATGTAACGGGTGCCGGGCGGCGTGCCCGATCAGGAGTGTCGCATGTACATCGCCATGAACCGGTTTCGCGTGAAGACGGGCAGTGAGCCCGACTTCGAGGCCGTATGGCTCAATCGCGAGGTCCATATCACCAAGGAAGAGGGCTTCGTGGAGTTCCGCCTGCTGCGTGGCCCACAGCATGAAGACCACACCCTCTACGTCTCCCACACCGTCTGGGCCAGTGAGCAGCATTTCGTGGCCTGGACCAAGAGCCAAGCCTTCCGCGACGCCCACAAGGATGCGGGGCAGAACAAGCCGCTCTATCTCGGTCCCCCGCATTTCGAGGGGTTTGCAGTGATTCAGACAGTGACGCCGTGATCTTGCCAGTGCGCCGGCAGTCAAATGCCGTCTGGCGTCATGTATGGCAGCCGACAGCCCGCTAGCGATGCCGCCACAAGCGCCACAGTTCGACAATCGTTTGGCCGACGGCGACGGGAAGGTAGTCCCGCTCTTGCCGGCAGACTGGCGAAGGTCGCAGGTGCAGGGCCGCGATGTCGTTCGTCATCGGGCCGCTGTCCTCATGCCAAAGGCGGTGCGATGTAAGCCACATGTTCCGCAGCGGAAACCAGCGGGGTAGAAGAGTCCAGATCAGCAGATCGATAATCCAGATCGGATGAAGGTAAGAGAAGACCGTCTGCCCCATAATCCAATGCGGCTTTAGGAAGAAGAGCAGTATCGCAGGTTCGAGCGGATAAGGGATGTATTCCATGATAATGCGGACACACTCACCTGCGCCGACATTTACTTTGCAAGTGCGCGTAAAGAAGAAAGGCACATTCACTGCACTTATTTTGTGGCAACCCGGCGCGCAAGGCACGACAAAGTATCGACCGTCGTAGACTCTCGACACCGGCTTGCCGTCAAGCCGCAGCCGTAGGGACCGGAACGCACCTACAGGGAATGGGTCAAGACACAGGTCAGGCTCAGGCTGGTCACGGTCCGCACGAAACTCGATCAGCAGAAAGCCGAGGTTCGCCAGTTCAGCGTCGGAGAGGTTTGCGGACTGGCTGCGGGACGAAAACACCGTTCATGCCCCCACGACCGTACAGGGCCGGACGCGCTCCATCCAGCCAGGGATCACTGCGCCTGACGGTCGCCGCTACCTTGCACCCCCGCGTCAGATATCCGCGTAGGTGTGCGTTTCCGCCTTGCCGCCCGGCTGGGTGACCGCGCCGCGCTCGGCATCGCCGACCGTCTGGGCGTATTTCCACAAAGCACCGGATTGGAAGTCATGCATGCGCGGGGCCCAGGCTTTGCGCCGCTCTTCCAGCTCCTGGGCGCTCAGCTCCACATCGATCGTGCCGGCAACGGCGTCGATGGCGATGTAGTCGCCGTCGCGCAAAAGGCCGATGGGTCCGCCACCTACGCCTAAAACAGTCCCAGCCGATGCTGCGGGTGATTGTATAGCTATATCCACTCCCTACAGATGCCCCATCGTCGTAGCAGACTTGGGTAACCCGCTCTGCGCGGGCGCTTGCACCACCCCCACACCGCCGGCAACCTATCCCAGTGCTTACGGTCCCTGTAGACCAGTTGGTGGGATGCCCTGCACTACATTGATACCATACAACAAGGCACCCTGGTCCGTGCACACCCTCGGCTACACCAACCCCAATACAGCACCTTGCTACCATCTTTGCACCATGCTCTGCTACCCCTACATAGTGGTCTCGGTCGCATATGTCTCAACTTGCGGTGCCTATACAGCTGGTTGTGCTGACTACAGTGGCATCTGCAATACTGGTATTTGTGATGCTGGTGCCTGCACCTACACGGGTTGCTGTTGTGGTGGTACAAACTGCCCTTG
>JANQQD010000251.1 GCA_028285185.1 Anaerolineae bacterium | reverse complement strand
CGTAACCTGGTCTTTCCGCTTGGTGATGTGGGCCTGCACCAACTCGACGGCGCGCGCTTCGTCCCGCTCGCCGATCGCGGCCAGGATGGCCCGGTGGTCTGCCTGCGTCTCGACCCTGCGGTTCTCCATGTCAATCCAGCGCACGAAGCGGATGCGGTGGTTCACGTTCCGCAACACCCGCAGCATCTCACCGTTGCCCGACAGCGCCGCAAGCCGCTCATGGAACGTCTCGTCCAGCTCCGTCAGCTCCGGGACCGTCCGGGTGCCGTCATCGCCGCCGGTTTCCAGCAGGAACGCCTGCAGCGTTGCCAGCTCGGGCGGCGGCGTCATGCGGCACAGCCGGCGCACCACCGCTTCTTCAATCACCAGGCGCAACTCGTAGAGATCCTGGACCTCTGCCGCGTCCAGAGTCCGGCAGAAGAAGCCGCGGCCGCTCTCAAACGTGATCAGCCCCTCCGCAGTCAGCCGGTTCAGGGCCTCGCGCAACGGTGTGCGGCTGGCGCCGAGATCGCGGGCCAGTGCCACCTCGTTCAGCCGCTCGCCAGGCTTCAGGCGAAAGGTGATCGCCATGTCGCGCACGGCCTCGTACAGCCGCTCGACGCTCGCCTGGCTCATGGTCTCAGCCGCCATGGCTACCTCTCGTTGACTCCGGTCGATCAGGCCTGTATTCGGATCTGTATACAGATCTGACGTCAGAGCACAATACAAGGCGGCCTCGGGATGTCAACGGATCGGCCGAATGCGGTCACCGGCGCGGAAGCCATGGTCCGCATGCTCCAGGGCTATGGCGTGCGGCATGTGTTTGGCCTGTGCGGCGACACGTCCCTGCCCTTCTATGACGCTCTCTATCGTCTTGATCACGGCATCGAGCACGTGCTCACCCGCGATGAGCGCAGTGCGGCCTACATGGCCGATGCCTATGCCCGTGTGAGCGGGCGCGTTGGCGTGTGCGAGGGCCCCAGTGGGGGCGGCGCCACCTATATCGCGCCGGGCCTGGTCGAAGCGAACGAGTCCTCGATCCCGATCCTGGCCATCAACTCCGACGTGTCGACCGCGTCCGCCGGCCGGTATCCGCTGACGGAACTGGATCAGGCGGGCCTGTTCCGGCCGCTCACCAAATGGAACGCCGTCATCCCGTCTGCCGACATGCTGCCCCGCCTGGTCCGCACTGCCTTCCGGGCCATGACCACGGGCCGGCCGGGGGCCGCCCATCTCGGCCTGCCGATCGATGTGCAGAAAGCACGCGTGCCGGAGGAGGAAATCTGGTGCGATGCCGCACACGCCCGCTATCCGGCCTGGCCCGCCGCGCCCGATCCCGTTGCCGTCGAGGCCGCGGTGGACCGGCTGCTGGCAGCCCGGCGGCCGCTGATCGTGTGTGGTGGTGGCGTTGTTACGGCCGGCGCGGAAGGTGAGCTCGCCCGGCTGGCGGAGAGGCTGGACTTGGCCGTTGCGACCACGATCAGCGGCCGGGGCAGCCTGGCGGACAGCCATGCCAATCTGATCGGCGTGGTAGGCAGCAATGGCGGTGTGGCGGCGACACGCGCTGTCGTCGAAGACGCCGATCTGGTCGTGTTCATCGGCTGCCGCGCCGGCTCGGTGACGACGGAACGGTGGCGCTTCCCCGCCCCCGGCACCGACATCATCCATATCGATGTCGACCCGATGGTGATCGGCGCCAGCTATCCTGCCCTCGTGGCAATCCCTGCCGATGCCCGCTTGACCCTGGCGGCGATCAACCACGTCCTCGATCGGCAGACTGGGCTGACGACGCTGCCGCGGTTCGGCGGCGCCGATCGCGCCCACATCGCCAAACAGCAAAAGTTTTTGGAATTCAAAGCGTTGGCAGACAGCAGCGACCGGCCTATTCGGCCGGAGCGGGTCGTGGCCGCGCTCAACGCCTGCCTGCCCGACGATGCCATCGTGGTGGCCGATCCCGGCACCCCCTGCCCCTATCTTTCGGCCTTTCTGGTCATGGACAGGCCGGGCCGCCGCTTCATCAGCAACCGTGCCCATGGCGCGCTCGGCTATTCCCTCTCCGCGGCCGTCGGCGCGCATTACGCCAGGCCCGATGCCAAGTGCATCTCCGTCATGGGCGATGGCAGCTTCGGCTTCACGGTGGGTGAGCTGGAGACGACCGTGCGCAAGAGGCTGCCGATCACATTCATCGTCATCGCCAACGCCACCTACGGGTGGATCAAGGCAGGTCAGCGCTCAGGCTTCGGCGAACGCTACTACTCGGTCGACTTCTCCGAGACGGATCACGCGGCCGTCGCGCAGGCCTTCGGCGTCCCGGCCCAGCGCATCGTGGACCCCGACGACGTACTGCCGGCGCTTCGCCGGGCTTTGGCCTCGGACGGCCCCACGCTGGTTGACATCGTCTGCCAGCCGCTGCAAGAGGCGCGCGCGCCGGTCAGCGAGTGGATCGCCTGACCGTGTCCGAAGCGGGCCAGCCCAAGGTCGCCATTGTCGGTGCCGGCATCGTCGGCATCTCCGCCGCCTTGCACTTGCAGCGCCTGGGTGCAACCGTCACCGTCATCGACCGTGGTGAGCCGGGGTCGGGCGCCTCCCATGGCAATGCCGGCGTGCTGGCCGCCGCGTCGGTGGTGCCGGTCACCGTCCCGGGCCTAGTCCGCCGAGCCCCGCGCATGCTGCTGGACCGTGACTCGCCCCTTTTCCTGCGCTGGCAATACCTGCCCCGGCTGATGCCGTGGCTGGCGCGTTACCTCAGCCACGGCCGGGCCGACAGGGTGCAGCACATTGCGCGGCACCTGACCCCTCTGGTCAGCGACAGCCTTGATGAACACTTGCGCCTGACCCGTGGCACAGCGGCCGAAGCGGTCATCCGCCGCGGCGCCTTCATCTTCGCCTATCCCGACCGGCATTACCGCGATGCCGACGCCTTCGGCTGGGACCTGAGGCGGGCTTGCGGCTTCCGGTTCGAGCCGGTGGACGGCCCCGCGGTGCGGGACCGCCTGCCCGCCCTTTCCACCAGCTACACCAGCCTGATGGTGCTGGAAGACCAGCACAGCGTGATCTCGCAGCCGGGCGCTTACGTCCGCGCCCTGGCGGAAGCCTTCGCCGCTGGGGGCGGGACTGTGCTGCGTGCCGAGGTCACGGGGTTCCTGAAAGACGGCGGGGCCGTCGGCGGCGTGACGACCACGGCCGGTCCGGTTGCGGCCGGCCACACGCTTATCGCCGCCGGGGCGTGGTCGCAGCGCCTATTGGCGACCCTGGGCATCAAGATTCCCCTGGAATCGGAACGCGGATATCATGTGGAGTTCGTTGATCCGACGGTGGATATCGGCCCGGACGCGGTGATGCTTGCCGACGGCAAATGCGTGGCCGCGACCATGGGCAATCGCCTGCGCGTTGCGGGCCTGGTGGAATTCGGCGGCCTAGACGCACCGGCCAGCGCAGCACCGCCGAAGATGCTTCAGCGGCGCGCCCTGCGCGCCTTTCCTGGGCTGCAGTTCGCCGATACGGAAACCTGGCTGGGCCACCGGCCGGCCACGACCGACAGCCTGCCGGTCTGGGGGCCGTCGGCAACGGTCCGCGGGCTGCATTTCGCCTTCGGCCACCATCATATTGGCCTGACCTCGGGCCCAAAGACGGGTAGGCTGATCGCCGAAGCCATTGCGGGGGGACGGCCCAATTTCGACTTCTCGCCCTATTGCGCAGAGCGGTTCGCTTCTGCCACCCCCGCACCGGCTGCAGGGTGACCAGTCAAGAACAGGGAAGGCACGCAACAAAAATGCACATCAAGTCCGTATTGACGTCCGCCACGACCGCCGCAGCGCTTGCCACCATTGCGCTGGCGCCCGTTTCAGTCGCCGCCGAGACCTGGGACATGCCCATGGCCTATGCGGAAAGCAACTTCCACACGCAAAACGGCATCGCGTTCGCCGAAGCGGTGGGTGTTGCCACCGGCGGTGAAATCGAGATCGTCGTTCACCCCTCCGGCTCGCTGTTCAACGGCGCGGACATCAAGCGCGCGGTGCAGACCGGACAGGCGCCGATCGGCGAGCGCCTGTTGTCGGCCCACCAGAACGAGAATGCGCTGTTCGGCTTCGACAGCGTGCCCTTCATGGCCACCAGCTTCGAAGACTCCCAGCGCCTGTGGGAAGCGGCCCGGCCGACCATCGAAGAGGTGCTCTTGGAGCAGAACCTGGTGCTGCTCTATGCCGTGCCATGGCCGCCGCAGGGGCTCTATTTCAAGCAGGAAATCACCGCTGTCGCCGACATGGAGGGCATCCGCTTCCGCGCCTATAACTCTGCCACGGCCCGCATGGCTGAGCTGTCCGGCATGACCCCGGTTCAGATCGAGGCGGCGGAGCTGTCACAGGCGCTGGCCACCGGCGTGGCAGAGGCGTTCATCTCCTCCGGCTCCACCGGGTATGACCGCAAGGTGTGGGAGCAGCTGACCCATTTCTATGAGGTCAACGCCTGGCTGCCGCGCAATTATGTCTTCGTGAACAGGGACACCTGGGACGGCCTGGATGAGAGCACCCAGGCGATCATCCGTGGCGTGGCCATGATCGCGGAACGGTCCGGCACGATTCATGCCGAGCAGCTGACCAACTGGTACATGGAACAGCTGGCCGCCAACGGCATGATGGTGCAGCCGGCCGGCGACCAACTGCGTGCCGACCTTGAAGAGATCGGGGCAACCATGACGGCCGAGTGGCTGGAGTCTGCCGGCGATCAGGGCCAGGCGATCCTCGACGCCTACGGCGCATCGGAGTAGCGGCTCTTGTGGGCGGTGGTAGGACGACCCGCCATCGCCCCACCCTCTCCCTCAGGTCAGTAGCCCTCTGCGGCAGATGATGGCGCGATCCCGTAAACACCCGGCACTGGTCGTAACCGGCCTTCTGGACCGCTTCTACGAGCTTTGCGGCTATCTGGCCGCTATGTCCCTGATCACGATCCTGGTCTTGATCGTGCTCAACATGGTGGCGCGGTGGACCGGCCAGGTCTTTCCCGGCTCCACCAACTATGCCGGCTATGCCATGGCCACAGCCTCATTCCTGGCCATGGCCTATGCGCTCGGACGGGGTGCGCATATCCGCGTCAGCCTACTCTTGGCGGCCCTCGGCCGGTACCGCTGGTGGGGGGAGATCTGGGCGCTGGGCATCGGCTCGGCGATCGGCTGCTACTTCGCCTGGTATGCCGTGCGCGGCACCTATTGGTCGCACAAGCTGCACGACGTCTCGCAGGGCCAGGACGCAACACCGCTGTGGATCCCGCAGCTGGCCATGGCTGTCGGCGCCTGCGTGCTGGCGCTGGCGCTGGTCGACCATTTCCTGCGGGCCCTCTTCACCGGACGCAGCTGGATCGAGCGGGATCCGATCGAAGACCCGCGCGACCGCCCCGAGACCTGAGCCCATGGAACAGTTCGCGCTCACCGGCATTTTCCTGTTCGTGCTGTTCCTGCTGCTCGGCACCGGTGTGTGGGTCGGGCTGGCCCTGATGGGCGTGGCCTGGGTCGGTGTGGAGCTGTTCACCAGCCGCCCGGCCGGCGACGCCATGATCACGGCGATCTGGACCACATCGTCCAGCTGGACGCTGACGGCCCTGCCCATGTTCATCTGGATGGGGGAGATCCTCTACCGCACGCGATTGTCGGAAGACATGTTCCGCGGACTTGCACCGTGGATGGCGCCACTGCCCGGCAAGCTCTTACACACCAACATCGTCGGCTGTACGATTTTTGCAGCAGTTTCAGGATCTTCCGCGGCGACGTTGACAACTGTTGGCAAGATGTCGATCCCGGAGCTCAGGCGCCGCGGCTATCCGGAATTCATGATCATCGGCACGCTGGCGGGTGCTGCGACGCTTGGCCTGATGATCCCGCCCTCGCTGACGCTGATCGTCTACGGCGTCACCATCAACGAGTCGATCACCAAGCTGTTCCTGGCCGGCGTGCTGCCCGGCCTGGTGCTGGCCAGCCTGTTCATGGGCTATGTGGCCGTCTGGTCGGTGGTCAAACGCAGCCA
>JANQQD010000231.1 GCA_028285185.1 Anaerolineae bacterium | reverse complement strand
GGGCTGGAGCCGGATGGAAAGCTGATCTGGACCTATAAGGAGGCCATGGTTCCCGAGGCCATGCCGAAGTCGCTGCTGGTGGTCGGTTCCGGCGCCATCGGCATCGAATTCGCCAGCTTCTACCGCAACATGGGGGCCGAGGTGACGGTCGTGGAGATCCTCGACCGCGTACTTCCCGTGGAGGATGAAGAGATCTCAGCCTTTGCCCGCAAGGCCTTCGAAAAGCAGGGCATGAAGATCCATACCGGCGCGAAGGTGGAAGGGCTGCAGACCTCGGCCACCAACGTGAAGGCGACGATCGCAGGGGCCGACGGCAAGAAGACGGAGCTGACGGTCGACCGGGTCATTCTGGCAATCGGCATCGTCGGCAATACCGAGGATATCGGCCTGGAGACGACCAAGGTTCAGGTCGACCGGGGGCATATCGTGGTCAACGAATGGCTGGCGACGGCGGAGCCCGGCGTCTATGCCATCGGCGACGTGGTCGGCCCGCCCTGGCTGGCGCACAAGGCAAGCCACGAAGGCGTCATCTGCGTGGAGCGGCTCGCGGGCCTGCCCGATGTCCATCCGCTGGACACCAGCAACGTGCCGGGATGCACCTATTGCATGCCCCAGGTCGCGAGCGTCGGCTTGACTGAGGCGAGGGCGAAGGAACTGGGCCACGAGGTGCGCGTCGGGAAGTTCCCCAATATCGGCAATGGCAAGGCTATCGCGCTGGGCGAGCCGGACGGCATGGTCAAGACGGTGTTCGACGCCAAGACGGGCGAGTTGTTGGGCGCCCACATGATCGGGGCGGAGGTGACGGAGCTGATCCAGGGCTACGGCATCGCCCGGTCGCTGGAGACGACGGAGGCGGAGCTGATGCACACCATCTTCCCGCATCCCACGCTGTCGGAAATGATGCACGAGAGCGTCCTTGACGCCTACGGACGCGCCATCCACTTCTGATAATCAGGTGCCCATAGCGCGCGGCGCTCGGAGCGTTCAGGCCGCGCGGAGATGTAAATCCCATGCCGGTGTCAAAGGATCAGGTCCGCCACCCCGAAAAGCAGCACAAGCCGGACAATCCGGTCGTGCGCCGCAAGCCCGCCTGGATCAGGGTCAAGGCGCCGGTTTCGCGGGAATACAACGACCTGCGCCTGCTGATGCGGCGGCTGAACTTGAACACCGTTTGCGAAGAGGCGGCGTGCCCGAATATCGGCGAATGCTGGAGCCACGGGCATGCCACGGTGATGATCCTGGGCAGCGTCTGCACGCGCGCCTGCGCCTTCTGCAACGTGGCCACAGGGCGGCCCGACCTGGTCGATCCGCATGAGCCGGAGAATGTCGCGGAGGCCTGCGGCCAGCTGAAGCTGCGCCATCTGGTCATCACCTCGGTGGACAGGGACGATCTGCCCGACGGCGGCGCCGGCCATTTCGCCGCGACCATCGCAGCCGTGCGGCGGACCTCGCCGGAGACGACCATCGAGATTCTGACACCGGACTTCAAGGGCAAGCCCGGTGCCGTTGAGATCGTGGTCGAGGCGCGCCCCGATGTGTTCAATCACAATCTGGAAACGGTGCCGCGCCTCTACCCGACGATCCGGTCCGGGGCCCGGTACTTCACCTCGCTGCAGCTTCTGGCGCGGGTCAAGGAACTGGACCCGGGCATCTTCACCAAGTCGGGGCTGATGGTCGGGCTGGGGGAGACCAAGGAAGAGGTTTTCCAGGTGATGGATGATCAGCGCTCCGCCGATGTGGATTTCCTGACGATCGGCCAGTACCTGCAGCCGACGCCGAAGCACGCGGCCGTCGACCGGTTCGTGCCGCCGGAGGAGTTCAGCAGCTACGAGAAGGTCGCGCGGGGCAAGGGGTTCCTGATGGTCTCAGCGTCGCCGTTGACCCGGTCGTCCTATCTGGCGGGCGACGATTTCGACCGGCTGAAGGCAGCGCGCCAAGAGAGCTTGAAGGCGACGGCGGGGGAAACGATCAATCTCGTGGACCTGGCCGCAGCCCAAGAGGCGTCCCACTGAGCCGTATTGTCGTCCTGCGTCGTCCTCTCGCTGGACATCCCGTCATAGAAGCGCCATTTGGACATTCATGCCGACGCATTGCGAAAAAAGAGTAGTTCCCTACACACCGGAGCAAATGTTCGACCTGGTGGCGGGCATCGAACGGTATCCGGAGTTCCTGCCCTGGTGCCGGGCCGCACGAATTCGCAGCCGCAAGGGCGATGTCGTGGTTGCGGATCTGGTCATCGGCTTCAAGATGGTGCGGGAGAAATTCACCAGCAGCGTGACCCTGCATCGGCCGGACTGCATCGACGTTGAATATGTTCGCGGCCCGATGCGGTACCTGAACAATCACTGGCGTTTCCTGCCGCATCCCGATGGCTGCCTGATCGACTTTTACGTCGACTTCGAGTTCCACTCGAAAATGCTGCAGAAGCTGATCGGCGCGCTGTTCAACGAAGCCTTCAAGCGCATGGCCTCAGCCTTCGAAGCGCGCGCCGATGCCCTCTATGGCAGCGGACCGTCGGCGACGGCGCCAATCCTGTCGCAGGCAACCACCCGCCCGTCGGCCGCGCAGGGGCAGTAGGGGCGGCCGGAAACCGCTACGGCTGCGTGTAGAATTGTGGGCGGGCAAGGCGTCGCGGGCAATGGATGCTGACGTCTCGGCGCGGGTCTTCCAGAAAGGCCGCAATGGCGACTTCAGCGCACGGCATATCTGCGACGACGCCATGCGAGGCATGGACGATTTCCAGCACATCCGCATTGCGCATGGCATCCGCCTGGCGATAGGCCCATTCGGGCGGCGTGATCGGATCGTATGTGCCGGTAATCAACAGGGTGGGTACACCGGCCATAACCGGCTCGTGAAATGATGGATCCTCCGGATCGACGTCCCAATGATCGCAGAGCGTCCATTCAGGCTCCATGCCCACCGATCCGCCGTAGGGCGCATAGTCCCTCTGGCGCTTGGCGAGGACGACAAGGTCGCTGAAGGGCACGTTCTCCCGGCACTCTACGGACAGGCGCATACCTTCGGAAAGCGTCTCCGACCCGAAGGTCGGGACGGTACTCCATCGCCTCAGTGGCGTCAGTGAACCCTCGCCAGCGCTGGCAACCATGGCCGGAAGGACGCGGATGCTATTGAGATCGAGAAACGCGGCGGCAAGACCGTCTACCAGTCGCTGGCCATCGATCATGGTCATGTGCGCGGAACCGACCGGCGCCACCAGGGGGATGGGATCTGCCTCCAGTTCCGCGACCGTGCGGAGAAAGCTCGACTCAAGATCCGGAAATGCCGCGGCGCAGAGCAGATCGTCCCCGCAATCCTGAAACAACTGACGGAAGACACGGGCAGTCAGCCGGGGGCGTTCCACCAGGTCGAACACACCCGGCGGGTAGGGGCTGTCCAGAACGGCCAGCCGGACGGACTGCGCATGCCTGCGCATGACCGTGAGGGCCACGCGCGTGCCGTAGGAGATGGCCATGAGGTTGAAGCGCTCCGCCCCCATGGTTTCCGCCAGAGTAACGACGTCGGAGGCCGACTCCGACGTCGAATAGGCGGCGAGATCCACGCCGGCGGTGCGCAGGCGATTGCGACACGCAATCGTTGCCTCGATCTCTGCCGCGCGCAGCTGTGCCAGACCGACGGGCGCACGCACAGCCTGAACGGCGACGGTGTCGAGTTCCGGGCAGTTGAGCGATGGCAAGGAGCCGCCCACGCCGCGCTGGTCGAACACGATGAAGTCGCGCTGCTGCCTGTAGGGTTCGCTGAACCACCACCAGTCTGCAGCGCTGTCTTCAGCGAAAGCCGTTTCGCCCGGACCGCCGGTAAGATAGATCACAGGATCGGGTTGCGGCTCTTCGCCTATGGCATGCAGAACGGCAGTGAACAGTTTGATTTGTCTGGCTGCCGGTTGGTCATGACGCTCCGGGACTGTGACATAGCCACAGGTCGCACGTTCATGGGCCGGTACCCAGAAGCCGCAGGACGCCGCTTCGAACATCGGGGCCTCGACCGCACCGGCCGTAGCGCCCGCAAAGCAGAGACCGACGGCAACTGCGGCGTCGGCGAACGGGCGAAGCTTCAGCATGGACCGCCGGTGTGGCGTTCAGTCTCGATCATGCGCCTGTGAATCCTGACACTTGTTGTCACCCAGATACTCGTTCCGAGTCGTGCGCCGCAACTGTGTGTTGAGAGTCTAACCTTCGCTCAGAAGTATACGCGACCTTCCACGACCTCCCGCCGGTCGTGTGGCTTTGGGAACACCGGATCCGTTGAGGCTCGCCAGGCGCAAAGGGCAGCCACGATTGCATCCAGGGCATCTCCACCCGATTGGGCGATGGCCGTATCGGCGATTTCTCGCCGAAGGACAACGCTTTGCTCCTCCAGCTTCTCAACAATCCGGACCCGCGAAGCGGCATGGCCGGACGATCGCCCCTTGTAGGACGGATAAGTTTCGAGCCGTTTAAGCAGCGATGCGGGACACGCTTCCACCAGGATCACGGCAGCCTGCGGTGGGCAGACCAGGGGCACGATGCAGACGCCGCCGTCGCGCGCCAGCGGTGCCAGCAAATCTGCGATGCCGTAATAGGTTTGGCGGTAGAGGCGCAAATTGTACGCGGCAAACGGCGTCTGGGCCTCCCGATCGCACAGCCGTTTGAGTTCACGGTTGCCCGTTCGCGCCCTGCATCCCTCTCGAAAGGCGTCCGGATCAGGCCAGCGACGTCGGAACGTCTCGGCAAATGAGGGCCAGTCGTCTCCATCCAGCAGGTCTGCCGGTAGCGAGAAGGGGAAGTCCAGACCGATGATCGCGCCGTTCTGGGCCGAAGCGAAACGCCGCAGTGCGGCAAGTGCGTCGGCTCGGTTGACGCCGCCACCGGGCAGGTCTGCCGCCGGCAGAATGCCGGTGATGATCATCCGGCCATTGTCGGCATGACCGATCGCTATCCATATGCGCCGGCCGGCATCGGACGCACCGCTGAAGTCGACGCCGATGAAGCGGTCGAAGGCCGCGCTCAACGGCCGTCCCGGCCAACGAGATCGACCAAGTGGTCGATGGCGCTGTGCAGCGTTGCGAGCCGCACGGCATCGCGGTCGCCTGCGAACTGGTGCCTATGGGCCACCGGCTGCTCCATCGAACCTACGGCCAGGCCGATGAAGACTAGCCCCACTGGCTTCGCGGCCGTACCGCCCCCGGGCCCGGCCACCCCGGTCACCGAGACAGCGATGTCCGCTGCCGAGCGAGCTTTCGCACCCGCCGCCATGGCGGCGGCCACTTCGGCGCTGACTGCGCCGTGTTGCGCGATCAGCCCGGCCGGGACGCCTAGCATCTCGGTCTTGGCTTCGTTGGAGTAGGTGACGAAACCCCGATCGACCACGTCCGACGAGCCCGCAACAGCCGTGAGACACCCAGCGATCAGGCCGCCGGTGCAGCTTTCGGCCAACGCCAGCCGAAGATGACGGCGTCGACAGGCGTCGAGCAGTGCGGTCGCCGGATCGATCAGAGATTGCGGAAACATTCCGTCAGCCAATCAGCAGCTTCAGGGCCAGTGCTGCGGCGCCCGCATAGAGGGCCGCGGCGATATCGTCGAGCATGACGCCGAGGCCCGATTGAAGGTGGCGATCGATCCAGCTGGCCGGCCAGGGCTTGGCGATGTCGGCTATCCGAAACAGGATGAAAGCCGGCAGATAGTAGCTGAGATCAAGACAGACCGGCAGCAGCGTCAGCCATTGGCCGGCGACCTCGTCGACCACTATCGTCGGCGAATCATGCTCACCGCTCCGGCCCACCCAGTCGGCCGCCTGAATGCCCACCGCCGTCACGCCGACCAGAGCCACAGCCAGCAACCATGGGCCACCGATCCAGACCAACGGAACCGCCAAGGCGAGGGCCGCCAAGGATCCCCACGTGCCCGGCGCCGGGCGGATCAGCCCGACGCCGCCCCAGGTGGCGACCAGACCGTAGGGATGCCAGAAAGCGCATCCCCGCGGCATGGGGCGGACCAGCCGACGCAACATCGGCCTCAAAGCCCGACCGTTGCTGTCGCCTGTGCGGCGATTCCTTCGCCACGGCCGGTGAAGCCCAGCCTTTCCGTCGTCGTCGCTTTGACGCTGACGCGATCAAGGGGCAGGCGAAGCAGTTCCGCCACACGGCTGCGCATGGCGTCGCGGTGCGGCCCGATCTTGGGTCGCTCGCAAATCAGCGTCACATCGACATGGCGCAAGGTGCCGCCCCTGCCTGCCACCAGATCGACGGCATGGCGCAGGAAAACCGTGCTGTCGGCGCCACGCCATTGCGGATCGCTCGGCGGGAAGTGCAGTCCGATATCGCCTTCGCCCAAGGCGCCCAGGATGGCGTCCGTCAGGGCATGCAATCCCACATCGGCATCGGAATGCCCAAGCAGCGTGCGGTCGTGGGGGACGGCAACGCCGCAAAGCGTCACCTGATCGCCGGGGCCGAAGCGGTGTACGTCGAAGCCGCTGCCGACGCGCAGATCGGCGGCGCCCATGGCGGCCGATTCTGTCCCAGAGCGTCCGGACAACAGCCGCTCAGCCCGCGCAAGGTCGGCCTCCGTCGTAATCTTCAGATTGTCGACATGTCCGTCGACGACCGCGACTGCCATGCCCGCATGTTCAGCAACGGCCGCGTCGTCGGTAAGCCCGGCGGCGCCCGGCAGCCGATGGGCGGCGGCGATGTCGCGGTACCGGAAGCCCTGCGGCGTCTGCGCGCGCCAGAGGCTTGAGCGGTCGACGGTGCCCGACACCATGCCGTCTTGCGCCCGTTTCAGTGTATCCGTGACCGGCACAGCAGCGATTGCGGCTCGGTGCTCGGCCAGGGTGTCGACGACCCTCTGGATCGTAGCGGCGTCGACCAACGGCCGAACGCCATCATGGACCAGGACATGGTCGGGATCTCGTGACGCCATCGCCGCCAGCCCGTTCACGGTGGTTTCCTGTCTCGTCGCACCACCGATGGCGGGCTCTGCGATGGGAAGGTCACCCACGGCCGCATCATAGTGGGCCCGATGGGCGGGGTTTATCACCACCTGGACTCCGGCGATCGCCGGATGGTCGAGAAAGGCCAGGACGGACCGGCGCAAGACGGGAACGCCGGCAAGGTCTCTGAACTGCTTCGGCGTTGATCCGCCAAACCGCTCGCCGCTGCCTGCTGCAACGATCAGCGCATAACACCGACTCATCGGGACTCCCAGGGGTGCGTTGGGCACGGGCGCAGCACCCTACCGAAACGAACCTCACTGCACCACGCCCCTGACTCTCCCCGGCTAGGAGCGGCGCGACGGGATTACGCAGTTGCGGAATGTCGCTTGCCCGTATGCGAATTCCTGTTACGGTGCCCAAAATTTCGGCACAGAGTCACGCTGCCTAAAGTTTGGGCGAAACGTAATGCATGCGACCATCGGTCAGCACCTCACCGACTGTCCAGTTCTGCTGGCGCCCATGTCGGGGATCACTGATCTGCCGTTCCGCAATCTCGTGCGGTCGCTTGGCGGAGCCCTGGTGGTCAGCGAGATGGTGGCGAGCCGCGAGTTGCTGGCAGCACCGGAACGGCAGCGGCGCATCGAACGTGCCCATGGCGACGGCCCTCACATCGTTCAACTCGCCGGCACCGAGCCCGCCATCATGGCGGAAGCGGCCCGACTGGCCGTGGATTGCGGTGCCGATGTCGTCGACATCAATTTCGGCTGTCCGGCGAAGAAGGTGGTCGGCAAGGCCGCCGGCTCTGCGCTGATGCGCGACGAGGGGCTGGCTGTAAGCATCGTGGAGGCGGTCGCGGCAGCCGTACCTGTCCCGGTGACCGTCAAGATGCGCCTGGGCTGGGACGATAGTGACCGCAATGCGCCGCACTTGGCCCGGTCGGTGGAGGCTGCCGGCGCCCGCATGATCACCGTTCATGCCCGAACGCGCTGCCAGTTCTTCGGCGGAACCCCCGATTGGGGTTACGTCAATCTTGTGAAGCAGTCGGTCGACGTTCCCGTGGTCGTCAACGGCGATATCGCAGGCCCAGACGAGATTCGTCGAAGCCTTAAGGCCTCAGGTGCCGACGCCGTCATGGTAGGCCGTGCCGCCCGGGGCCGCCCCTGGGCCATCGGCCAAGTCCGGCATTACCTGCGGACCGGCGCCTGGCAGCCCGAACCGCCTGCGGAAACGAGGCTTTCGATTGCGCTGGAGCACTATGACGCAATGCTGAGCCACCACGGCACCTTCGCTGGCGTTCGGATCGCCCGCAAGCATCTCGGCTGGTACGTGCAGGGACTGGCGGGGGCCGCGGCGGTCCGTCAGGCAATCTTTGCGGAGGCTGATCCTGGTCGGGTCCGCCAGCTTCTTGCGGCTGCCTTTGCAGGAAATCCTGCCATCCAGGCTGCGTAACGCGATGTCCAGGCAGACAACCCCGCTGGTGCGACGCTTGCCCCGCCGGTCTGCGGTGGAGCCGGCATATATCTTGAATGCTCTGCCGCATCCGATCCTGGTGGTCGACAGCGAGCATGTGGTCCGCTTTGTGAACTTTGAGGCACAACAGTTCTTCGACGCCAGCGAAGGGGCCATGGTCGGTCATCCCTTGTCAGAGCTGGTGCCGCCGCACAGCCCCATCTTCCCGATGATCGACCAGGTGCTGGCCCGCACCTGCAGCCTGTCTGATTACGGTGTATCGCTTGAGACGCCCCGGATCGAGAGCACCGTTGTGACCGTGACCATGGCGCCGATCAGCGATCCGCCGAACACGGTGGTGATCACGCTGCAGCCCACCTCTATCGCGCGACGGATCGACAACCAGCTGAGCCATCGCAATGCCGCCCGGTCGATTACGGCGATGGGCGCCATGCTGGCGCATGAGGTGAAGAACCCGTTGTCCGGCATTCGCGGGGCCGCCCAGCTCTTGGAACAGAATGCCGAAGACGAGGACCGGGCACTGACCCGGCTGATCTGCGACGAGGCCGACCGCATCGTGGCCCTGGTTGACCGGATGGAAGCCTTTTCAAGCGCCCGGCCGGTGGACCATGACCCGGTCAACATCCATTCGGTGCTGGAACATGTCCGGCGCCTGGCGCAGTCGGGCTTTGCCAGCCATGTGAGGTTCGTTGAGCGCTACGACCCGTCACTGCCACCGGCGCAGGGCCATCGCGACCAGCTGATCCAGGTGTTCCTGAATCTGGTGAAGAACGCCGCAGAGGCGGTGCCGGAAGAGGGCGGAGAGATCATCCTGTCCACGTCCTATCAGCGCGGTGTCAGCATCTCGCTGCCCGGGCAGGACCATCGTCTACAGCTACCGCTTCTCGTCACGGTTCGGGATAACGGCGATGGCGTTCCGGAAGATCTGAACGACCACCTGTTCGACCCCTTCGTGACCACACGCAAGAACGGGACCGGCCTGGGCCTGGCACTGGTGGCCAAGATCGTCGGCGATCACGGCGGCATCATCGATTTCGAGAGCCGGCCGCGGCGAACCGTTTTCAAGGTCTCGCTGCCGCGGTCCAGCGGGCCGGATCCGCTAGCCAACAGGGAGGCGTAATGGCGGGGGGCGTGATCCTGGTCGCAGACGACGACCGTTCGATCCGGATGGTGCTGACACAGGCACTGGCCCGCCGCGGCTATGAAGTGCGGACAACCGCGAACGCGGCAACGCTCTGGCGCTGGGTCGAAAGCGGAGAAGGCGATCTGGTGATCACCGATGTCGTGATGCCGGACGAGAATGGCCTTGAGCTGGTGCCGCGCATCCGCAAGGTCAGGCCGGAGCTGCGGATCATCGTCATGAGCGCCCAGAACACGCTTTTGACCGCCGTGAAGGCGGCCGAGCGGGGCGCCTTCGAATACCTGCCAAAGCCCTTCGATCTGGGCGAACTGGTCAACGTGGTCCGGCGGGCCCTGGCCACGCCTGCGCCACCGCCGCAGCAGCAGGAGGCCGAGGAAGGCGAAGAGGCTCTGCCGCTGATCGGCCGATCCCCGGCGATGCAGGAAATCTATCGCATCATGGCGCGGCTGATGCGGACCGACCTCACGGTCATGATCTCCGGTGAGAGCGGAACCGGAAAAGAGCTTGTGGCCCGCGCCATGCACGATTACGGGCGCCGCAACGCTGGCCCCTTCGTTGCCATCAACATGGCGGCGATACCCCGAGAGCTGATCGAGTCTGAGCTGTTCGGGCACGAGAAGGGCGCCTTCACCGGCGCTCTCACCCGGGCAACTGGACGGTTCGAACAGGCGCAGGGCGGCACGCTGTTCCTTGACGAGATCGGCGATATGCCGATGGAAGCGCAGACCCGGCTGCTGCGTGTCCTGCAGGAAGGCGAGTTCACGACGGTCGGTGGGCGTACGCCGATCCGCGCCGATGTGCGCATCGTGGCGGCGACGCATCGCGACCTCACCGCGTTGATTCGCCAGGGGCTGTTCCGCGAGGACCTGTTCTATCGGATCAACGTGGTGCCGATCCGTCTGCCGCCGCTCAGGGAACGTGCCGAAGATATACCGGCGCTCGCCACCCATTTCTTCGCCGAAGCTGCTAAGGAGGGTCTGCCGCCGAAGATCGTCGACGCCGATGCCATGGAGCGGCTGAAGGCGCATCGCTGGCCGGGCAATGTCCGGGAACTGGAGAACCTGGTCCGGCGTCTGGCGGCGCTCTATTCCCAGGAAGTCATCGGCGCGGACGTGATCCGCACTGAGCTGTCGGGGACTGCGCCGGCACAGCCGTCGCCCGATGAGCCGCGCAACGAAGGCCTGGGGGCGGCTGTCGAACGCCATCTCAGGGACTATTTTGCAGCACACCAGGAGGGGCTGCCTGCTTCGGGCCTCTATGACCGTGTGCTGCAGGAAGTGGAACGGCCGCTGATTTCGCTCAGCCTTTCGGCGACGCGCGGCAACCAGATCAAGGCGGCGCATCTCCTCGGCGTCAACCGGAATACCTTGCGCAAGAAGATCCGCGAGTTGGACATTAGGGTTGTTCGCGGACTGAAATAGGATCTGGTTTCGGTTATGGAACCGAGGACCGTCGTTCTTGCCGAGGATGAAAAGCTGATCGAGGCCACGGAGCCGAGCTTCTGGCAGCGGTTCAACCGCTGGGCCAGCCGGGTGCGTTTGGCAAACAAGCTCGCGCTGATGCTGATGGTGGCCGGCGCGCTGGCCGGCGCGGCCACCTATGCAGCCCTCAGCGAGACGCCGCCCTTCGGCCACGACCCGAACACCGTCTATCTCCTGCTGAACCTCGATCTGGTGATCCTGCTGCTGTTCCTGGCGCTGATCGCCCGCAGGATCGTGGCGCTCTGGGTCCGGCGCCGGCGCGGAATGGCCGGATCGCGCCTGCATGTTCGTCTCGTGGCCCTGTTCAGTCTGCTTGCCGTGGCGCCGGCCATCTTCGTCGCCGGGTTCTCGGTGCTGTTCTTCAACCTCGGACTGCAGTCGTGGTTCTCCGAACGCGTCCGCATTGCCGTCGATGAATCACTCTCCGTTGCCCAGGCCTATCTGGCGGAACACCAGCAGGGGTTGCGGGCCTCCGCCTTGGCCATGGCAAGCAACCTCAACCAGGAAGCGGCGAGGCTGACGGCGGCCAACGATCCGGAGTTCTTCAACTACGTCGTCTCTCACCAGGTGCATGTGCGCAATCTGACGGAGGCGATGGTGGTCGACGGCACTGGGCGGATGATCGCCCGGTCCGATATGGCGTTCACCCTGCAGTTTGAGCCGCTGCCGGAGTCGCTCTTCGCCTCCGCCCGGTCGACCGACGTGGTTCTTCTCTCGAGCGAGAACAACGACCGCGTGAGGGCCATGGTGCATCTAAGGGGATTTGTCGATTCCTATCTGCTGGTCGGGAGGCTCGTCGAACCCCGTGTCATCGCCCATATGGATCTGGCGGAAGGAGCTGTCGCAGAGTACCGCGACCTGCAGCAGCGCCAATCGCGACTGCAGATCTCTTTCTCGCTCATCTACGTTGTGGTTGCCTTGTTGCTGCTGATGGTGGCCGTTTGGATCGGCCTGATGCTTGCGGACGGCATCGTAACTCCGGTCGGTCATCTGATAGCGGCAGCCGATCGGGTTCGGTCCGGTGATCTGGCCGCCCGTGTTACCGATCCCAGTAGCGACGACGAGCTTGGTAATTTGTCTCGCGCGTTCAATCGGATGACAAGCCAACTTGAGAGCCAGCGTGAAGAACTGGTGAACGCCAACGAGCAGCTTGACCATCGCAGGCGGTTTACCGAAGCGGTTCTCGCCGGTGTGTCGGCGGGTGTTCTGGGATTGGACGGCGCAGGGCGGATCGATTTGCCGAACCGGTCCGCCACCGTTCTTCTCGGGACGGCGGCGAAAGATCTCACGGGACGGCTGCTGGACGACGCCGTCCCGGAGATGGCCGATTTGATGACAGAGATCCGGTCACGCCCCAGTCGAATGATCACCGCCGAGGTAAGTGTCTCGCGTCTTGGAGAGTCGCGCATCCTGTTCGTGCGCATCGTCGCGGAACTGGCACAGGGTCAGGTCAACGGCTATGTCGTCACCTTCGATGACATCACCGAACTGCTGGCAGCCCAGAGAAAGGCGGCATGGGCCGATGTGGCCCGGCGAATCGCGCATGAAATCAAGAACCCGCTCACGCCGATCCAGCTATCGGCGGAACGGCTGAAACGGCGCTATCTGAAAGAGATCAAGAGCGATCCGGCGGTGTTCACCATGTGCACGGACACGATCGTGCGTCATGTCGCCGATATCGGCCGGATGGTGTCGGAGTTCTCGTCCTTCGCCCGGATGCCGTCACCGGTGATGCGGCCGGAGTCGGTCGCCGATCTGACACGCCAGTCCGTCCATCTGCAGCAGTCGGCGCATCCGGGCATCACCTTCAGTCTCGACCTGCCGCAGCACGAGCTTCCGCCGCTGGTTTGTGATGCGGGGCAGGTCACGCAGGTTCTCACGAACGTGCTGCAGAACGCGGCCGATGCCATCGAAGGGCGCCGGGAGGCGGAAGGCGAGGCGGCGCCTGCCGGAACCGTGAGTGTTGCCGTTGGGCTGAACGAGGGCACGATTGAGCTGGTTGTCGAAGACAATGGCTGTGGATTGCCGCGCAAGGACCGTGATCGATTGACCGACCCCTATGTGACAACGCGCGCCAAGGGAACCGGGTTGGGCCTCGCCATCGTCAAGAAGATCATGGAGGATCACGGCGGTCGCCTGATCCTGCAGGATCGCTTGGAGGATGGAGCGCGCATCGTGTTGAGTTTCCCGCTTGAGGATGTCGCCTCCGGCCCGTCGCCCGCGGCGGCTGATGCGCTGTCCGGGCGAAAGGCCGTCTGATAATGGCGCACGACATTCTGGTCGTGGACGACGAGTCCGATATCCGGATGCTGATCGCCGGCGTGCTTGAGGATGAGGGGTACTCCGCCCGGGAAGCGTCGGACTCGACATCAGCCCTGGCGGCTCTTGCGGCCCGTCAGCCAAGCTTGGTCGTGCTCGATGTCTGGCTGCAGGGCAGCGAGCTGGACGGGCTGGAGCTGCTGGATCGGATTCGCGCAGACTATCCGAACCTGCCGGTGGTGCTGATCAGCGGCCACGGCAATATCGAAATGGCCGTCAACGCGATCAAGCGCGGCGCCTACGACTTCATCGAGAAGCCATTCAAGGCGGACCGGCTGCTGGTACTGATCGAACGCGCGATCGAAGCGGCCCAGTTGCGGCGCGAGAATGCCGAGCTGCGGGCAAAGGCCGGCGCGACGGTGGAGCTTTTGGGCCGGTCGGCGGCGATAACCCAGCTTCGCCATCAGATAGAGCGGGTCGCCCCGACCGGAAGCCGCGTCCTGATCACCGGTCCCGCCGGTGCCGGCAAGGAGGTGGTCGCCCGCCTTTTGCATAAGCTCTCCAAACGCAGCCAGGGGCCATTCGTCATTCTGAACTGCGCTGCCCTTCACCCGGACCGGCTGGAGGAAGAGCTGTTCGGTGCTGAGCCGGGCGGCGAGACTCCGGGGGCGGCCAGAAAGGTCGGAACGCTTGAGCAGGCCCATGGCGGTACCTTGCTCTTGGACGAGGTCGCCGACATGCCGCTGGCGACGCAGGGAAAGATCGTTCGCGCCCTGCAGGAACAGACCTTCACGCGTGTTGGCGGCGGCGGCCTGGTGGAGGTCGACGTCCGCGTCATCGCGTCGACCAACCGCGATCTCCCGTCAGAGATCGAGAGCGGTGGGTTTCGCGAGGACCTGTACTATCGACTGAACGTTGTGCCGATCCGCGTCCCGCCGCTGGTGGACCGGCGTGAGGACGTGGAGATTCTGGCGCGCCATTTCATGGCGCATTCGGCCGAGGCCCAGGGGCTGCCGGCCCGCGTTATCGGCGAGGACGCCATGGCAGCCCTCCAGTCCTACACATGGCCGGGCAATGTGCGTCAGTTGCGCAATGTGATCGACTGGCTGCTGATCATGGCCGGCGGTGAGGGCGGTACGCCCATCCGGGCGGACATGCTGCCGCCGGAGATCGGGGCAATCACGCCGGCAGTGCTGCGGGCCGACCACGGGACGGAGATCATGGCGCTGCCGCTGCGCGACGCCAGAGAACTGTTCGAGCGCGAGTATCTGCTGGCGCAGGTCACCCGGTTCGGCGGTAACATCAGCCGCACGGCCGAGTTCGTCGGCATGGAGCGATCCGCACTGCACCGCAAGCTCAAGGGCCTTGGGGTCCACGGTCCCGGCGACAGGCCGGCCGGCAAGCTGGCGGTCGAGTGACGACGGCGCGGGCATGTGCGAGCTTACGGTGAACTAAGACCATGAAAGTCATCATCTGCGGCGCCGGTCAGGTGGGCGCCAACATCGCCCACTATCTCGCCCAAGAGGGCAACCACGTCACGGTCGTCGACCAGTCGCCCGATCTCATCCGCAGGCTGTCGGACAGGCTGGATGTGCAGGCCATCGTCGGCCACGCGTCCAGCCCGCCGATCCTGGAGCGGGCGGGCGCGGCCGACGCCGACATGATCGTCGCCGTCACGTTGTCAGACGAAGTGAACATGGTCGCCTGCCAGGTGGCGCACTCGCTGTTCAGCGTGCCGACCAAGGTCGCCAGGGTCCGCCGGCAGGCCTATCTGAGCCCGATCTGGGCCGATCTCTTCAGCCGCGACAACATGCCCATCGACGTGATCATCTCGCCGGAGATCGAGGTGGCGCGGGCGATCGTACGCCGCCTGGTGGTGCCCGGCGCGTTCGAGATGATCCCCATGGCCGATGGGCTGGTCCGCGTGATCGGCGTCACCTGCCGGGCCGACTGCCCCATCGTCAACACGCCGCTCCGCCAGCTGACCGGCCTGTTTCCCGACCTCAATATCGAGGTGATCGCCATCATCCGCGGTGGCCGCGCCATCATCCCCGACAGCCTGGACCAGATGCTGCCGGGCGACGACGTGTATTTCGTCACGGAAGAAAGTCACGTCGCGCGTGCCATGGCCGCCTTCGGCCACGAAGAGCCGGAAGTTCGCCGCATCATCGTCATCGGCGGCGGCAATATCGGCCTCTGCTTGGCCGAGGAGATCGAGCACGAACATCCGGGCATGACCGTGCGGATCATCGAGACGGATCCGCATCGGGCGGAATATGTGGCCCAGCAGCTGTCGCGGACGACGGTGCTGAAGGGAAGCGGGCTAGATCCGGAGGTGCTGGCCGAGGCGAATGTGCATCTGGCCGAGGTCGTCGTCGCCGTGACCAGCAATGACGAGGTCAACGTGCTCTCGTCCGTGCTGGCGAAGCACTATGGCGCCAAGCGCGCCGTGTCGCTGTTCAATCAAAACACCTATGCGCCGCTGGTGAATTCGTCTCTGAACATCGATGCGGCCGTCAGCCCGCGGGCCATCACCGCGTCGACCATCCTGCAGCATGTCCGGCGGGGACGGATCCGGGCCGTGCACTCCCTGCGTGACGGCTTTGCCGAGCTGATCGAAGCCGAAGCCCTTGAGACATCGAGCCTGGTCAACAACGCGGTCCGCAACATCCCGTTGCCGCCGGGCGTCATCATCGGGGCCCTGGTGCGCGACCGCGCCGTCATCATCGCCCGCCCCAACACGATCGTGAAGCCGCATGACCGCGTGATCCTGCTGGCGCGCGCGGAATCGGTGAGAAAGATCGAGAAGCTGTTCGCGGTGCGGCTCGAGTTCTTCTGAGCGACGCACGATCCGGAAAACAAGAAAGGGGAAGGGCGCGATGTCCCGTGTCGCCTACGTAAACGGTCAGTTCCTGCCGCTTCAGCAGGCGACGGTCCATATCGAGGACCGCGGCTATCAGTTCGCCGACGGGGTCTACGAGGTCATCGCGATACAGGATGGCCGGCTGGTGGACGAGGAGGGACACATCGACCGCCTCGACCGCTCTCTGCGTGAGTTGAAGATGTCCCGACCGATGGGCCGGCGGGCCCACGCGCTGGTGATGCGCGAGCTTGTCCGCCGCAACCGCGTGCGCAACGGCGTCATCTATCTTCAGGTCACACGCGGCGTGGCCCCTCGCGATTTCCGATTTCCGCCGCCGGGAACGGCCCCTTCGCTTGTCATGACCGTCCGCCGCACGGACCTGTTCCCCACCAAGGTGCTGGAACAGGGTGTCCGGGTGGTCTCGATGCCGGACATCCGATGGAAACGTCGGGACATCAAATCGATCGCCCTGTTGCCTCAGGCATTGGGCAAGCAGAGTGCGGCCGAAGCGGGGGCGCTCGAGGGTTGGATGCTGGACGACGAGGGGTTCGTCACGGAAGGCTGTTCGTCCAACGCCTGGATCGTGTCGAAGGACGGCGTTCTGGTGACGCGCCAGGCCGATCACATGATATTGAACGGCATCACCCGGCAGTCGCTGCTGCGCATCGCTGAGGAGGCCGGAATGCCGTTCGAACAGCGGCCGTTTACCTTGGAGGAGGCCGTCCAGGCCCGTGAGGCGTTCCTGACCAGTGCCTCGACCTATTGCATCCCGATCGTGCAGATCGACGATCACGTGATCGGCAACGGGCACCCGGGGCTGCTTGCGTCCCGGCTGAGGCAGGCCTATGCGTCATACGCGGCCGGACAGCGGCCGGACATCCAATCGTGAATCCTTCGATCTCGACCGGCCCTTGGCGCATCCTCGCCGGGGCACCATATCGACTGCATGGGCCTTGGAGGGTCCCGGTTGCGTCCCACAAAGCAAGCGCGGAAAGACCAATCGAACGTACGAACACGAAAAGGCAGGACATCGCGCATGTCAGAAAAAAACCAAAATGTGCAGGACGTGTTCCTCAACCACGTTCGCAAGAACAAGACGCCAGTGACGATTTTTCTCGTCAACGGTGTGAAGCTCCAGGGAATCATTACGTGGTTTGACAATTTCTCCGTCTTGCTGCGGCGGGATACCCATTCGCAACTGGTGTACAAGCACGCAATATCTACGGTGATGCCGGCCCAGCCGATCCAGTTGTTCGAACCTTCCAAAGAGGAGGCCAGCGAAGAGGTTGTCGCGCGGCGCGGATAACCGACAGGCTGCGAACGGCGGATCCACTGGACGGTCGATCGT